>CAZDZX010000120.1:3718-11729 GCA_964510005.1 uncultured Pirellulaceae bacterium
AACCAAAATCTCGCACCGATTGGGTGGCCAAGTTCGCTGATCCGGAACCGGCAGCAGATTGCGCAACATTTTGAACGCTGTGGAAATTATCCCAAAGTGCATTCTGCTGAGCGATGACGGCACTGTTTCCGAACATGAGAATCGTGAGCGCCACCGCGGAGCAAAATGCTGCGCGGCTGAGTCCCCATGAGTTCTGAAATTTTGAAACGCTCATCTGCTAGAACCACTTCTTTAGTTTGGTGATAAATCGACCGTCCCCATTTTCACCGCTATCGCCTGCGGCGGATGGATGGGGAGAATTGTTCGTTGGAGCCACGCCTAAGTTTGATTCTGGCATGGCAGCTCCTTGCTGAAATTGCTGGGTGTTGGCCCAGTATTTGGCAGCCTGTTGATTCGTGGGTTGGCTGGCAGCAGCGGCTCTGGCGGCCGCTTGTTGGGCCAGTGACAATTCCGAGTTTCTCTCTTGAGGATTCTGAGAAACGCCAGCGATTTGGCGATGCGTCTCGGCCAAATTGCTCCAGTACACGGCGGAGTTCGCTCCGTGTACCGATTGCAAAAACATCTCTTTCGCTTTCGCCAGCTGACCGGATTTGAGCAAGCGAGCGCCCAGCTCGTTGGTGCTTTCATGATTTTGAGGGTTCACGGTCGCCGCCGCCAAGAAGAACGCCCATGAAGACTGAGCATTGATGGCTTCCTGTGCGTCTTCCAGCTTCGTTTCGGCGGCCAAGAGTTTGCCATAGCTGAACAGGCTCTCGCTGGCTGCCGGCGATTTTCCCAGTGACTGGACAATCTCCGATGATGCGTGCTGGCAGAACAACTCGATCAACTGATTGCGTGTGTAACGAGCCCCGTCTTGGGGAGCAACGATTTTTGTTTGCAGAGTCCCCAGCACGAATTGCCGCGCCTGTGGCGTGTCTTGGTTTCGCGTGATTTTTCCGAATGATTTGACTTCGTCGAGGGCGAGGAGGCCGGCCTTCAATCGGGACGAGTAGTTGGATCTGCCGCTGCGGCGATCGTGGGATTCGGCAACCAGATACAGAGCGTTCAGAAATTCTTCGCGAGCTGCAAAAAAGGCCCCCCTTCGAGCCAACGATTTTCCGTACTGAACCCGTTTCGCCGCACTGACTTCTACATCGGCTGGGCTGACCAAAGCGGATAGTGGTTGAGGTTGTGCCGCGATTTGCTGATTAAAGTTTCGGTTCCGAGGATCGATATTGGCTTCGTAGGAAACTGGAGCCACGTTGCGATCCACAATGGGAGCCCGTTGACCACGATGATTTACCGTGTTGGCAGGATGGGGCACCTGCTCCCAACCAGAACCGCTGCCCGTTCTGGCATTGTTTTGAACGAACCGGCTGGTTTCAGAATTAGCTCTGGCCGTGGGAACGACTTGGAAGTGACTTCCTTGGTTCCAGTCTTGGGCGCCCGGTGATGGGGTGGCTGCTTGCGTTCGCCGCTCGTTGGCAGCCTTTTGATACATTGGATTTTTCTTCCAGCCAGATTCAAGGCAACTCGCATCGGCTTGGGGGGCTGCCTCTGTTTGGTTCGCAATTGCTGCCGACGTTGTGCTGGGGTAATTGTTCTGGACCGGTGCTTGGAAGCTGGCTTGGCGGCTATCGAAACGCGGTCCAGTGCGACTGTCTAAATGCGGTGCGATCGGAGGCAAGCTCTGCATGCCGGCGGCTGGCGATTGGCCGTAGCTCGGATCGTAAGCCGGATTCGCGTTGGAATAGGAGTTCGAATACGCGTTGGAATAGCGGTAAGAATTGCTTTGACTTTTCGAGTCCCTCAGGAATTCCGCAGTTCTGGCTGGCGAGTTAGTGAACGACTTCTGCAGCGAGCCATTGAGCATTGACACGAACAAGTACACGCCGACGAAAATAAGCAACACTCCTAAGCCGTTGCGTATTGCACGTTCATTCATCGCTAACATACCCTGAGACCAAAACCGGCCTGGAAAGATATGCCGGTTACACAATATTTATCGATCGTCCGGGCATCTTGGAAACTTAAGTAATTCGTAACGATTACATCGTTCGCTTCCAAAGAAGAGGGCTGCTGGCAGTTGCGACGCTAGCGTGCGGCTGCTCGGCCAGTTCCTTTGGTGGGTTTTACGTCAACTTCCTACCAACTATCTGCAATAGGGCTCGATGGCTCGATGGTTTTCATCGGAGGCAACCCATGCGTCGCGATCGGCCGCTTCGCCAAACAGGTACAGGGCATAGCCGCCGAAACCGCCGCCACAATATTTGCTGGCCAACGCCTTGTCGGCGACCGGAAGGGGTTCCATGCCTTCGTCCAATTGAGCGCTGTGATAGGTTTTGACACCTTCGGCAATCTGGGCAACGTCGGCATTCCAAACGCCTTCGCGAGCGATCCGAGACGATTTCGCGATCCGATCGAAGTCACGTTTGTTGTCAACGAAGGAGGGAGTGTCATGATCACTGCCGGTCCACGCCAACGCCATCAGCCCTTTGAGGAAATCACCGTTCTGCTTGAAGTCCAAAACCGGCAACTTACCGCTTCTCCAAACGCAGCATCCGGATTCGCGAATCACCGCTGGATCCTGCCAGCCGACTCCCAGATCAAGTTCTGCAGAGACGCCGTCTTTTCCGTTGAGCAGAGCCCACGCTCCGCTTCCGCCCAGCCCGGACTTGGGTTTGTAATCCCATTCGGCCAAACTAACCATCGGAGAGATGGTGCAGTTTACGATGTATTCTCCAGCTCTTGAAAATTTCGGGACGTCCAACCAGCCGCCAGCAAAATCGACTCGCAGTGGCGATTCGATAGGCGCTCGAATGTTGCGAACGATCTGCGATGTCGAAATCGGTTCGAACTTGGGTGGGGACTTTTCAAGGATCACCAACTTAGAACCGGTTTCCTCGCAAAATGCCGCCTTTTCGTCTTGGTAACTGCTGTCGGTCGTGATCGCAAGGATATCGGGTTTGAGTCGGCGATATTCATCTTCGAAGTCAAAACCCAATCGATGGCCGGTTCCAATGACGACCTGATCCACCATCTCCAAAGATTCGATCAGAACCTTTTTGTGTTCGTCAGGAATGGACGGAGCTCGCTGCTTGTGAGCCAGCAGGACTTCTTTGGAAGCAAACGAAACCGTCAAATGATCGCCCAACGCCCGCGCTTCCCGAAAGAATTGAAGGTGCCCCGCGTGTAGGATGTCGTAGCAGCCAGAAACGAAAACAGTTTTAACGGGTGGCATAAGTATCGGTGGGTTCGAGTTAGATTGAACAGCTTTCTATTCTGATTGAACTTGGCGGCGGCTCGATGATGTTGGACAAAGAATCGATGAATTCGGCTATAGGTTGCCCGAAAAATCCTGATAACGCAACTATCACAATTCGGCAAACACCTCGGTGGCCGCCTGAATCGTCATGTCGATGTGCTCCGGGGTGTGAGTCGCGGAGATAAAAAGGGCTTCGAATTGGCTGCAAGGCATGTAAATTCCACGATGAATCAATCCCCAAAAGTATTTTGAAAATCGTTCCGTATTGCATTGAGATGCCGAATCCCAGTCCGTCACAGGCCCCGGATGAAAGAACAGAGTCAACATGCTGCCGACCCGGTTAATGCAGTGTTCCAACCCCGCCGCGGTGGCGGCGGCGGCAAGACCCTGTTCAAGTTTCGCGGCAATCGTTTCGAGGTATTCATACGGCGGTTCGTCACGCAGCGATTTCAACATGGCGATCCCCGCAGCCGTCGCGATCGGGTTGCCGCTCAAGGTTCCGGCTTGGAAAACTTTTCCCGCTGGCAACACATGCTGCATGATTTCTTTTTTTCCACCAAAGGCGCCCAGCGGCAACCCGCCGCCCACGATTTTGCCCATCGTCGTCATGTCCGGCGTGACGCCAAAGATCGACTGAGCTCCTCCAATCGCGACGCGGAATCCACACATGACTTCGTCAAAGATCAAAACGGCTCCGTGTTTTTCAGTTGTGCCGCGTAGCGCTGTCAGAAATTCAGCCGATGGCGTAACCGTCCCCATGTTGCCGCAAATCGGCTCAAGGATCACCGCCGCAATTTTATCGCCATGTTGAGCAAACGCCTGCTCCAAACCGGCCACGTCGTTGTACTTTAGCACCAATGTGTCTTGAGTCGTCCCGGAAGTCACTCCCGGCGAATTGGCAACACCCAAGGTCGCCGCCGCACTGCCCGCCGAAACCAACAGGCTATCCACATGGCCGTGGTAGTTGCCTGCGAATTTGATGACGATGTCGCGTCCGGTGTAACCGCGAGCAACCCGTATGGCACTCATCGTGGCCTCGGTTCCCGAATTCACCAGTCGAACCATCTCCACCGATGGCAATGAATCGATGATCAACTGAGCCAGTTCGTTTTCGGCGACGGTCGGCGCTCCAAAACTAGTCCCACGATCGACCGCCGCATGAACGGCTGCCGAAATGGCGGGGCACTGATGTCCCAAAATCATCGGACCCCAAGAACCGATGTAGTCCAAGTACTTATTGCCATCGATATCGTGCAGCCACGGTCCGTCGCCGCGTTCAAACACAATCGGCTCGCCACCGACGGCGCCAAAGGCACGGGCCGCGCTGTTGACTCCGCCGGGCATCAGTTGTTTCGCGCGAGCGTATTCTCGCTGGCTGTTTTCTAGGTTGAGCATCTGAGATTTTGGTAAAGCAAAACCGCAGATTCTAACACAGAATCGGCAAAACTATTTAGCCGGGGCGGTCTCTGTTTCTGGTTTCGCAATTGGCTTCAAAAACTCCAGCTTTTCGTACTCCGACGCCTTGACTTGCTTCGTTTGAACCGGCAACCACATCGACACCGCGGGCACAAACGAGACCACCATCAGGGCCAACCACATCGCAGCATAAAACGGCAGCATCGAGCGCACCGTTTGGGCGATCGTCGTTTCACCGACCTTACAGCCAACAAACAGGCAGGTTCCCACCGGTGGCGTACACAGCCCAATCGACAGATTGACAATCAAGATCATGCCAAAGTGAATTGGGTGAATCCCCAGCGCTTGGGCGATCGGCAAAAAGATCGGTGTGAAAATCAAAATCGCCGGCGTCATATCCATAAACGTGCCCACGCAGACCAGGATAATGTTGATCGCCAGCAAGATGATGATCGGGTTGTCGGAAAGCCCCAGCAGTCCGTCACTGATGGTCTGGGGGATGTTGGCCACCGTCATGATCCAGCTCATCCCCGAACTGGCAGCGATCAGCAACATCACCACGCCGGTCGTGACACAGGACTCCAGCAGAATTTTCGGCAGATCCGAAACCGGGATTTCCCGGTAGAGCACAAATGACAACAGGAAAGCGTAAACCACGGCGATTGCGGCCGCCTCGGTCGCGGTGAATATCCCCGCCAAAATTCCGCCAATCACAATCACGATCATCGACAGGGTGAGAAACGCCCGCTGAAACGTCGCAAAGCAGACTAAACAAAAGGTCAATGGAATGGCGGCGATAGCGCAGGAAGATTGCCACGGCTCGACGGTCTGCGGTTTACCAAACAGCTCGACTTCAAACGCTGGAATGACGTAGCTCAACAGCGCCGCGACAATGAACCCAGCTATCGCCGCGGTGGCCGCTATCGGTTTCCAACGCTCGTAGTTGCTGGCTTCTCCACGGTAGTTGTTGATGATCGAGACGATTCCGGCCGCGAACATGATGAACAGCCCGGTCAAAACGCCGGGCAAAAAACCGGCCATGAACATCGCCGAAATGGAGACCGAACCGGCGGCCACGGAATAGACGATCATCACGTTGCTGGGCGGGATCATCAATCCGGTGGTCGCTGCGGTCGTGGTTACCGCGACATTGAACTCGCGTCCGTAACCCTTGCGATTCATTTCCGGGATCATGAATCCGCCTACCGATGAAACCGCCGCCGCGGCCGAACCCGATACCGAACCAAACAACATACAAGTCATCGTGTTGACGTAGCTCAACCCACCGGGGACCGATCCGACCAAAGAGCTACTAAAATCGATCAATCGCCGCGCCAATCCGCCTCGTCCCATCAGGTTTCCCGACAGGATAAACAGAGGGATCGCCAGCAGCGCGAAACTGTTGACTCCGTTGGCCAGTTTCGAGGCCAACAGCACGGAAGGATTGGCAGAACCTTCGGCCACGATCGCCAACAGGCTCGAAAGAGTCAGGGCAGCCCAGATCGGTACGTCCAGCAATAGCAGCACGACAAAGGTGGCGACAAGAATGATGGCGACTTCAAACATTCAGACTTCTTTAACGGGGTTCTCTTCGGCTCCGGATTTCCAGAGCAAAGCGATGAATTCGATCGAAAACAGGAACATCAGCACACCGACAATGGGGACGACCAAGTAGACGTATCCCATTTGCCAACCCAGCGCCGCGGTCGTTTGCTCCAGATACAGAGCATCGATGACCAATTGAACGCCACCGACGATCAGCACCACGAATACGATGATGCAAGACAAAACTTCGGTCATCAGCCGAGTGCCGCTGCGGACGCCGGAGTCCAGTTTGGTCACCAGAAAATCGATTCCCAGATGCTCGCGGTTTCGATAAGCAACGGCTCCACCCAGCAGCGAGACCCAGATCAACAGGAATCGCGCCAGCTCTTCGGTCCATTTGGCTTGTTCATCAAAGACGTATCGGGTCACCACGCCCCACACCACATCCAGCACCAGCAGTGCCATCAGCACAAGGGCCACCACCTGCAGTGCCGATGAGAGCCTTCGGTTGAGCTTGGCCAGTCCGTGAACGGGTTGCTCTTGAGCGTCTGTTGAGCCTGTATTCACTCGGTGCCCTTGATTTCAGTCAGCAGCTTTTTAATCACTTCGTCTTCAACTTGGTCGAGCATCGGTTTTACCTTGGCCGCGAACTCACTGCCATCGACTTCGTAAATAGTCACCCCCTCGGCCTCGGCCAGTTTCCGCGCCTGTCGCGTTTCATCGGCCCATAAGCCACGCTGAAACACGGCCGATTCCTGAGCCGACTGAATCAGCCAGCCCTGCTGTTGCTCACTCAGCCGATTCCAAGTGCGGGTGCCGATCAGCAACACGTCGGGCACTCGGGAGTGGGCATCCAACACAAAGTGTTTGCAAATTTCGTAGTGCTTGTTGGACGTGAAGCTGGGCAAGTTATTTTCTGCGCCATCGACGGTGCCTTGAGCAAGGGCGGAATACAGTTCACCCCAAGCGATGGGAGCCGGCGAGGCGCCGAAGGCTTCCACCATGTCCATCGCGGTGGCACTGTTCATGACCCGGATTTTCATTTTCTCGAGGTCTTTGGGCGAGTTGATGGGTTGGTTCTTTGTGTAAAAGTTCCGGCTACCGGCATCGTAGTAACACAGTCCCCGCAGATATTTTGATTCGCCCTTTTCCAGCAGCGACTGTCCGATTTCGCCTTCCAGCACACTCCAGCAATGGGCTTCGTCGCGAAACAGGTATGGCAATCCGAAAACCGCCATTTCAGGAACAAAGCCTTCGAGGGCACCGGCGGAAGTTTTGGTCATTGCCAGCGAGCCATTTTGGAGCTGCTCGATGCATTGTTCTTCGGAGCCCAATACGGAGCTGGGGTAGATATCGATCGTGATCGTGCCACCGGAAAGTTCTTCCAGCCGCGACTTCATTTTTTCAATGCTTTTGTGAACCGGATGGCTGGTGTTAAGAGAGTGCCCCAGTTTCAGGACCATCGCCGACGAAGATTCGTTAGCCGCAGGTTTGTAGCGAAGCAAGAAGGAGAACCCTGCGGTGGCCGCGAAGATGCCGGCCAGAAAACCGATCAGCAGAAGTGAAGTTGTTTTCCCCATATTCGCCGTTACTCACCGCAGGTGTTTGATTTCCGGGATCCCTTCATCGCAGAGATGAAACCCGCGCTGTATTGTCCCATGCCACCACGGTCTTGCAAGTCGGGAACCCGTCGCAACGGATTCAATTTCTCGATCTTGCCCGCCGATGCCCCAACACCGCGCTCATATAGCGATCCACAACCACGCCATCACAACCATCGCCGAACAAAAACCACGTGCCATGCCT
>CAZDZX010000121.1:0-11663 GCA_964510005.1 uncultured Pirellulaceae bacterium
CCCCTGATGGCGAGCCGGCTCCGGCCGTCATCGTGGATCAGCCCTTGAGAACGGCCGACGATTACAGAACCATGCATTCAGAAAGACATTAGTGTTAATTAGAGTCGATTAGTGTTCCCAACATCGGCGCAAATCAAAGAACACGAATCGGCTCTAATCCAATCACCGCGCCGATCGGCTTGTAGCAAGCTCGTAGCAGCTGATCAGTTTCCAGTAGTGACAGGGGCTGCGACGGAAGTCGATAGCATCGTTAACTTGAAAACGTTGTGCGGCGGTACGGCAGTAAACGCACAGGGACAAAACTTGGCACTTCTTAGATTTTGCTGTCCGCCCTAACGTCTTGTGGTAAAGCGATGTTCGTTCCGACGGGTTTCTCGGTCGTTCCGAGCCTCAAGTCCGCTCGGTAAATGCAGACGTCATCTGCCAAACATAAGATGACTCTCGGAATTCTAATTTGGGTTTAACTCGATGGCTGACAGCGAACCCGACAATCCATTCTCGGCACCAAGCGAAGGTCCAGTACGTGGATCACTTTCGTTTCTGGACGTCACCAAGATTGCAATTTCCATCCTGTTGATGTTTTGCATCACTTTGTTTATTCCTTTGGGCCTGATCGGCAAGTTGGTGTTTTTGTTGGGTACAAGTTTTGCCATTTACAATTTCGCCACAAAGATGAGGAGTCAGAACAATGTCACCGAATGCCCAAACTGCAAACGGGTCGTTGGCAGAAACACTACGATCTGCCCAAGATGCGAAAGCCGACTCAATGTGGGTTAACAATGTAATCCGCGCGAATCCGGACTTGCAGTTTTTTTGAAATGGCAAATATCAAAGGGCAAACGACGACACAAATTGAAAAAACGCTTACCAGAACTGACGTAGTCAGTGTCGACTAAGCCGTACTTTACCACGACTATAAAAGTATCAATCCGGAAACTGTTGAAAGCAAACCTGACCTGATTAACGTGAACGACCGACCAAGAATTTGTTTGCGCCAAGTCAAATCGAAACGTCTATTTTTGCGAGAGTTACACGATCGAAAGAGAGGTCGTTTTTTAGTCGTGACATGCGCGTCATCTAAAAAACCTACAGGCCATGAAGCTACATTTTTCTGAAAAGTACTTCTTGAAACTGCTCGATGATCTGAATGCGCCAGAGACAACACTGGACCGAGTTTTTCTAATGCCAGGTTTCGAAAACCGAACTCCAGATCTCGACTAGCTAGGAACAAGGTGGCAACACCGCCGCTTGCAAAGCCAATTTCCAAGTCCTGTACTGCGGCCCGTGCACCGCCAGAGAGAAGCTCAAACAAACAAGGCTTGAACTTCAACGGGAACTGCCGACGTCTGCTGCGCCAGCTTGGCGGTTTCTCCAATGACGGCGACCATCGGGCTGGCGATGCCCAACTCGCGAACCTTTGCAGCGATTTCTGCAAGGCTGCCCATCGCGACTCGCTGGTTAAAACAAGTCGCGTTTTCAATGCAGACCACGGGAGTTGCTGAATCCAAACCGGCATCCATCAAGCCCGCTGTGATCTCCGCAAAATTCTTTCTGGCCATCATCAAGACGATGGTATCCATCTTGGAAAGGGCATCGAAGTCAAACGAGTACTCTCCTAGTTCCGGATCGGTTTGGCCCGTCACGACCGCAAACGAACGCGCGATCCCGCGACAGGTGACCGGCACTCCAGCACTCGCTGCTGCCGAAACCGAACTGCTGACGCCTGGCACAATGTAACAAGGAATCGAAGCGTCACGGCAAACCGTTAGCTCTTCGAAGCCGCGTCCAAACACAAATGGATCGCCGCCCTTGAGCCGAACCACCATTTTGCCTTTGCCGGCGCGATCCAGCAAAAATTCGTTGATCTGAGTCTGGCTAATCCGATGATGCTCCGGATACTTACCGACATCGATCTTTTCGCAATCGTCGCGGCACCAGTCGAGGGCTTCCATCGGAATCAAGCGATCGTAAATCACAACGTCCGCTTGCTGTAGCAGTCGCATCCCGCGAATCGTCATCAGCTCTGGATCGCCAGGGCCGGCCCCAACTAGATAAACTGCACCTTGCCTACGAATCATGCGGTTACCTCCAAAGGCAATGTGAGATGAGATTTTTCTTGAACAGCCTGACTGGCAATTCCAATGCAAATGTCAGCCATCCCGGGATACAACGCCAACGGGACTTCGCAAACCGTTGTCCGTTTTACGCCGCGAACATTTTGTTCATGCACAATCGGGAATTCAATCTTAGGCCCGGTCGGCAAACCAAATGCTTCCGGCAAATCCTCGGTCGTGTGCGGACCGCGACTGACCAGAAACGGAAGCACTAGCGTGTCGCCTTCAAGGATCGAAGCGGCAACCAATCCGAGTTCAGGATCCTGATCGAGGAAGGCGACCCGTGTTCTTAGTTCCGGGAATCGGGCTTTGAGGATATCAAACAAAGCAAACGTCGATTTACCGCTGTTGCGATTTCGACGGGTTCCGTGGCCGACCAACATCAGCGTGGTCCGCTCACGGTTGAGTTTAAATTCTTCGATTCGATTTTCGACGTGCTGAATCATCAGATCCGCAATGCGCGGGTGCATCCCGGCCACCGAACTGATGTACCAATCCAATTCCGTCGCGTTTGAATTCTGAGCCAGCTTTCCGGGGATGACCTTATTCAAGTAATAACCATTGCTGGTCATCAGCGGCACCACAACCACTCGCTTCGTGGTGACGCCATCGACCACGTTGGTCATATTGGGCTGCCCCATCAAAAACGCTGGACGCACCTCGGCAAACGTCCCCGTCGATTCGATCTGTTTGACCAGATCAAAAACGGGGTCGTTGGAGTTGGGCGCTGCTTCAGAGCCATGGGCTCCCAGCACCAGTGTGGTTTCGGAAAGTAAATTCAAACGAAAAATTCCTCGACGGGATCACCTTTCTTAGTGAGGGTGTTACGGCGTTACGAAATCTGAATCAGTGGCGCGATCTGATCGAACGTCGCTTCTTCCTTTCCAGTGACACGCCGGCGCGTTTCACTGCGGTTGAGCAGTCGTTGATAAAAATCGCCCAGCCCTTCGTCGGCCTTTCTCTCTTTGGCGAATTTGGTCAGCAACGGAGTCAACGTTTCGACTGTGTCTTCGACTTTCATATCGGCGGCATATAGATCCGCCATCCGGTCTCCAGCCAAACGTCCACCCACGAACAGGTGGTAAACCCCGGGCCGACGACCCACAAAAGCGATATCCGCGGTGTAAGGTCGCGCACATCCGTTGGGACAACCCGTCATGCGAATCGTCAGCGGCACATCCGCCAATCCCAACTCGCTTAACTTGGATTCGATCGACGCGATCACCTCGGGAGAGGCTCGCTCGGATTCGGCAACGGCCAAACCGCAGGTCGGCATCGCGGGACAAGCCATTGAATAACGCAGGGCATTGGAAAGCGTGTCGACGGTTGGGACGTTGAATTCACCCAAGATCGATTCGAGCTGTTCGATCTGAGACTGATCCAAATCGCAGAAGATGATGCTCTGCTGGGGAGTGAAAATAATGTCACAGCCCAACGTTTCGACGACTTTGCGGAAGGCACTGCGACAGCGCGTACGATCGTTGTCGATGATGCGACCGTTTTCAACAAACACACCGTAGAACCATTTTCCGTTGGCTTGCTGATGGGCGCCCAACCAATCTTCGATACTGGTGACTTTTGTTTCTCGCGACGGTTGCACGTCGAAACTCACCCGCTTGGCAAACTCTTCGCGGAACCAATCGAGGCCTTTGTCGTTGATCAAATATTTCAGACGAGCTTGTTTGCGATCGTTGCGATTACCAAAGTCTCGATAGATCGACGCGACGACTCTTACCGCTTCGACGCCTTGGTCGACAGAAACAAACGCGACTTCGTCTGCGATCTGAGCAAACGTATTGGCGCGTCCATGGCTCATGCCCAACCCGCCGCCGGCCAGCACGTTGTAGCCGATCAGTTTTCCGTCTTCGACGATCCCGACCAATCCAGCATCGTAAGAGTAGATGTCGATCTGGTTCTCTCCGGCAACCGTCACGCCGACTTTATATTTACGCGGCAAGTAAGTGTCGCCGTAAAATGGTTCGGTCTCGCCGGGGACATCCTGCTTCTCACCGTCGATCCACAACTCGTAATAGGCTTTGGTGGCGGGCCGCAAATCAACCGCGATCTCTTCACAGGTTTTCTGAATCTGAGATCGGATTTCATCGCTGATCGGTGCTGCTGATGCCATCACGTTACGACAAACGTCTCCGCAAGCGGCAAGGGTTGTCATCATCGAAGCGTTGATCTGCTTCATCGTTTCACGCAGTTCGCCTTTGAGGACGCCGTGAAACTGAACCGCTTGGCGAGTCGTGATGCGAATCGAACCGTTGGCGAATTCATCGGCCATCCGATCAAGGTCCAAATACTGGGCCTTCGTGGCTCGGCCTCCCGGCAGCGCAATGCGAATCATAAAACTGAAGGCTTTACCAAGGCCTTCCTTGCGGCGGGCAGACCGCAAATCGCGATCGTCTTGCTGGTAGGTGCCGTGGAATTTCAGCAACTGCAAATCGTCGTGCTCAAAGGCATCGATTTTTTCGTCGCGCAGGACTTCGTCGATGGTGCCACGAAGCAGCTTGCCGGCGACTTTCGCTTTTTCCACTTTTGACGGTTCGTTTTTGTCTTTGGCCATAGCGTGGTGGTCCTTTTAAATCGAAAAATGCAAACCGCATTCGTCTTTGTCTTTGCCTTCCCAACGTCCATCGCGAGCGTCCGAGTCTGGTGTGGAACCCGGTACCGAGCGGGTGCAGTGAAAACAACTAATGGATGGATAGTTTTGGAGATGAAGCTGATTGAAGGGGACGTCGTTTTTCTGGATGTATTCCCAGACCTGCGGCCGCGTCCAAGTCGCCATTGGGCAAAATTTGAGCAACTGGTACCGCCAGTCCCAACTGAGGACTTCGGTTTGCGAGCGGGATTCCGTTTGCGAACGGCGCAGTGCCGTGATCCACAAGTCATGTCCTGCCACGTTGCTTTTCATGGGAAGCACTTTGCGAATGTGGCAGCAGAGATTCGGATTGTTTTTCCACAGCTCCGGGCCGTAATCGTCGGCTTGCTGCTGGACAGAGACCGATGTCTCCCACTTTACGATTTCGATGTTCGAGTATTTCTCTTCGAGCTTGGTGCGGACTTGGTGGGTTTCCGGGAAAAAGAAACCCGTGTCAATCCAAGCAACTTTTAGCGGTGGGAGATCGTTTTCAGCGATGGCTTTGGAGCACATGTCGATCAGGGCACAACCTTCCATCCCGAACGAAGTCGTCATGACGCTGTTCTGAGAAGCAAACCGCTTCAGTCCCCACGCCACCATCTCAAGCGGTGAACTGGTGGGCGACACCATCCCTTTCAACTCGGGATCTTGCGCGACAGTTTCGGCTTCTTTGGGCTGAGGAGAATCTGCAACTCGACCATCGGGCAGGACCTGACGATCGGGAAGAATCGGCAAATCAGATCCCGATTCGGCTTTGTCGGTGTTTGGTTTTGTGTTTTTTGGCGTGCTGTTCATATCGTTTTTTACCAACCAATCATTTTCGTAGATCAATCGACGCCGTCAATCCATCATGCTTATGAGTACATAACTCGCCTTCGGTATCCGAAACTGGGCAACCCAACCTTGAAGCAGGCGGTCTACTGTAATAATCCCACCCTCCGCATCGTGTGAAGTTGCATTTTGAGACGTTCGTCCCGTATCAGGACGATTCGTGTCGAAATTTAAGACAACGTGGATTGGCAGCGGACGCAAAAAATTCGATTTTTATCTTGAGAAAATGGTTACATTTCGCGTCCGAAGTTTACTTACGGCTCGATTTAGGGGGGTTGGCATGGTGCTTGCGATGAAGCTTTATCGTGGCTTGAGTGACATCTTGTTCTCCCACCGGCTTAACGCCAGTCACTTTAGACATATCTTGCCTCATGTGGTTTTCTTCAGATTTTTTTGAGGGCGACCAACCAACTACCTGACCCATCCTATTCGGTAAGTCGCTCTTCAGGGTAGTTGGTTTTTTTATGCGCTGACATCAACAGCCCCTAGCAACCAACAGCAAATACCAACTGTAAATACGGACTCAGCCAACCTTTTTCGATGCTCTCACAACGGATTTTCACGGCGAATTGAAAAACGATGGCAATATCCCGATAAACCGCCGAATACGTTGGAAGCCTCCCCTGCTAAACTGCTGTGCTTTCTTTTTACTGAAACCTGACTAAGGTCTGGCGCACGGCTTCTGGACGACGCAAACCCGAGGGGTGAAGCGTACAGCGAATCCGCTTGTGTCTGGCAAAGCTCGCCAATAGGTGCTCCGGGAAATCTTTGATGGATATGGAAATTGCAATCAACATCGGCTGGGTTCTCCTGGGCCTGACGTGTCTCTACTTCGGAGCCGAGTGGCTGGTCAAAGGGGCGGCCAACATCGCGATGATGTTTGGTTTGTCCTCGCTGGTCGTGGGGCTGACGATTGTGGCGTTTGGTACCAGTGCCCCGGAACTGGTCGTCAGCCTGCAGTCGAACTTCCAAGGCAGCGGTGATTTCGCGTTGGGAAATGTAATCGGCTCCAACATCTGCAACTTGGGACTGGTGCTCGCGATCGCGGGGATCTTGCTGCCCATCGTGGTCCAACAAGAATTCATCAAACGTGAATTGCCTTTGCTGGTAGCGGTCTCTGTTATTTTTGTCGCCGTGTTATTGATCGATAACAAAGTCAGCCGCCTGGAAGGAACTCTGTTCGCAATCGGCGTCGTCGCTTACTCTTCTTACTGTGTTTACGTCGCTTTAAAAAATCCCACCGATCCGATCGCCAGCGGCGTTGACGCTCCCGAAGAAGAACAAACTCCCGGCCGCAGCACGGGCGTCAGTTTGCTAATCAACCTCGCTTGGGTTGTGGTTGGATTGGGTGTCCTCATCCTAGGAGCCGATCGCTTGGTCGCTGGTGGTGAGTTCATTGCCATCAAGATGGGCGTTTCCGAAGCCGTCATTGCACTGACGTTGGTGGCCTTGGGAACCAGCCTTCCCGAACTCGCGACCACGATCGTGGCTTGCATGAAAGGACAATCCGACATGGCCGCCGGCAATGCGATCGGCTCCTGTCTGTTTAACATTCTTTGCGTGATCGGATTTACCGCGATGGCCAAACCTGTCGTCTCTACCTCGATCTCGATGGTGGATTTATCCGCCATGGTCGGTTTCTCGATTGCGACTTATCTATTGATGCGAAACGATCGAGAGTTGGGCAGACTTGATGGCGTTTTGTTGTTAATCGGATACTGTGTTTATATTGCGTATCTTTTCGTTCGTCCCGAAGCGGTAGTATGAAACTGATCATTGCCATCATTCAGCCACACTGCATCGATCCGGTCAAACGGGAATTGAACGAAGCCGGTGTGACTCGCCTGACGGTAATGGACTGCCAAGGATTTGGACAGCAGGAGGGCAAATCTGGCGTGCTGGGCACCGAGGAAGCCAAACTGAATCTCCGCCACAAACTGCAGTTACAAATTGCGGTCAACGAAGATTTTGTTGAACCCACCGTCCAAGCCATCGTTCGCGGCGCCAGAACCGGACAGCACGGAAACATCGGCGACGGCAAAATTTTTGTATTGCCATTAGACGAAACCGTTCGCGTGCGAACCGGCGAGCGGGGGCCCGACGCGGTATAACCCGTCACAAACTCGCACGATCCGATTAAATCGGGTTCGTTTCGACGCATTTTCAATGCTATGCTGCCAGTACGCCCGACAAAGCCTACTGGACCGATTCAAGTGCGATTCAGCCTTCTTTTACTCTTAGTTGTGTTCGCCAACAGTTCCCTGGCGCAGGAACCACAGCAACCAATCGAGCTGGTGGGGTCTTTTGTTTCCGACAACTGTCTCGACTGCCACTCTGGAAGCGAACCGGCTGCCAGTTTCGACCTTGAGTCCATCGAATTCACCATCGATCAGTTTCGTCGCCCGGGCCTAGATACTGCATTCTGGGAGAAATTGCATCGCCGAACGCACACCCGTCAGATGCCGCCACCTGAAAGCGACCTTCCCGAAGAAGAATCATTCGTGGCGTTCACAAACGCTTTAGAAAAGTTGATGAGCGATTACGCCGATCGATTTCCGACGCTGGGGCGAGTCGGCTCACTGCGACGACTCACTCGCATCGAGTATCAGAACGCGATCCGGGATCTATTGGCGATCGAAATCGACGCCGCTGAATTTCTACCCAAAGACGAATCCAGCCATGGCTTTGACAACATCACCGTCGAAGACCTTTCGACCACTCGCATGTCTCGATACATCTCGGCGGCTCAAAAGATCAGCCGGACCGCAGTGGGACGCGTCGACGAAGCCGGTGACAGCAAAACCGTTCGCCTGGCTGCCGACCTGACCCAAGAAGAACATGTTTCAGGTTTGCCGTTTGGGACTCGGGGCGGAACCGTTTTCAAACACAACTTTCCCAAATCCGGTTTGTACGAATTCAGCCTGAAACTGACTCGCGACCGGGACGAGAAAGTCGAAGGTCTCAATCGTAAACACGAGATCGATCTATTGATTGACCGCCGCCGCGAACATCGATTCGAAGTCAAACCACCGGCCAAACGAGAAAGCGAAGGTGGCAAGTGGAAAAAGGATGATTACACGTTAGTCGATTCGCATCTGAATGTTCGCATCCAAGTCGACGCGGGCTTGCGTCACGTGGGTGTGACCTTCCCTCAGACATTTTCCTCGCTGGTGGAACAAAAACGGCAGCCCTTTGACGCGAACTTCAATCGCCATCGCCACCCTCGCAAAACGCCAGCGATCTATCAGGTCTCAATCGTCGGCCCCTTCAAAGCCGGCCCGATCGAATCGACTGTTTCCCGCCAGCTGATTTTTGGCAACTCCCCTGCCCCGCCTAAGAATGAAACCGAAAATCAAACCGCCGCGGCGAAACAGATACTCGGCCGATTGATGCGGCGAGCCTATCGTCGCCCTGTCGAAGCAGCGGACTTTGAACAGCCGATGATTTTCTTTGAAAAAGAAATCGGCAACGGCTTCGATGCCGGGATTGAAGCAGCCCTAACATCGATTCTTTCCAATCCGAACTTTCTATTCAAAGTCGAAGTCCCTGCCGCAGCTGACGCCCCGATTGCCCCTATTTCGGATATCGAATTGGCATCGCGGCTATCTTTTTTTCTCTGGTCCAGCATCCCCGACGCCAAACTTCTCGACTTGGCGGAACAGGGTCGCCTGAGCGACGATAGCGTATTGGCCAAACAAGTCGACCGCATGCTGCGTAATCGCCGAGCCGAATCGCTGGTCAACAATTTTGCGGCCCAGTGGCTGCACCTGCGGAACCTTGAATCGATCACGCCGGACCTGCGTCAGTTCCCTGACTTCGATGACAACCTGCGTAAAGCGTTTCGGGGTGAAACAGAAAGCCTGTTTCGCGAGATCCTCCACAACGATCTGAGCGTGTTAAAACTTTTAAAACCCGACCACGCGTGGCTGAACCAGCGACTGGCCGATCACTACGACATCGCCGGCGTCCACGGCGATCACTTTCGCAAAAAAGCTCTGCCGCCAGATTCTAACCGCGGCGGGATCTTGCGACATGGAAGCATCCTGATGGTGACGTCCTACGCGACACGAACCTCGCCCACGATTCGCGGCAATTGGATTCTGGAAAACATTTTGGGAACTCCCGCACCGCCGCAACCGCCCAACGTCCCCAACTTAAAAGAAAACAAAGTCCTCGAAACGTCGACCCTGCGCGAGCGATTGGCGCAACACCGCGAGGACTCGGCCTGTGCTGGCTGTCACAATTTGATGGATCCGATCGGATTTTCGCTCGAAAATTTCGATGCAGTCGGACGCTGGCGTAATTTTTCTGCGTCTTTACCGATCGACAATCAAGGTGCCCTACCTGACGGAACCGAAATAAATAACGTTAGCGATCTTGAGGAAGGTATACTGAAACGTCCGGCGGTTTTCGCACAAACGATGACCGAAAAGCTGATGACGTTTGGAATCGGAAGAGTCCCCGAGCCCGGAGATGGACCGGCGATTAGAAAGATCGTCGCCACCGCGGCCCAAGATGACTTTCGATTTTTCGCCATCATCAAGGGCATCGTTTTGAGCAAGCCATTTCGACATCGAGAGGATTAGTCATGTTCATCACACAAAAGTCGGTTTCGCGCCGAACGTTACTTCGTAGCGCCGGCGTTGCAGTCGCGCTACCCTTGCTCGATTCGATGATCCCAGCGATGGCCCACGCCAGCACCACCGTCGCCGCACCCAGCCAGCTTAAACGGATTGGCTACTGCTACATGCCGATGGGTTTTAATCCCGTTCGATGGACGCCCCAAGGCGACACCCTCGACAAACTCCCCTACAGCCTGGAGCCGCTGAAAGCGATCAAGGACCAAGTCACAGTTCTTTCGAATATGGATTTGAAGAACGCCTACCCCGGCTCTCACGCCACCTCCAATTCAGCATTCCTCAGCGCCGCTCGCGCCAAACTGACCGAAAGCAGTGACTACTATCTGGGCACAACCGTCGACCAGATCGCCGCCAAAAAGATTGGACGTGACACCCGCCTAGCATCGCTAGAGATGTCCATGGACTTGCTGGCTACCGTCGGCCAGTGCGACAACGGCTACGCCTGCGTGTACCAGAACAATCTTTCTTGGGCATCGCCGACGCAACCGCTTCCATCAGAAGCCCATCCGCGAATCGTTTTCGAATCCTTGTTTGGCGACGGCGGCACACCCGAACAACGAGCCCAACAGCTTCGACGCCGCGCCAGTTTATTGGATTCGGTCACCTCGGAGATCAAGCGTCTCAAACGAAAGGTCGGCAAATCGGATGGCAATCGAATCGACGGATACTTGTCCAGCATTCGCGAAGCCGAACGACGCATCAAGTTGGCCGAAAGCACCGCCAAGGACAATCCGCTGCCCGATCTTGATCGTCCCGTCGGCGTCCCAGCCCAATACGCAGAGCATGCGAAGTTGATGTTCGATTTGCAACTGCTGGCCTATCAAGGTGACATCACCCGCGTCACGACTTTTCAGTTGGCCCGCGAGGCCAGCAATCGGACCTATCCCGAAATCGGAGTTTCCGATCCGCATCACCCGCTCTCACATCATGGCGGAGACAAAAGCAAATTGGAAAAGGTCGCCAAAATCAATCGTTTTCATGTTTCCTTATTCGCCAACTTTCTCAAGCGTCTTAAAGAGACCCCCGAAGGCAACGGCACCTTGCTGGATCATTCGATCTTTTTGTACGGCAGTGGCATGGGCGACCCGGACAAACACGATCATTCGAATCTGCCGATCATCGTTGCCGGCGGTGCGGCCGAAAACCTTAACGGCGGCAAGCACATTCGATTCAAGGATCCGGAACCGCTTTCGAATCTGCATCTGACGCTGCTAAATAAAGTCGGCGTGCCGCTAGAGACTTTTGCCGACAGCACGGGAACGATCAAGAACCTGTTTGATCCTGTATCTCTCGATTAGAATCATTTGCTCATCCGAATGACGGCGTAGGCTTTTGTTCGGAACTTTTTTCAGCCGCCCATAAAAAACGGTTCCAACACCCGGCGATGGTCGATGTCTGTCATGACCGATACGTAACTGTGCCCCTTACCAAAAC
>CAZDZX010000122.1:0-11609 GCA_964510005.1 uncultured Pirellulaceae bacterium
AACAAGTGAATTGCGAGCCGGTTGCGAGACCACAGGCTAAAACTATTTCTCAATAATCGTAGAACTCCACGACTTCGCCGCCGGATATAGTGAACAGGGCTTTCAAGGTGCTGGGCGGTACATCGTTGCTGATGAACTGCACGGAGCAATCGGCCATCACAACAGTGAAGCCGGCCCTCGTTGCTGAAAATGGAACAACCCCGTTCGGTATGGATGGACCGAGTCTAGTCGGTCGACGGGGAGATGTAGTCAAGCAGAACGGGTTCGAGATGGCTGGGTGCGATCACGTTGTCGTGTGGACCGACGCCGGGACCCACGATGCCCATGTCATTTTCGTAAATGGCATCGTTGCCGATGGCATGCCCTTTGACAAAAGAAACGTGGCCATCGCCAAAGAAAAGATTCTGGCCGCGGCCGCCGTGGTTGTCGCTACGTCTGCCGGGCAGTTTGTTCGATGGTCGATCGGCCAATACCACGACTTGGGAGGAGCCCACGTTGCGGGGCGCTTGCCATGTCTTGCCTTCGAAAAATCCCAACGCGTACCCAAAGTGCCCCCCCATTCGCTGCTGCAATTCGGACAGCTGTGACCCTTGGGCATTGGAAAGTTGGTTGCGACTGGGGATGCTGGGCAGGTCGACATCGCCTAGGCCAGCACAACTGAATGTGGATTCGTCTTCGATTAGGCCGACTTCCAGCAACACGGGAACAAAGGAGCTGGTGGCTGAACGGTGGCTGCTGGCGCTTGGGATTTGAATGTTAGGTTGACCATGCAGGTCACTGTATTGAAGCATCGCCAATCCAACATGGCGGAGGTTGTTTTGGCAGGATGAGATGCGGCTGTTGAAGCGGGACCACGAGATCGCGGGAAACAGGATGCTGCTGAAAATCGCGATCACGGCGATGCAGGCGAGCAGGTCTGTTCGGGCGAAAGAGAATGGATGATGAAAGCGTTCGGCGATGGTGCTGAAGCGAAACAGTGACGCAGGAGTGACTACTTGTGGGTCGGCGGTGTCTTCAACCGCGCTGTTGGCAGCCGGAATTTGTTGAGTGGATTCGAGATTGGCCACCAGCTCGCAGGTGCGGCGCGCCAAACCGGGGCGGCTTTCTGGGCATGGATCAAGAGCACTGAGCGGGTTGATTCCCTCTCGTAATGTGAGTAGCTCTTCTTCGGCGTCTGGATTGGTGTCGAGGTAGTGTTGAACGTCACGTTCTTCTTGAGCTTCCAGTGCTCCCAGAACGTAACCCAACAGATCTTCTTGGGATGGCGTTTTCACGAGTGGTTTCCGATTTCTTGTGCGACGCATTCATTGGTCGCGGTTACCGTTTTTAGTTTGACACATTATGCCGGACATCCTGTCCGGCGAGCCTGCGTTTCTATTCCTGATCAATCAACGTGTGATGATTTCCAGACTTCGTTCAGTCTAGAGATCGCGGAATGCAGACGGCTTTTGACGGTACCAACGGGAACTTCAAGAACTTCAGCGGCTTCTCGGTACTTCATCCCCTGGTAGTAGACCAGTTGGATGACGACATTCATCGACTCAGGAAGTTGGGAGAGTGCTTTGCGAACCAGGCGGCTCCGTTCGGCAGTCAGCGCCGAGTTCGACGGGTCAGGATCACTGCTTTCAAGCAGGTTGACCAGTCGGCCCACGTCTTCGTTGTCTGATTCGCGAGCGGCGTCCAGACTCAATTTCGTGTGCTTTTTGTTTCGGCGTTTAGCGTCGATCGCTGCGTTAGTAGCAATCGTGTAGAGCCAAGGTCGAAAACGACGTTTTGCGTCAAACAAATGGCCTTTCAAATGCACTTGGAGAAAAGCCGTTTGGAAAACGTCTTCCGCCATTTCAGCACTGCCCATGTAGCGACGAAGATATGCGAACAGCTCGCGCTCGTACCGGTAGACCAAAGTCGCGTACAATTCGCGATCTCCAGTTTTCAAGTATTCGAGTAAGAGTTCTTCGTCAGTCACAGGATCTGCTTTTGCTATGATTTGCCGGTTTGTGTTGAAGTAAATATCGTGAACCGTAGCATCCATGAATTTTACGCATTCGCCCAAGGGCTGGTTCGCTGAATTTGCAAAGAAATTCAGGTCTTTCCCCTTTTGAATACGTCTCCTTTTCCATTCTTACGCGTTTTAACTGTATTTCCGAGGTTTTGTGGCTTACTTCCTCGTCAGTTTGAGTATCGGGGAGCTACTTGACACAGTAGGTCCGTTTGACAGCCAAAAATTCGGGACTTAGACTCGCGATGAAATTTCGCCAACGCATGTCGGCGTTTCGTCGCAAAAACCACTGGCGAGATCGAAGTCCTCACAGACCTCAAACTCACCGTAAAAGTTATTAGGCAAGACCCATGCCAAACGCAAAGAATTGCTTTTGATTCGCTAGCGAAGAGAGATTCACGTGACCACAGCGAAGTACAAATGGGCCGCAACTGGCGACGTTAACGCGTTTTTTGGGCTGGTGTTGGATAACATCGCCGGACTAGTGCTACTGGTCAGTCTGATGCAGGGCGTTTTCAATTTCCCTGTAGAATTTTCACTCGGTTACATGGTGCCCGGTACTGCTATCGGAGTGCTGGTCGGTGACCTGTTGTTTTTCGGATTGGCGTTTTGGTACGCCAAAAAGTCCGGCAAAGACAATGTCACGGCGATGCCCTTGGGGCTGGATACCCCCAGTACTTTTGGCATGATCTTTTTGGTGCTGGGGCCCGCCTACGTCGACGCCCTGCAAACGATGGAGCCCCAACAAGCTCAGATTCATACGTGGCACATCGGAATGTGTGCGATGTTAATTACCGGCGTGATCAAAGCGGTGCTTTCCCTGTTTTCGGGTTTTATCCATCGCTGGGTTCCTCGCGCCGGCTTGTTGGGCTCATTGGCTGCAATCGCTTTGGTGTTGATTGCCTTCAATCCCTTCAGCGAACTTTCCACCATGCCGATCGTGGGATTCGCCGCGTTGGCGTTGGTGATCGTTACACTCATCGGTCGACAGAGACTTCCCAAAAACATTCCCGGTGCGCTGGCGGCGGTGGTTGTGGCGACAGGAGTCTATTACCTGTTGTGCGGTGTAGAGACCGCAACGGGTTTGGGGTTGGTTGAAAGTACCGGCCAATCGATCAGCCCTCAGTTCTTGCCATCGCAATGGCTGGAGGCCTTGAGTTTTCAGTGGCTGGAGAAATTACCCGCGACAGTGCCTTATCTGGGCTTTATTGTTCCGTTTGCTGTGGCGACGGTGGTTGGCGGCATCGACTGTTCCGAAAGTGCTGCTTCGGTAGGCGATCATTATCACACGCCCACGGTGATTGGCATTGAAGCGTTGGCGACGTTGTTGGCAAGTTTCTGTGGCGGTGTGGTTCAGACAACTCCTTACATCGGGCATCCGGCCTACAAAGCGATGGGTGGGCGGGCGGCCTATGTGTTGGCGACGGCCCTGTTCATCGGAGGCGCGGGATTGCTGGGATACTTTGGGTTTATCTTTATGGTGATTCCCAAAGCGGCCATCTTGCCGATTTTAATTTTCATTGGCATTGAGATTACGGCGCAGAGTTTCCATGTGACGCCCCGCCGGCACTATGCGGCCATCGCGGTCGCCTGCTTGCCTGCGATCGCCAAATTGGCGGTGATTGTGACAAGCGATTATCACCGGGCTTTGGATCCCGATCATTTCATGTATGAAACACTGAAGACGCGATTTTTCTACGCCAACGTCCTCGCGGGTGGATTTATTTTCACCAGCGTGATTTGGGCGTCCGCGACAGCCAAAATTATCGACCGCCGCTTTGTGGCTGCGTCGATTTACTTTTTGTGTGGAGGCATCTTTGTCCTGTTCGGGGTCATGCATTCACCGCTTCCTGATGACCAAATGTTTTTGCCCAGCCAGTTGAAATCCCTTGATGTTTTTTCCAGACAACAGTTCGAGGCGGTGTTGAATTTTTCGTTGGCTTACTTTTTCATGGCGGTCCTGATGTTGGCGCTGGCAAAAATGTTGCCCAATGAGAAAACGATCGATACCGATGAAGACTACGAAAAACTCGGGGCGTAGCGACCTGCGAGTACGCATGGTCTAACAACGCCGCTACACAAACACAAACACAAAACCACCCTGTTCTGCCCCAGACTTTTCTATGCAACGTATTCTTGAACCCGAAGTCATGGATTCCCAAGAGGATGCCCGTGAATACAACAAAATGGATCACGCGGAAGTCAACCGTGCCTTCGTTGCGGAGTTGAGTGCTTTTGTTGATGCAAACGGCAAGCGGTTTCGCGGCGAAGATGATCCAGATTTCGATGAGCTTGACGATCCCGATGTGCTCGCTGGTTGGCTGGACGTGGGCACCGGGACGGCGCTGATCCCGATCGAGCTTTGCAAACAGCGAGACGAAATTAGAGTGATGGCCATCGATATGGCAATCAGTATGTTGGATTTGGGGATCGCCAATGTGGACATCGCGGGACTGCGAGAGCAGATTCAGCTTGCCCAAGTCGACGCGAAAGACACCGGCTTCGAAGACGAGATGTTCGATGGCTTGATTTCTAACAGTATCATCCACCATATTCATCAACCGGAATTGTCGGTTGACGAAATGACTCGTGTCACCCGCCCTGAGGGAGTTATTTTTGTGCGTGATTTGATGCGACCGGAATCCGAATCCGATGTCGACAAGATCGTTGATACTTATGCCGCCGACGAAACCGAATATTGTCGCAAGCTATTTCGAGATTCGCTGTGTGCGGCGCTTTCGTTGGACGAGATGCGTGCCTTTGTGGAAGCCGCGGGGTGCGATCCGCAGCACGTCACCGCGACCTCGGATCGACATTGGACATGGGCGACGATTCGATGAAATTGATCTTGGCCATTTTGAAACCCTACGTTGTTGAAAAAGTGATTCACTCGCTGACGGGTTTGAACGTGGAAGAAATCAGCGTCCGTGAAGTCAAAGGATACGGTCGACAAAAGAACTACCTGGACCAGTATCGGGAGAACGAGTACTCCAACGCCTTTCTCCCCAAAGTCGAAATTTCGATCTGGTGTGAAGACGACCAGGTGGAGTCCATTATTGAGAGAGTGACGGACGTTTCACGCACCGGACGTTTGGGGGATGGGAAAATTATGGTGTTGCCGTTGGGGGGTGAAGGAGCCAAGGCGATCAATATTTCCAGCGTGGAAACCCCCGATTCGCCGAATTAGCGGCGCCACGTGACGTTCAAAAGATATTTTGGTACGGCTTCCGATATCCGTGCAAAATCTGGGCGCTTTGTTAAAATTAGAGACAGACCCCTCCCGATTAACTCAATCAACTCCATTATCTCAGATGACTCAATCCGGATTTATGAACACTGTTCGTACTCTTTGCTGTTTGATTTTTGCTTTGTCTTGCCAAGCGGTTGGCGGTCAGGAAATCGATTTCAATACTCAAGTCAAACCTTTGTTTGAGAAGTATTGTCTGTCCTGTCATGGGCCTGAGGACGAGCAAGGATTTCGGATCGACATCCGCGATGAAGCCCTTGGGTATGTGGAAGAGGGCGAAGGCGAAGAAAGCGATCTTTACACGGTACTGATCGACGAAGACGAAGATATCGTAATGCCACCACCAAGTGCTCATAATCCAATGAGTGAACCAGAGATTGAACTGGTCAAGGCTTGGATTGACGAGGGAGGCAGTTGGCCAGAGGACACCGGTGTCTGGGTCGATAACTCGCCAAAAACAAGCGACCTCGAGATGGAGCAAACGGAGCGTGTCAAACGCGTTGCCGGTTCACTTCATCCCGCCGTCGTGCACTTGCCGATCGGATTGTTGCTGGCTTCCGGGCTGTTCGCGTTCCTGAGCTTGCGAGGCAATTTCGTGATGAGCGACTGTGCCTACTACTGTTTGTGGTTGGGGGCGCTGGGTGCCATCGTGGCCAGTGTCTCGGGTTGGTTCTATGCCAATCCGCTTAAGGGCTACCCGGGAGTGGAGGGTGTTGCAGATATCATCGATCCGGAGCACAGTGAAATTTATTGGCATCGCCTGACCGGCTTGATCGCCACCGTGGCCAGTCTGATTTTGGCTTTGTTCGCCGCCAGTGCCCGCAGCAAAGATCCCGATGACGGTTTGATGTGGAAGCTAGGCGCGATCTTGCTTGCCGTGGGCATCGGCTACGTTGGCCATGAAGGTGGAGAATTGACTCACCCTGGTCTGTACGACGACGCAGAGGTCCTGATCGAATCGCTGTTTGAAGAAGAAGGAGGAGCGCCGTCGGTTGATGACGCCGATCCCGAACTTGAACTTGAAGCAGCCAACTCCGAAGAAACGTAAGATGAATAGTTCGCATCTTTTGAGCCAACGCTATACGCCAACGGTGTAAGACCAATGACCAATAGCACAAGGTGCCGTCGCCAGAACTCTCCCAATCCCAACGGGAGTGGATCAAACCCCGTTGGGGTTTGCAAACTTAAGGACGGCTAACTAGGGTTTAAAAACCCTAGGCTATTGATCGAACCTCTTTGAGGTTTTGCTCCGCTTCGCGCCGCAGCGAACTTTGCTGGTCGCGGAGCGTCCAGCCTACGCGGCTCTGGCCATTGGAGTTGCCGACTGGCGAGCGCGGGGTTCGAAGTCCCAATAGTCCGCAGGTTTTCCAGCGAACTCAAGAAAACTCTTGGCTTCCGATTCGACTTTGTCCATCGTGTACTGCAGCGCCGAGGGGGACCACTCAATGGCTTTGTCGAAGGGTTTGCGGAACAGCGTGTTCTGATCCATTGATCTGCGGATCTTTCGGGGCGCCCATTGATACGCTTTGGCGGAGGCCGAATGGGTTCGGATCCATCGCATCAAATCGGTGTCGTAGCACTTCTTGCTGCCCGGGTTAAGCTTGCGATCGCTGCCGGAAATTTGAACACTGGAATCAACGCCCAAAAAATCAAAGCACTTTTCGAGTTCGTTTTGTTGATCGCGGATCAGGTCCTCGAAAAACAGAATATGAATTCGGTCGTCGCCAAACTTCTTTCGCCACGGCTTGAGCCGTGACCAATAGCTGGTGTCATCGATGATGTTGGGGAACTCCCGCAACGTCTTCTCAAGATCCAAGGGCACGTGAACGCCATAGTGGTGTCCGCTGTGATGGTGTTCGCGGTAACTGGATTCAATTCGTGTAATCGGATTTCGCGCGATGAAGAAGAACTTAGATTCGGGATAGAACTCAAGGATTCGATCCGAGGCTGCTTCTTCGGTCGTGGCGGCGGTATAGAAAGTACTGCCCTCTCCGACAACCATGTTTTGCGATCCCTCAAACTGCTTGGCGTACCAACCCCAGCCCTTGCCCCATGCATGTGCAAAGAAGTTCGGTTCCTTGATTTCAGGAATGAAAATCTCAGGATGGTCTGCTAGCAGGGAGCAAAAAGTGGTGGTGCCACATTTGCTATAGCCGGGAACAAAGAAGTTTACGTGAGGTTTTTGCATGATTTTCTCTCTCGTCAGACTGACTCGGAAAATATTCGACAGTGGGGGTGGATTAGATTTAGCAAATTTGGGACTGTCACGTCAACTTTAAGGGGATTTCAAACTGGATGGTTTGGGGTCGCTTTTAGTTTTGTTTCAGTTTTAACGTTTTGTGTCCGAATACAGACACTAATCACGCCGACCTTTTTTGGTGCTTAACCTATGAAGTTCAGTCCAACGCTATTGTTCTCGAAAAAGAAGCCAGCCGACACGCCCGCTAGCGACACGCAAGGCAGTTTCATCCGTCCCAACTCAAACCAAGTCCAACGCAAGGACTCGCTGATCTCGGGAATCTTCATTCCTCAAAAGGGTCAGCTATACGAAGGCTTCGAGATCAATTCCAAAGACGTCGTATTGGATGTCGGCTGCGGCGATGGCTGCATCGCCGGTTTTGCGGCAGGACAGAAAGCTAAAAAAATCATTGCCACGGACGTTTGCCCGGACAACATCGAAGTCGCCCGGCAAAAGCTTGCCAATCACCGAAACAAAGTCGAATTTGAAGTCCATCAGAGCGACTCCAATCCGCTTCCGCTGGCAGACAACACGGCCACCAAAGTGATTTGCCGTGAAGTGCTTGAGCACGTCGACGATCCGATGGCCGTCATGAAAGAACTGGTTCGCGTGGGCACGCCCGACGCCCAGTTTCTGATTACAGTTCCCGATCCCGTGGCAGAGAAAATTCAAAAAGACATCGCCCCTAAGTCGTATTGGGAAAAGCCGAACCACATTCGGATTTTTGAGCGAGAAGAGTTTGCGGAACTGCTTGAGGAAGCAGGTTTGCAAGTCGAACAACGTCAGTCACATGGATTTTATTGGTCCATGTGGTGGGTGCTTTTCTGGGCCGCCGAGCAGGAATTGGGCGAGCCCGATCAGCCGATCCTCAGCCATTGGGCTGCCGTTTGGAGCGAGTTGATTAACACGCCCAAGGGCGAGCAAATCAAAGGGGCTTTGGATGAGTTTATGCCGAAAAGCCAAGTGTTGATCGCCAAGAAAGCTGCCTGAATCGTGTGCCGGACAATTTAGAATTCGATTTAATGAGCACCAAGACGGTGCCGTTTAGATGGGACAAGGATGAATAAAGAGAGTCAATCAGACACCCTTCGCGTTGTCGGTCAACCTCGCCGTGCGGTATTGCTGAGCTCCTATGGAACGGGAGCAGACAAAGGCAAAAACCTTGGCATGCCAGGTTATTCTCACGACATCGTGATGCAGTTGTACGCCCCCATTCTAGAGAAGTGGGGCGAAGTCATTTCGGTGACCGAGCCATCGGAGAATCTGGAAGCCGTCATTTCAGAAGTCCGCGCTGAAGGCGTTGAACCGATCCACCTGTCGGTGATTCCCTGTCAGGACGCTTACGTTTCGCCGAACTGCGCCAATCTGCTGATGCCGGCATGGGAGTTTCCCGACGTGCCCAATGAGGCCTTCGCCGACAAGCCTTCCAATGACTGGACGATCGTTGCCAAAAAGTGCGACGCCCTGATTGTCAGTGGCCCGTTTACGTCCAATGCGTTCCGCAAAGTGGGCGTCGAAGTTCCGATTCATCATGTCCAAGTCCCGACGCCACAGTCGTGGTTCGATGTCAAACCATGGTCAGCCGATCAAGCAGAAACCGTCCAATGCGAAGGCTACAGCTACGCGAATGTCTGCAACAATGACGATCCCACTGATGTTCCGTTGCCCGTCCATCGCAAGAATCGATCGCAGCTAAAGAAGTTTGGCCAGAGCATCGAGCGCGGGGTGAAGAATTGTTTTCGGGCGATTGTTAGCCAAGATTTGTTTCTGAACGTCTCCGATCGGCTGCGGGCACGCAAGAAAAAATACGCGTTGCCTGACAATTTTGACTTTGAGAGCCTCGACTTGAGCGGCGTGGTTTATACCAGCATCTTCAATCCGAAAGACGGCCGCAAGAACTGGAAAGATCTGATCACTTCATTTTTGGTGGCCATGGGCGATCGCGAAGACGCGACCTTGGTCATTAAATTGATCACCAAAGACAAGGTGGCTGTCGCTCGATTCATCCGGTTCTACTTGGGCCGTCGGATCGATCACAAATGTCGCATCGTCGTCACCTCCAGCTATCTGTCGGACGAAGAGATGGTGCAACTGGCCAACGCATCGACTTATTACATTCAAACGACTCGTGCCGAAGGCAATTGCTTGCCACTGATGAATTATATGGCTGCGGGCCGACCGGGAGTATCGCCATGCCACTCGGCTATTGGAGATTACTTCGACGATGAAGTCGGCTTTGTCGCCGATTCGCATCCAGAACCGGCCGCGTGGCCACACGATCCCTATCTGCGAATGCGATCCACTTGGGGGCGACTGGTGTGGCCTTCGATGGTCGATCAAATTCGTGAAAGCTATCGAATCGCCAAAGAAGATTTGGACGCCTATCAGGCGCTATCCGACAGAGCCCGCCAGCGAATGGAAAGCTGGGCGAACTCTGAAAACGTCGAAAATCGATTGTTAGCTGTCATGGAGGAAGTTTACCGAAATCGCATCGGTGCAACGGATTCTCCAGCCGATAACAAAACCAGCCCCGTGGCGTCCGCCCTCAAAGCCGCATAGTTTCCGCTCGCAATTCCCAGCACCCATTTTAGCTAGTCAATGATTCACCTACTGAAGGCAGTGAAGATATCGCTGAAGAACCGCTGGCGGATTGCTGCGCTGTTGTTCAACTCATTGCTGATTGGAGTCCTGTGGGGCAGCAGTATTTCAGCGATCTATCCCTTCGTCGAAGTTGTTCTCTCTGGGAACACCATCGAGACGTGGATCGTCCAAGAAAT
The DNA here is from genome assembly GCA_964510005.1 of uncultured Pirellulaceae bacterium. Lineage (GTDB taxonomy): Bacteria > Planctomycetota > Planctomycetia > Pirellulales > Pirellulaceae > Mariniblastus. The sequence goes on from CAZDZX010000122.1 coordinate 10,263, forward strand.
TGAACAAACCGACATCCGCATCACGGAACTCAATGATTCCAACGCGGAACTGGAAGTTGCGATCGAAGGAGGGGGCGACCTCGAACAGAGGACCAAGCTCCACAACAATACACGACAACTGGAAGCCGAACAGAAAGCCAATAACCTCTATCGTGCGGTGCTGCCATGGATCGAAGGTCGAGTGCCGAAAACACCCTACGGAACCTTGATTCTGGTGTTGGCATTTCTGCTCAGCGTGACGATTCTGAAAGGGATCTGTTTGATCCTGAATTCGGTGTTGGTGGCCCAGATTGCGCATCGAACTGCGCTCACGATGCGCCGGCAATTCTATCATTCGGCGACAAAGATGGACCAGTTGCTGATCGAAAGCAAAGGCACGTCGGCCATGCAGACGATGCTCATTTACAACTTGAATTTGGTGACCGCCGGTTTGACCAGTCTCTACGGAAAAGGAACTCGCGAACCGCTCAAAATGCTGGTCTGTTTCGTGATCGCTGCCTGCATTTCGTGGAAACTGCTACTGCTGACCATGGTCGTTGCCCCTTTTGCCGCCGTGCTGATCAACCGAGTGGCTCAGAAAATGCGATTGGCCGCCCAGCGTGAATTGGGAGGCATCGCCGGTGTCCTACAATCGACGATGGAATCATTGAGCGCCCTGCGGGTGGTCCGGATTTACAATCGTGAACGCACCGAAAAATCGAGATTCAACCGCTTTTCAAAAGCGCTTTACAATTTGGGTGTCAAACAGGCGTTCTTTGATTCCTTGCTGCGACCGACCACTGAATTGGCCGGCATGATCTGTGTTGCGATCGCTCTGTTGGCCAGTGGTTACTTGGTGCTCAATGACACGACTCACTTGTTTGGCGTGCGGATGAGCGAACGGCCGATGACGATCAGCACCGTGTTCCTGTTTTTCGCAATGCTGGCAGGCATCAGTGATCCGGCGCGGAAAATGAGCGAGATCTACAACCATTTGGTTCGCGCGGATGTTTCGGCCAAAGGTCTGTACGAATTCTTCAGCATCGAGCCCAAAGTAAAGGCTCCGGAAAATCCAACCGAAGTCCCACCGCTTTCGAAAAACATCACGTTCCGCGGTGTGAATTTCGCCTACAACCTCAGCCAAATCACACTGAAAAAGATCAACCTGACGATACCCCACGGCCAAACGGTCGCTCTGGTGGGCCCCAACGGTTGTGGCAAATCGACTCTGATCGGGCTGATCGCACGCTTCTACGATCCGCAGTGGGGTGCTGTGATGATCGATGGCGTCGACTTGAAAAACGCCAACCCCCGCCAACTCCGAAAACAAATGGCGATGGTGACGCAGAGTCCGGTATTGTTCCGGGG
>CAZDZX010000123.1:0-11598 GCA_964510005.1 uncultured Pirellulaceae bacterium
ACTTACACGGATAAGGCTGAGCAAATTTCCAATCTTCTCCTACATCAGTTTCTGGCGAGCTTTTTAATCGCCGATCGCCTAACTCCATTGGATGGAGGCGACGGCCCACAACAGGAATCAACGATAGCCTGTCGTTAAAAAACGAGCACGTGACAACCTCGGTCAACTCAGAGCTGCCAAAGTCCAGATTCGATCCCGCCTTGAATGACAATCGCACAAGTGCCGTGCCCTGGGATTTCCATGGGAGGAAGGGCAACTTGAGCGCCGGCTTCCGCAGCGGCATCAACGGACGTCTGTATGTTATCAACCAGCACGTAAGGCCGCACGACAGGATTCTCGGTGTCCCGCAACGGGGGTCGGACACCTACAACTCCGCCGCCCGCTAGTTTTGCAGTGCGAGCACCGCCGAGGTTTGGGTCGGCATCACTGAACGTTACCCCATACGATATTGAGTAAGTTTGACAGACAGCGTCGACATCGGGGGTAACTATTTCGAGATATTGAATTTGCATCGAATGTCCTTTGGCATTCTCGCTGTCACACAACGAGGGTTTTTACGACATGCCCTTGGTTTCGGGGAGAACTTTGAACGACGTACAAGTTTATAACTTCAGCGAGGGCTGAGCAACAAACGAAGGCCTCTCGTAAAAACCACGTGAGGCGGCAGTGGTGCTAGTCGAAACGTCGCGAACCCCAGTACCAACTGCCACGAACGGCGGAAACAGAAAGCTCGTCAATGGAACCGACATTGAGGTGTTGATGATTGCCACCCGCCTCCGCCATCGGAGACCGCCCCGTCATTCGCACGTGGTGCGATTCAACGTGGCCAATTCGACAGCCATTTCACTTGGTCCACAGCGTGATGGTCATCCCATTTGTTGCGCCAAGGCACCTTCGACCATAAGCTGTGATTCGCCAGCCGCATTGACGACTTCCGTTTTCGACCAGCGTATTTGGCGTCCATCAACCACCGGATTGGTTGATCGGATCCTCCACCCCGATGCGTTAACCGAACTCGCGTCCATGTTTAGTGGGACCACCAATCTTCCAATTCGAAGAGGAACAAAGAGTGCATCGGGATTTCCGCTAGGGTACATTGCCCCAAGTCTTAATGCGCCATCAAGTAGCAAGGCGGGCGCCTTGCCAGCCCAATTCGTCTGGTTGCAGGGAACAAATTGAGCTTCGCGTTCTGCGTCGCCGAACTTGAGGTCACGAAGGCAGTCAAACGGTCCCGATAGGCAGACTTCCCCGCCCACGCAGTACGGATCGCGTAAGTCCGTTACGACTTGGCGATCAGGCCTGTTGTTTTGGGCTCCCGACAGTGACGAGATCAAACTCGCCGGTTTGTTCTGAAACTCAATTTGTGCACGGGCAAATACAACGTCTCGCGTTAGAACTCTCCCGCTTGAATGAAGTACATTGCCCAGTACCGTTACGTCGATTCCATGCTGGGATTGTTCCGCAATGATTCGGATATCTGGCTCCATGTTGTTAACCAGTTTCACAAAGCGATTGAATGAGGCGTTGGTGATGATTGCACTCGTCGGATTCTGAACTGCCGCAAAGGGAAGCGACACCTCAATCATTCGTTCCATCGTCCAAGCACCAGGGAGTGTGGGCAAACCTTTGACGACGTGATGCTGGAGGCAGGGGATATCGGATAGGCGAACAGAAATCTCACGTATCCTCGTGGTTTCGTTAGGGGCGGTCGTTTTCGGGACCGTGCGCAGGTTGTAGTTCACATGTTCTTGGACCGATATTGGAACATTGATTGCGGCATTGGATGATCCCCGAAATGCGTTGCGAAAAACTCGTTGCCCCGTGATGGGCGAGAGTCCCGACAAACCGCGTTGCTTGGCAAGAGCTTGGTATTCAGTTCCGCGCGTCATTCCAATACCCTCCCACCCCAGCCATGCGATGCTTGACCAGTTTAGGTTGGAGTCGGTTTTCGTAATCCCGCAGAGCCGATCCATCGTTTCATTTGCAGCACCATAGTCGTGTTGACCGTCGTTTCCAAAGACACTGTATGCAGAAGTCAGCACGTGCGCGGGAATCGTTTTCCCAAATTGCTGGCCAATCGCCTGGACCATATTGTGAAGCCCGCCAACCTTCACGCCGTACGTGAGGCGGAATTCATCAAGGCTGCGGTCTTGGAGCTTTTTAGAATACTGTACGCCTGCCCCATGCACCAACAGATCAACGCGCCCAAATTTCTCGTAGATCGTTTGCACGACACGCGCGACATCATCCGGGTTAGTTACGTCGGCTTGAAGGTAATGCACTTCGCCGCCAACGGAGTTAAGCTGTTGGATTGTTTGGTAGGCTTCCCAGCGCGCCTGTGCCGCCGTGAAACTCCGCTTCATCAAAGTCGGTGATTTGCCGGGGTTTTCTGCAATGTAGCGTTGGTAGAAATCTCGTTCGGCATCGGGAGAGCCCTCGTTCGCGGGGCCTTTTTCGATAGCACTACGTCCAAGACAGACAACTTTGCAACCATAATCTTTTAGTAAGGCATCCATCAGGACTGCCGTGACGCCGCGCGCCCCGCCTGTAGCCAGCACGACGGATTCAGGAGAAAGTTCTACTTGGCAGCAGCCATTGTGTTTCGCTGTTGGACGCAGGCGGCGTATCAGACGCGTGTCCCCGTCATAAACCATTTCGGGTTCGCGGCCTTCGCATGACCACTCAGCTTGCAGATGGTTCAGGCTTGTTCGCAAGTCCGAACGACTTGTGCTTACGATTCCCACGCGGCAGCCTGGTATTTCTCGCACGGTCGCTTTGAGAAAACCGGCTGTTGCCCCCGTCGCGGGATGGATCGCGTCCTTGTATCCGCCAGGGAAAAGTCCCCACAGTTCTAGCTCGCCTTTGTCGAGTTTCGATGTTAGATGTTGGGCGGTGAGGAATAGGAACTCGCAAAGTTCGTTTTGCTTGAGCTTGTCCAGCGTCTCCTCGATACCCCAAGATTTCAGTGTTTCCAGAGCGACGATGGTGTCGGGGTTGAAACTCGCGACGCGAGACAATGCCGAGTCAATCGCCCGTTGATCAGACACATCGACCGCGATCAGGTTGTTTTGATTCAACTGCCCCGCGACTGCGCTTGCGCCTGAGCCCACGACCACAATCAGGGTCTGGTCGGCAAGACTTGTGAATTCCGAATGAAGTTCTTGGACCTGATCGCGATCGCCGCGCGTGATCACCAATGCTCGGGCTCGTTTGGCCGGCTGCCGCCCTACATCCAGTGAGCTTTCGACCCAAACGGGAGCATGGATCGGAAACTCATCATCTTCGTGCTCTGTGGCCGTCTCGAAGCCTAAAAGGTTTGAAACCGCTTCGTTTGTTTGTTTAGAGAGGGGTTGGTTGTCCGTTGGGACGAGCGCTTCTGCAGGGCCAAGCACAGGAAGTCCAAGCTCGTTAGCGTGACGTCGCGTGGTGATCCCAAACGCGGCAGCACACTCCTCACCTTGGCTTTGCCCGTTGGCTTTGGGGGTTTTCCATAGATTCGCATTGATCGCGGCGACGATGGCAAGCTTGTTGCCACTTTCGTCTCCAGTGCTAAGCAGTTGTTTGGCGGAATTCAGTACGGCCGCAAATGATTGCTGTCCGGCGTCGACAACAAAGTTGGGGCCTTGCAAGTTGAGTTGCAACGCCGCCCGACCTGCAGCAACATTGGGCATCATGCACTGCAGCGAGTAAGGGCCTGATGGCCTCGCAGAATTCATGGCCGCATCTAGCTTCGCAACGTGGTCGGTGCGAGTAAGGGCTCTGCGGAAAGGTCCGTTGTGGACTCGCAGAATTGCTTCAATGCCGCGTTCTGTTTTTTCGGAAAATGCCAACATCACAGATGTTTGTTTTCGCAAGTCATCGTTGAATTGCGAAAGCTTTGCAATGATTTGGTCTGCTAATGTGATGGCAAGCGTCTGGCTAATATCCATATCATCTGCGAGATCTGGCAGCAGAAGATGCCCTTTGGGGACGGTAAGGTTTTGACGATCAAATCGCTTCCCCGATGGCGAGTCTTGGGTTGGATGGATCTGATGAACGGCAACGCAAACCAGTTCTGAATCGCTGTCCTTCGAATCATCTCGGCGAGAAACGCGAATTTCAGTTGGCGTTTTTCCGGGCGTGTAGCGATCGATGACGACATGTGCGTTAGCGCCACCGAAGCCAAATCCTTCGACAGCGATACGGCAGTCGCCTTTGGGCAGTGGAGACGATGTAGCTGTGACGTGAAGGGTGCCGCGGGATTTGTTGACCGCTTTGGATGGTTCGCGAAAGAACGCTTGACCCGGAAAGGTACCGTTTCGCAGGTATTCACAAGTGGCGATGATCGACGCCGTCCCAGCTGCCCAGCCTGTGTGCCCGATCAATCCTTTGAGGCTATGGACAGGAATCGATTTGGTAACTTTGCCCTTAAAACACTTGAGAAGCGTGTAGATTTCGGTGGAATCGCCGACTCGCGTGGAAGTGCCGTGTGCTTCGATTGCGTTTACGGTGGACGGATCGATTCGGTAATTCGAATAGCATCTTTCTAACGAAAGAATCTGGCCGTGCGTTTGCGGTACATTTGCCGAAGAGCTTCTTCCGTCGCTAGAAAGTCCGAAGCCCCGCACGATGGCATGGACGGTCAAATTTTCGGATTCCGCATCAGCAAGACGGCGGAGGACGACCATCGAGGCGCCTTCTGCAAAAACGACGCCGTCCGCGTTTGCATCGAATGGTCGCAAGCCGGTCGCTGTGGTGCCGCGAAACTGTGAGAAAAAACAATTGCCCGGGCCCGGGCCCGGGCACAAGACGCCACCGGCGAGGACCGCATCAGTCTCGTTAGATTCCAATGCCCGCATGCCAAGCGCCACCGTATAAAGCGAAGACGCGCATGCGGCATCAACCAACGTGATCTTCAGCCCCGGCCTCACGATTTTATCGAAGACCGTTTGGATCGCCGAGTGAGGATCCTCAAATGCGGATCTGGCTGTGTTTAGGTGGCGATCAATTTCTTCGTCGGTCGGGTCGAGTCCCGCGTATCGCAAAGATGAAACGATATCTTGGTCTCGAAATCCATCGGCAGTTGAGCCAACGAAACAAGTTACCCGCTCAACACCACGAAGCGACGAAAGACAGGGCGCCAAAGAAATGCAGAGTAATTTTTGAGCGCGTGTGAAGCTGGCAAATATCGTTGGGTCGATGCCTGCTGGAACAACAATATCTTCTTCATTGACGACGCCGAACAACAGGGAAGTGGAACGATCGGGTACCAACTCTTCTGAATAAAAATCTTCCAACCAATACGGGTCAAGTTTACTCTGATCCACGATGCCAAGACGTTGTTCTTGGAGCGCCGCGAAAAGTTGGCTTGGTGAGGATGCGCCTCCCGGGAGCACGCAACCTTGTCCGACAATGGCGATCGTAGGAACCAGCGTCCCGTCGGTGCTTGGTGCGGGAGGCGTAGATGGACTTAATTCTGGACGCGACTTCTGCTCTTCGGTTGGCGAATGAGTGGACGAACCAGAAACGACTACATTGTCGGGTCCAGCGATTGTGAGCAATCGCTGGATCGCGCCTGCGGAGCCGCAGTCAATGAAGTGACTGCTTCCTGCGGCCACAACATCGGACATTGCACCTTGAAGATCAAATGGGCGAGTGAATTGACTTGCCAGTATTGCAGCGATGTTGTCCGTGTTCGTAATCATCCGGCGGCCGATCGGAGAAAAAACACGACGCTTCGGCGCATCGATAGGCAAGCTACTTATTCTTCGAAGCCATTCGGTGCCGGCCTCACGCAAGCTGGGATGATGGAAAGATGTTGGGCTGGCGATCTTGACGGCGCTGATCTGTTGTTGGGTGAAGTGCTCTTTGAGGAGTTTAAGTTGAGCCGCTGGCCCCGATGCTACCGTTTGCGTTTCGTGATTTCGTCCTGCGACGACAACTTGATCGAGCCCGATAATTGCCGCTTCGCTCGTAACTTGTTGGCGGTTAGTGGCGACGACAAGTAGCTCACCATCCTTGGGAGCGTGTGCGTTAACGGATAGGACGCGATGGCACACGATTCGGATGCCTGTCTCCAAGTCGAAACAGCCACTAACTCCCAAGGCCGCAATTTCGCCGAAGCTGTGGCCCATCAACAAATCAGGCTGGCGTCCAGAAAGCTCAAGTAACTGCGCTCCAATCACATTCTGCAAATGGATCGCACATTGCATCAAGTCAGGCGTTTGCTGCACAGCTTGCTTACATGCTTCCGCTTCACCGCTAACAATGGCCAATGCATCGCCACCGATAAGCTCATTTACGATGGCCGCGCAACGCTCAAGTTCTTGTTTCGCAGCAGGGCTTCGCTGGACGATTTGACGGACGCGCTGACTTAGTAGATTGGCGTCGAATGTTCCTTGGCCCGAAAACACCCACGTCTGCAGCGTCTCGTCTGTCTCGCCCTCTGCTTGATTCACGGTGGCGGGACTGGCTGGATGGGTTGGGCTTGAGAGCACCGCTGGAATTACACCTGGCTTCGGGTACCGATCGGAGAGGAAGTGCTTTGCGGTCGCAAATGCTGTGTCGGAGAATAGCCGATCAACAGAATCGCCCCCCTTTAGCACTCGATCGCGAAACGAAATGCCCGCGTCGGGCTCTTCGATCTCACGCATTGAGTTCATTGCATCCCGCAACGGCTTCGGAATTTGGATTGGCTGTCCGGTTTTGGCGTCTGCACAAATAAGTGTCTGGAAACCGGCGCAAACCGGCTTGCCTTGTTCGCTAATGACTCGGTAGCAGAAGCGAGCACTAATTCGGCCCCACTCTTCCAGTGTCAAGAGAATTGCGACTCGGTCGCCGAGTATGCAAGGACTGAGATTTCTTGAGTATGCGTCACCGGTAAAAAGATGAACGTTCTCCAGTGCCTCAGGAACCCCAGGTAAGTCGAAGATGCGGTCCCCAAACAAATAGGATTCGCGCGATTCGCATTGGAATTTGAATCCCGTCAGAAAGTGATGGCTGCCATAGGCCATCGTATCATCGAAGTGGATTGTGTACTGAGTTGCATAATATGCCATGGGGTAGCCCGCTCTGCTGTGATCTTGGTGTGCTCGAAATGCTCAAGTTGATGCCGAATTCGCTGTCAAACTAGACGACTTGATGCTGGCGAAATTCGTGCTGTACAGATTGGAAGTGCAGACCATCAGCGGTTGCTGAAAAGCCTCTGTCAACTTGCCAAACGGCCCCATTGATCCCCGCCGCGTCATCGCTGAGCAAGTAAGCAATCGTGCGTGCAAGGTCGAGCGGATTGGTCAACTGGCCACCCGGTGTCCTTGCTTCCCATTGGTTCTGCTTGGAAACAGCTTCAGGGAACTTGTTAAGAAGTTCGCCGTAGACGGGACCACCGCAAACACAGTTCGCTCGAACTCCGTATTGAGCGAGTTCACAGGCGAGGTACTTGGTCAATGTTTCAACGGCTGCTTTGACGACGCCTTGGCTGCCAAGGCCATCAATAAACCCATGTGCTCCCACCGCAGACAGGGTCACGATTGATCCTCCACCGCGGGTTTGCATCAGCGGTGCCGCGAGCATCGCACATTGGTAGTGCCCCGAAACGTTGGTGCGAAAGGCTCGGTCCCAGTCATCTGGAGTGATTTCCGAAAACGATCCAATGCGTCCATCGGAAGCATTGCAGACCAGCATGTCTAGATATCCGACTTGCTCTTGGATTTGCGCAAAGATTGAATTCACGTGGTCCGGATTGGCAACTGAGCCCCAAATGTGTATCGCTCTTCCGCCGCTAGCGATGATTTCTTGGACCGTTTGGTCGCCTTGGTCACGCGAGTGGAACGAGTTCACAACGACCGTCGCGCCGCGGGAAGCCAGCATTCGGGCGATCGTTCGCCCGATGCCCCGACCAGAACCAGTAACAAGTGCAACTCGTCCCTCCAACGGTTTCCCGCTGGCAGCCATCGGATTCGAATCTACCGGGGCTGGGATCGTATTGGTGTTGGGAGAAACCGCTTGGGGCTGGGAATGCGAACTACCGTTGAGGCCTGCCGGTGGATACGAGCCATTTACCGAAGTGCCCGACATATGGCCCTTAGGGGCTGGCGGCATAGAAGCAGGCGGGTGTGCTGTGAAATTACTTGATGGTGTGTTGGGGGTGGAAGTGGGGCTTGGGTTATGAGCATTCGCCATCCGCTCGACCCATTTAGCAACGTCATCGATGGTACGCACCTCGGGATCACGTTCTTCATCCATCAGGTTAAGACCGAAGGCTTCGCCCAGTGCTAAGGTGATCTCAACTCGCTTTACCGAGTCGATTCCCAGATCCGTCTCTAGGTCAGCGTTTGGTGTAAGCAGTTCTTTTGGGTAGCGTGTTGTTTCGGCTATGCTATCGACAACTCGGTTGTAAAAAGACATTTTTACCTGTTTTTATCGTGGAGGAAGTGCGTGCGACGAGGATAAGCCATGCGTGGTCGACATAACTCTTTGACGGACGAACATCTTAACTAGTGGGTTGCTCGAAATCTATCAGGAATTTGTCCATTTCGCCAAACCTCGTTTCACAAGGGTTGGAACACGCGAATTCTCCAGCGATCAAACAACACTGGAGTGACGTTAAAAGAGGAGCCAGTAGATCGGTCGGAGTGTTCGCTTTCGGGCCTTTGGTTCCACATGCTTGCGAGTCTCGGCCGTAGTATCAAGGCGTCCCCGAGCGCAGTGCTGATAGTCATCTCCGCTGAAGCCAATTCGATGCCTCCTATTGAGCGCCGGTATTTCAGGACAATGCCACTCCGGATCAGGACATCCGAGGTAAAAGGTCAGAGTCATTTCAGCAAGGATCTGCGCAGCGATCAGCCAGCTCAACGAATACAAGCTCCCACCACCGAGCAGCAAGAATTCCAGCGACACCTACAAGCAACGAAGTGTTTGAAACGTCTTCAAAAAACAGAACCACCGTTGCGCAAATAGACCTAACAAAGAAAATTAAATGATGCTCTTGTTTTACCTAGAAAAGGCCCATGCGTAAAAACCATGTTGGCCCGACGCTACGTTGCGGGTTGACGTTGCCATGGAGCGCCTGCCGAAGCACGAACGGCCTCCGTACCCAGTGGCATGTCAGCAAGCTCTGCCACGGATGGGTCGAGTGCCACAACATTTTTGAGGCAGACCAACAGCGCGTCAGACATAGAGATCGCGTTGCCATCCAAGAATTGCCATGTGCCATCGTCAGCATCACGACAGACCAGCAGAATCGGAGCCGTGCCGTCCATGATCTGTTGAAGCGTCATCGCCATCACATTCGGCGGATCAGAGTATGGCCAAGAGTCGTTCATGGGAGATTGATCTCTGTCGGCCAACATAGGAATAAACGACATTGTCGTTTAAAACGGGTACCTGCGTATAAAATATGCTCTTGAGCAGAAGAGGCAAGCGTTTTGGGGCGAGCTGTGGCGATCAAATTTCCCTTAAACATAGGACTTCTGTTATGGCAAGTAGAGCTGAGAATCGGAAAACAGATCCTCGGGTGACCCGATATCGGTCCGGCGGTGGCCGTGGTCGGGGGCAGCAGCGCGAGGCGGTTGTTGATGTTTTGAACCGAAAATCCCCATCCGCCGAGGCTTGTTGAGTAGCGCCGAATTTGTTGAAGAAACCGTCAAAGAGCTAAAAATTCGCTGCTACTCTAAAAGCTTGTTTTTGGCTGATACAGGCTTTAGCGCTTCGAAACTTTCTGAGGCGCTGTCGGCGATTCGGACTGCCTTTGATGACTTCTTTTGTCGCCAAGTTACCGCGGGATTGGTCACACCTAAGAATGGCAAGAAACTGCCGATCACGCTTTCAGGAGAAGAAGTCCGGCGGATGATTGATGCGTGTTGTCGTCTGCGAGACAAGATGTTGGTGAGCCTGCTGTATGCCACCGGAGTGCGCGTCAGCGAAGTGGCGAAAATGAGATGGTCGGATTTTGATTTCGAGCGAAATATCGTATTGGTCAGGCAGGGCAAAGGAGCCAAAGATCGGCAAGTCACGATGCCTGAATCGTTTCGAGGCTTACTGAGTATTCTTGCAAATCAGATAGACCCGCAGGACTATATATTTCCGAGTGAGGATTCCCGAAAGGGGCCTGCGACGATCGCAACATGCTTGATCACAGGCTGCCCGGCCGTTTTAATCGACGCTGCGACTTGCTGGCAACGAATTTGCGATGCCCAATCGTAGGCGGAGGTCGAGCTTTGTGTTTGAGACTAACTGCCGGGCCGTTGGCCCTACATGATTTTTGAGGCTCGTTTTCCCAGCCCTTCAGGCTGGGCTAGGCAAACGACCGGGGCTTTGCCCCTTTTTAGGTTGCCGAAGGCTTTGCCGTCAGATGTCAGATACTCCGGTTTGTGCTGTGGTCTGTGCTGGAAGCCTATGCCACCTTTTTTGCTCGCATCGAAAGCCCCGACAGGGGCGACAGCATGTAGCCACGGGTGTCAGCCCGTGGAATTCAGTCGCCGCACACTCAAAAGCCCCGACAGGGGTGACAGCGATTTTCATTTCGGCATGGTTGCCCGCGACGATCGCAACATGCTTGATCACAGGCTGGCCGCGGCGGCATTGGTTCGACGAGACGAATTTTTATGAAGTCCTGCGGTCGCGAGTCGTTGAGGCGTGTGCGATGCCGCTGCGTCATTAGCGACTGGACGGGGTTGCTATCAGAAACGTTATGTCATGTTCACTGCATAGCGATGGCGGCTAGCGGCCGATAAGCACTTTGATTGCGGGTGATTGGAACGGACTGGGATGCTGGGTCGTCCGCCGGAAATGGGTTCCACTGGACTGTTTGACGGCAATGTCCAGCTGCCAGAATTTGGTTTTTCCCCGGTAATTGGCGGTTTTTTAATCCGGCTGTTCACTGTTTTGCCGTTTCGCTAAAAATACAGCGTCGGTATCGACAGATTGACTCGCCTTTCCACAGCCCCAGATTCTGCAATGCTCTTGGTTCCCCTATTTAGTAGCTTCTTTGGCATAAACCCGCTCTATTTGATAATGGTCGTGCTTCCCGGCATGGCTCTGTCGGGCGCAGCATCATGGTTGGTAAAAGCCCGCTTTAACAAGTACTCGAAAGTCGCATCGAGAAATGGGTTCACCGGTCAACAGGCAGCTCAGAAGCTGTTGGATCGGGCCGGCATTTCCGACGTTCGCGTCGTTCGCGTGGACGGAATGTTGACGGATCACTACAACCCTTCGACAAAGCAGCTGGCGCTGTCTTCGGCGGTTTTCGATCGGACATCGATTGCCGCGATCGGTGTGGCGACTCATGAAGCCGGCCATGCGATTCAGCATGCGACGGCTTACTACCCGCTGAAATGGCGAAGTGCGATTGTGCCGGTTGCTAACATCGGAACCAAATTTGGAACTTATGGCATGATGATCGGGGCGGCGCTGGCGGTGGGCGGTTCCGCTTTCGGAAAGACCGTTTTCATTCTGGCGGCGCTGTTGTTTTCAATGTTCGTGTTGTTCCAGTTGGTGACGTTGCCGGTTGAGTTCAATGCCAGCAATCGCGCCAAGCAGTTGGTGGTGGAAGCCGGCATTGTTAGCGATCAAGAGCGAGAGGGCATCGACAAGGTGCTCAACGCTGCCGCGATGACATAT
>CAZDZX010000124.1:0-5003 GCA_964510005.1 uncultured Pirellulaceae bacterium
CGATTGGATTCGGGATCGGGATCGTCAAAGCCCCAGAAGATGTTTTCGGAACGCTTGCCCATGATGTTGGCCAGCACGTTCAAACGACCACGGTGAGCCATGCCGATGACGACTTCTTTGACATCGTGTTCGCCGGCTTTCTCAAGCGCGAGGTCCAGCAGCGGGATCAGTGTTTCGGCGCCCTCTAAGGAAAACGTTTTGGCGCCGACGTACTTCCGCCGCACGAACTCTTCGAAGATCACCGCGTCGGTTAGTTTTGTCAGAATCCGCAACTGCATGCGCCGGTCAAGGCTAATGTGGTTCTGGCTGCTTTCCATTCGCGACTGCAACCAGTAGCGAACGTCGTGGTCGTCGATGTGCATAAACTGAGCACCAATCGAACGACAGTAAGTGTTCCGCAACAGCTGAATAATTTCTTCGAGGGTCTGGAAGTTCTGACCGCCGACGGTACGAGCCGAAAACATCCGCTCCATCTCGCCGGGTTGCAAACCGTAAGATTCGGGCTCCAGCTCGCTGTTTGTTTTGCGAGGCATCCCCAAGGGATCAATTTTGGCTTCGAGGTGACCGCGAACTCGGAAACCGCGAACCAGTTGATCGACTCGGTCTTGGAGTTGGGCCACGGACTGGCTGTTGGGAGTCTCCTGCGTGGGAGCACCACTAATCGTCCCCGGCGTAGAGGGCATCGAAACCATCCCGTTGGCCGCCGTAGCAGAACCACCGCCGGACGAATCGATTCCGGCCTGTTCCGGAGCGATGGACTGAAAGTACGTTTGCCACTCCGGAGGGAGTGAAGAGGGATCCTTCTGATAGTCCTCAAAAAGGCTATCAACGTAGGCACGACTAAAAACGTTCATTTGTCTTTGACTCGCCAACCATTCCTGTCAGAAATTTGGCAATCGGATAGCACAAGGAGGGAAAGCGGATGACGGAGTCATCTCTATCTGGAAACGGTTCCAAATCGCGTACACCATTGCCGTAAACTTTATCGAATCGCCGTTGCTCGGGCTATCCGCATCCCAGTAAAAACCCCGGTTTCAAAAGATTTTTTGACCTTTTTTTCAACGGTCGATGAAGCACCCTACTGACTAGTAGGTCGGAAAAGCCGTGATCACTCGGTTGCCGTCGACAAGAACTAGCTTGATTTTCTTCAACTCTCGCCCCCCGTTGCGTTTTCCTTTACTTCCGCCGTCGAAACCCACCTTCCGGTTCATCGAAACCGTAAAAGTGTCCTTTCCCCTAGAGGACTCCGCCTTCACACGGTTGGATTTTTGTTTCGTCAACTCGTAGGCTTCGTCGATTTCCTTGAAAACTTCCACCCCTTTGGCCGTGAAAATCCCATGAGCTGGCTTGGATGGATTGTCTTTGCAGTGAAACAAAACGTGCTCAATTCGATGTTCGTTCCGACTGGGCGTGTAAAGCAATCCCGCCGGTGATTCGTAACGCTTGTCACCGACTTTTGTGAGCCAATCGCGAACCGACTGCCCGGCTTCCCCCTGATCGGACGAGCCATTGAAGCCCGAATTCGAAGCGCTCGGCGAGTGATTTTGATTGCCATGCTGATTCGCTTGGCGATTGTCACCCACCAAAGCCGGTAGCTGAATATTGAGAACCCGCTCAAGGGTCGGCCGACCGAAGTGGTAAACCGCGGCCAAGACAAGAATCCCGATAATGACCAAGGGCTTGTTTTTGGCGTTTCTGTGTTTTGATTTGGCTTGAACGTTCATGAACGTATAGTTTGGGTGGGGGTTTGAAGCTTCTTCATTTTCTGCAAATCCGACCGTTTCCGCAACAGCAAGCTGATATCCATTCTTTCCCGAGGTTTCATGTTCGATACTGTGACTGCCCAAATGTTGCTGCTCAAATGCGTCGGGGATGAGATCTGGTCCGAGGAAACCTGCCGCAAAGAGGGGATTCCCCCCGCATGGATTGAGGAACTTGCCGAAAACTACGAATCAGGATTCGATCGGGATGAAAACACCATCTATCTGGAAACCGGTGAACTGACGAATCAATATCGAGGCATCAGTGATCTGGTGCTGGCACGGAAGATCGCAGATTTCATCGGGATCCCATGGCAACAAGTAACCGCTGGGATTCTGGATCGCCGGAATCAAGTCGCTGCGATTCAAGAAGCCCTGGATGAAATCTAAGTCTAGACGATGACGCCGGTGCAAACTTCGCAGCTGAGCGAAGGCGGGTTGGACGCTGATCGGTGGCGGGTTGGACGCCGAGCCAAGCTGATCGGTGGCCTGGACGCTCCGCGGCCAAGATGATCGGTGGCTTGGACGCTCCGCGGCCAAGAAAGTGTCGGGCCGCGGAGCGTCCCGGCCACTTTTACGTTTGAGGCGATTTTCAAGGCGGCGAGATCAGCCTTTGACGCCGGTCGCGATGTGATAGTTGCGGCTCTGAAACACTTCGGGCTCTTGGAACCACGTCCCAAAGTTGTCGCGGTACCACTGCGGCTTTCGCGTCACCACCAGCAACCGACCGCCGGGCCGCAGTGCCCGCTGGGCCGTTTCGACGAAGTGTTGTGCGATTCGAAAATCGGCATAGTAAGGCGGGTTGGCCAATGCCATATCAAAGGTCCCGGCTTTGTCACCCAGTTCCCCATCGTGATTGACTGCGGCTTGAACGTTGGTCAGGCCATTGAGTTTCGCCCCTTTGAGGGTGCAGTCCACGGCACGATGATGGCAATCGATGGCGAACAGGTTGGCTGACGGTTCACGTGTGGCCAACGCCAAACTCATCGCACCGCTGCCACAGCCGATTTCAATAATGCTGGATTCGGGAAAGACTTCGATCGCATCGAGAATCTGACGTGCCCCGTTATCGAACTGACGATGAGCAAAAACACCCGGACGCGTTACCAGCTGAATCAAATTGCCTTCATCGCGAAAAGCGAGGGTGCAACTGAAATCCTTGGCCTTTCGCAACGGGTTTTTCTTGATGACGTAATACACCAACGCATCTTTGAAGGGCCGGACTTTGACCGATTTGTCGAACAGCTGCATCTGGCTGTGCAACCATTTGTCTTTCGGGTTGTCGATTGAAACCGCCAGCACGCCGCCGTCTTGAAGTTGCTGGTATCCATTTTGCAAATAGTCGCGGGCCAGTTCCGATTCGCCTCCCTTTTGCAAAGAGATCGCGACAAGGTCAGGATTGCAATCCTGCGGCCAGTCGGGACTGCCGCAGAACTGAACGGCATCGCTCGTGTCGGGATGTTTGCGAGCGAGCTCTTCGCGGTACTGATCGAGGGTCCAGACATAAACGCGAGCGTCGGGGCGGGCGTCGGCAAGCAAGCTGGCGATCTGGGCTCGTCCGCAAGAAACAACAGCGATCGTGCTGCCTTGAAGCGAGCGAACGACTTGATGCAGGCGAGATTCCGAAACTCGAATTTCGGTTTTCTTTGGGGCCGGGGCCGCGATCGAAGACTTTTCGGATTGAGGTTTGGCTTTACTCATTGGAGTGGCGGCGCTAATACAAATAAATCAATGATCGCCCACAAACGGGTCAACGATGGCCAATGAAACAGAAAAACGAGGGCGAATCCAATGCCCAGTTTGACGACAGCGGCCGCGCCAATGCTAAAGCTGCTGTGCTATCAAGCCCGTTTTAAAAACTAAAAGCCTGCCAGGAACGAATTCCTGACAGGCTATTTTGTAGTGACCCCTACGGGATTCGAACCCGTGTCGCCGGCGTGAAAGGCCAGTGTCCTAACCACTAGACGAAGGGGCCAGATTATTGGTGAGATAATCGGCTAACTTGATGGAGTGTCATCAGGAAAAACGCTCTTTTTCTCAAGAGCGGATAGTTGATCCAGAATGGGTCTGTCCGTCAAGCCCTACATTTCAGTGAAATTGTAGATCACTCTGCTGGAGTCGGATCTTTGGAAGAAGGTTCACTTTCAGAGGCAGATTGTTCGGATTCGGCGCGTGCTATTGCGTCATAGACCTCACGCCGGTGAACGGGAACTTCCTTGGGAGCTTCGATACCTAGGCGGACTTTGTCGCCACGAATCTCCACAACAACGATCGAAATGTCATCGTTGATGACAATGCTTTCATTCTTTTTTCGGGATAAAACCAACATGGGCTCTCCTCTCTTTTATGCTTCCTTGACATACAAATTTCCCGCACAGCGAAGTCTCGCCAAGCAAAAAAATTAGGGTTTCAACCTAAAAAACTGTAAGTGAGTAGGGTTAAGAGTCAATTAAGTCTCTTACTAATACCCCGTTTTCCGGCCAAAAGTTCGATTTTTGCCTAAAGTTTTAGGCTGCAATCACTCGGTATGGGACGGTAACTCACGGGTTTAGTTCGCCGGAATGCACATTAAATTGCCTGATGTCCTAGAAAAAACAGGAATTCTCGACAATTAGGGACACTTGATGAGCGGACGCGAGCCCCCCCAATCGAGAAAATTGCAGATCGTTTCATGCCACCCCCGTTCCGAGCGTTTCAGCTGGGTCTATACTTGAATGCTGAAGAGCGAAATTTGAATTACCTTTGGATGAACATGATCTTTGCCAAAGAAACCGGCTGTGAAACGCTTCAGGAAGTTTTTCAACGCAAACTTAAGTTTGCGAACTCTACGATTCCCTACCTCAACGTGATCGTAGCGGACATTGTTCAGTTAGCCTTTGAGCACCACTCCATTCGTGTTCGACTTGAGCAAATGGACTCGCATCGACGTCTCCCCGGAGGCGATGAGGTCTACTCTTCAGAGCTCAAATCCATCAAGCAGATGGCCGATGAACTTTGTGACCAGATCAACGAGTGCTACCTCGAGCTGGATCAGATCGAAGGCATCACGTTTTCCACCGATAAGCCAAACACGATCGAGTTCCCTTTCGAAGTCGATAACGGCACCGTTCATCTCACATGGATTTTTGGTGAAGAACAAGTCAACGGATGGCACTGGAGCGATGAGACTAGCGACTCAAGGCGACCGCTGGATCAACTGGCAGCGTCGGCGATCCAGAATTCGGTAAATTAATCCGCTAAATT
>CAZDZX010000124.1:5103-11558 GCA_964510005.1 uncultured Pirellulaceae bacterium
TAAATTAATCCGCTAAATTGTTAAACGAAAAAACCGAACCGTTTGTTGGTTCGCATGTCCTGCTGGTTTCCTGTTCCTGTCGGAGTAAACCAGATGGCTATATCCATTCATCCCCTATCGGGAACTCGCGTGACTGAAGATTCTTCCACTGACCCAAAACCTGCTGACACCACCCCCGTTGATGCCGCTGCCGTCGAAGCCAGCGCTGAAGGCAATTCCAACGAAGCCGGCGAAGGGCCAGTCGGATACAAGCCCGGCGAGCATCGCGCTTCTGGCGCGGCTCTTGATCGTGTCAATCCAAAACGTAGCCTCGAACTGGCGAAAGCTGCTGCTTTGGTGGCCGCGGAAAATGGCGGTACGGACTTGGCCGTGCTGGACATGTCTAAACAGACGGCGATCTTTGATTACTTTGTCATCGCGACTGGGACCAGTCGCCGACAGCTCCATGCTATGAGCGAAGAAATCGATGACAAGCTCGAAAAAGACATGGGCGACCAGCGCATGAACATCGATGGCTACGCCGAAAGTCGTTGGATCGTGTTGGACTATGGAACCGTTGTGGTTCACCTGTTCGAAGAAGAAGCCCGCGAGAACTACAGCTTGGAAACGCTTTGGGCGGACGCCAAGCGAATTGATTTGACGGAATTGCTTCGCGACATTCGCTAGAGTTGAGACATCCTGTCTCCAAATCGATGTTTGGAAATGTCGCCTTTAGTTTCGAGGCCATTGTTGGCAACTGACTTTAGGCGACCGACCAAACCCTTCTTTGCCATGAGCCCTTCGCAGCTCGCTGCCAGCTCTGGCTGGCCCTTTCAAACCCAGTCAGATTCGAATCGGTGTGTAACTGTATCGATTATCCAAACTAGACAGGGCGCCGAAGCCATCCAGAGTGAAAAAGTCGAGTTTCGGTTTGAGCTGTTTGATGGGATGACTATAGTAAATCCTCTATCCAGTTGAAATTTTAGACTGCTCGTTTCGGGCAGTCCAACGGGCTTGGCAAGCCCCCAAAAGGGAGAATCCCCATGCGTAAAGTCAATTTTGTTTGTGCCGTACTTTGTGCGGTTTGTCTGTCTTCATTCGTTTCGGCTCAGGACTTGACCGTTCCTGCAACGGACCAAGTTTACGTTTCGATCGATGGAAACGACGTTTTGCAAGGTGCCATCGTTGAGTTGAGTGATCTCAAAGTGGAAACCGCTTTCGGCGAAGTCTCCATTCCAATGACCAAAATCGATGGTGTAAAAATGCACTCCGACGCCAAGGACAACGCAGTCATCGCCTTCAAAAATGGTGACCTCGTAACCGGCAAGGTCGTTTTGAAAGTTATTAAACTGAAAACCGAATGGGGAACCGCTCACGTCAATACCGAAAAAGTTGAGACGGTCATGAATTCAAAGTCTGCTCGATTTTACGCCGACAATTCTACAGGACGTCCGGTCTGGCGATTCACCAAAGCTCCTGTTGGACGCAAATAGGCAGTCAGCAGGAGATTAATGGCCGGCCCACTGTCGGCTTTTTTTCCTTCTCTTGCGAATAGTGCCATGAACTTTTCACACCAGTTTGCTCGCTCGGTTCTGCTACTGCTGATATTGGCCGCCACCGCGGTCGCTCAGCAGGAGTCGCGCAGGGGCACTGGCATCATCAATGGCGAACAGGTCGTGGGTCCGCTTCCGGGATTCAAAGCCGTTGTGCTGTTGAGCGATAGCCGATTGCTGTCCTTGCGCCAAAACGGAGCCCTGTCCATTCCGGTGCCCAGCCAACTGGAACGTGTTCAATCCGTCGTCCTCAAACGCCCAGCCTATTTTAAGTCGACAAAGACCTCGGTTTTCGCCGAATCGCGACTGACTGGGCAGAGCATGGAGGTGTCTATTGACGAATCCATACTCGACCGCATCGACTACCAACCCGTTGAGATGAAAGTCTACGAATCCGGGTTTTCCAGCATCCTGCTAAGGTACGTTGGAGGCACCGAGAGGGTCCGCAAACAGAACTTAAAAGTTGGCGATCCGAAAACAGATAGCCCATTAGTGCGGGTCATGCTCACCAATGGAAACAGCATCGCAGGACGAATCAAAGGCCTCCGTCGACTTGATTTCAAGTCACAGATTGGAGACCTGAAAGTCGATCTGAAACGGATTGGAGAAATCGAAATCATAAAACCCGGCAAAATGAAAATCAGTATGCCCAACGGCGACCAAATTTCGGCTAACATTGCACGAACGTCGATTGAGCTACTGAACCGCTGGGAAAATGAAACGCTTGAGATGAAGTCAATCGATCGGATTGTTATCCAACGAAACGCCACCACCGCGAGCAACCCAATCAATCGTCGATAGCCAGAACCAACCGCTCTGGTAAATGACTCGGAACCAATCCAACCTTATTTTTCCCCTTATCAATCAGAACTGTCCGGTATCAACACGATGGATGCCGCAAATACAAGAATTGGAGATAACATGAAAAGCTTTGTATTAACAGCTTTCATCGCGACTTTTTTGGGTGCCTTTTGTTCAACAGCATCTGCTCAATCCCCCTACCTGATGATTCTGTCCAAGAAGAATCTGGATGTCTTTGAAGACGGAACATTGCTTGAGTCGCCTGTGCCGCAGGAAACGCAGAGTACGATTCAAGAAATCCAAATCGGTTTTGACGAAACCAAATCCAATCCACACGTCGAACTGGATGTTGATGTTCAGGTGAGCGGCACTCAAGCCATCATCATTGTTGACAATCAACTGTTGGCCAAAATCAAAGGACAGCCTGTTCGATTTGATGTTCGCTCACATCCGATCACCAAAGTCGTGCTCAAGTACGATCCTCCCGTCTCCAGCCCGATTCTGGGTCAGGCCGGTGGCGAAGGCGTTGTTTTCATTCGCATCGGTAATTCAAAAAGAATGGCCGGAAAGTTGGACGGCTTTGATACGCTGAACCTTAAAAGTGCCTTCGGCGACATCGCGATTCCCATGGAGAAAATTGCCGGAGTTAAATTTCACACCTCTGCAGATGACAAAGCAATCGTCATTCTCAACAATGGCGATTCCGTGACCGGCATCCCAACACTGCCTGCCATCCAGTTGATGACTTCATGGGGCAAAGCGGATATCGATCCAGAATACGTCCAGTCACTGACGTTCTCTTCAGGAGCACGTTTCCGCCAGAACCGTTCAGATTTCGGGACTCGCTGGATTTTGCAGACCGGAAACTCTTTTGCTCCACCTGCACTGGGCAACTAGTCGGCCAGCAAAACGAAGATAAAACTCAGAGCGCAAGCGAATGGTTCAATCGAACAATTCGCTTGCGTTTTTGCGTTTCAGGCGGCGTCGATAGCGGCTTCAACTAGCTTTAGCGCCGCAATGCATCCGAGTTGCCATCCGCCACTTTCGAATCCGTGAACGTCGGATCGGTGAGCGAATTGCGGACCTTCAGCAAAACCAGTGGTTCATCTTTCAGAAACCAGTTCTTGGTTTGCACCACTTTTACATCACCAGGCAACCGCTGCTTTAGATTATCCAACTGCGACCGAGGCGTGATCACGTATTTGCTGCGACCTTCGATCGCCAAAAACTGCCGCGGCGAAAGTCGCTCCTTCAGGCCCCACCAAGGCCGTTGATCCCGTTTTTGAAATGCCGTTTTGTCTTCCCGTTCGTCGGTTCGCAACTCCAGAATTGGATGCGCCGCGTAGTAAACCCAGCTTGATTCCAAAGCCGAAAATGTGGCCACGCTGGCATCACGGTCTCCCGCCAGCACGTCTTGAAACGGAAATCGATTTTGTTGCCCGATCACCGTCGCCGCAACCACAAAGAGACTGAAACAAAAAACTGACGCCCCCCCAGCAAAACCGGCGACAAACTTCTCGCCCGGTTGCCTCTGGGAAGGAACCGACAGCGATCGCCAGCAAATCGCGCCACTGACAAAGGGAATGATGCCGACCACCGCCAGCCATGAAGGTATCTCATCGATGAATTTTGATGCCACGACGATTCCAATGGCAAACCCCAACCCCGAAACCAGCCAGCTGGCGGTCGCAACTTGCCAGACCCACTCAGGGGCTTTCCAAGCAGTGGCAACTCCGTTTCGTGATCGAGCAAAATTAACCAGAGCCGCAGCCGTTAACAATGCCAGAGCGGGATAGCAGGGCGTAACGTAGCTGGGGAGTTTCGTCTGGGCGATCGAAAACGCGACGACTTGGATCGCAACCCAAATCAACATGAACCGAGCTCCCGCTGGCAACAGGTTTTCAGTATCAGATTTTCGCTGATTCCACAGCGAGCAAACGACAGGGCCCCAAAAAATCGACCACGGGAAAAAACCGATCAGGATCGCCAGCGGATAGAACCAGAATCCACCGCGGTGACTTTCCATCACCCCCGTGGCACGCGCCAGATTCTCTGTCAGGAAAAAACGCGACGTAAATTCTCCATCCGTTTCCAACCCGATCAAAATAAACCAGGGCGCGGCAATGGCCAGCACAATCACCATCCCCAACACGGGGCGCATCGAGCCGAATACCGCGATGAAATTCAGCGGATGAAACGGACCGATCAATCGTCGGATCCAACCGTTTCCAGTTCTGCCAGTCTTTTTGGATTCAAACAGATAGCGTTGCTGCAACAAGAACCAACCCATCATCGCCATGGGCAATAGGTAGCCGACAGGGCCTTTGGTGAGCACGGCCAATCCCAGCATGCCATAAACACCGATGACACACCGCCAGCGATGGAATGGAGATCGCCAGCGCTCCCCGCCTGTTGATCGTCGCTGCCAACTTCGTGCGAACACGGCCAACGACGCGGTACAGAAAAAGATCAGGATCGAGTCCGGCGTCGCCGCTCTAGCCGCCACGCAAAACATCAG
This sequence comes from uncultured Pirellulaceae bacterium, assembly GCA_964510005.1. Lineage (GTDB taxonomy): Bacteria > Planctomycetota > Planctomycetia > Pirellulales > Pirellulaceae > Mariniblastus. Next base: position 9,955 of record CAZDZX010000124.1, read on the forward strand.
GCAGCTGGCTACGATCAGTGCCGCTAACAATCCCGTCGCTTGGTCGAAAAACGACTTGCCGATACTCCACGTCAGCAAGCAGGTTCCCACCCCCGCGATGGCACTAAAGAAGCGTCCGCCAAATTCGTTGACGCCAAACAAGTTGTAGGCCAACATCATCAGCCAGTACTGCAGCACCGGTTTCTGAGAGCGGAGTTGGTCATTGAAGGTCGGGACCACCCAATCACCACGAGCCAGCATCTCGGCAGCGCAGCCCGCGTTACGCGGCTCATCCCGATCCCAGTAGGGCACCTCTCCCAGCGCGACCAAAAACAAAGCCGCTGCACAAACGATGATCAGCCCAACGGGCAACAGCGCATGGAGTCGAGATTTTGAATTCGTTTTTTTTGAATTCGCTTTCATGGTTGCAACTCCATTTGCAAAACGTTCGGCACCGCTAACGAGCATTCATCTCTGAGACTGCGGGCTATTCTTCGGTTCTGTCATCGAGAGCGATCGCCCGTTTGCGAATGTCTGTTTCTAAAGTTCCGAAGACTTCTTCGTGTCGCCGGATTGAAACGTGCAATGCATGCAGCAATCGTTTTGCGGTGAAAAAATTAACCACGACACGTTGTTGAATTTCGACTTTGGAATCCGGCGAATTCAAAGGCTGGGCGTTCATGCCAAAATCAATGATCAATTCTTCAGCAGACCCGGTTACCCGACAAAAATTCGCATAACAACTAACGGCCTTAGAGTCGTCAACATTTGACGCTTTAAGCTTTTTTTCGGGTTCAGCCATGACTTTTTTCCTTTTCATTCCGGATGTAAGACGCGGATTATAGGCCAACTGAGAAATCCGACTAACCCGAGTTTGTTGTGCAAAACTTCCGGCGATCTGCTGGGTTTCATATAAGATGAGAATTTTTGAGATCGATCCCTCAGAAATCGATAGCGACTTGAACAGGAAAACTATGTCAAATCAAATCTACCGTTGCTTTTTGTTTGTGGGCCTCTTTTCTGTATTGTCTTTGGTGGCACTGCCCCAGCCAATGATGGCTCAGCAAGCCGACGCAAAAGACACCCAAGCGATCCCCGGCATCGTTCGTGAAAAACCAACCGAAGGCCGATTCGTCGATTTGGGCGATGGCCGTTTTATGGTTCCCTTTACGGCCACAATTCCTGGCACGAAGATCACGTATTCAATGCAACCGGTTGCCGGCGGTGAGTACAAAATGGGAACCGATGATGGCGAAAGCGATCAGCAACCGACCTTCATGGTTCAAGTCAAACCGTTTTGGATCAGCACCTACGAAACGACATGGGCTGAGTACTGGCGTTACATGCAGATGGAAAAAGCGCTCAAGTCTCTTCAAGAAGGCGGCGTTCGCGTAGTCAATGATGACAACGAGATTGATGCCATCACGGCCCCGTCGGCTCTTTACGATCCATCGTTCACCTACGGCAACGGCCAAGAGGGCGACCAGTGTGCGGCCACGATCACTCAGTACGCTGCCAAGCAATACACGAAGTGGTTGAGTCTTTCGACAGGAGAGTTCTTTCGCTTGCCTTACGAAGCCGAATGGGAGTACGCTTGCCGCGCTGGCACCGACACCAAGTATTAC
>CAZDZX010000125.1:0-11505 GCA_964510005.1 uncultured Pirellulaceae bacterium
GAGGGCGTAGCTCAGTTGGTAGAGCAACGGACTTTTAATCCGTAGGTCCAGGGTTCGAGCCCCTGCGCCCTCACTCGAATTTCGGCTTCCGCGGCAGGAGGTCTCTCTGGTGGGTTTCAAGACGTTCAAGACGTCTTGGTTTAAAAAGACCCGAAGATCTTGCACCGGATCCACCGGCACGTGTTGCATCTAGGGTCGGCACGAATGTGGCACGACCTTCTCTCTGACGGCAGTCAAACGTCAAACTTGAATCCTTGTATCGGTTTCAACACTTATTCGACTCACGATTATTGATTGAGTCAGCCAGTGTCGATGTTTATCATCAACCTAGACGACATTCTGGGCTGCGAACAGACGGCCCTGAGCGTTCTTTCGTTCCCCTTGTGAAAAACTGACGGTTCCTTAGCCCAAGAAGTCTAAACATGGCCAAGAAAAAAAATTCGTGGGGCGGCTTACTCTTTGGACCTTTCCTGATATTCGCTTCCTTAGGTGCGTTGTGGAAGAACGAAACACGTTTTGACTTCTATCGAGCCGCCGCCAAAACTGAGGCCGTTCAAGAACTCAGTGCGGCAACTGAAAACCAGTTGATCTCGCACACCGGCGCTGTCGATCAAAAAATGAAGATCGCCGGTCATTACGTCAACGAGATCGAAGGATACCTCTACGCTCAGCGAAGCGCCGAGATCTACTCGTGGGTAGAAAAAAAAGACGACGACAGGCCTTCGACGTGGAATTTGAAATGGACTTCTAATGTCCAATCCAATTCGCGAAATCATGGCATCCAAAAGACGTTGGAGTCCAAGCGTCTGTTTCCAAAAGAATATCAAATTGGCAATTTGAACGTGGATGTGAATTTGATTGAGTTTGTCGACAGTAGCGAATCAATCGACATCCAATCGATGGAACTTTCTCAAACAGGTCGCGATTCGCGTTTGGCACCACGAGCCAAGTATTTCTATCTTTCCAAATCGGGAGACCAGAACCAAGGCTCTGAAGTCTTGGGCGACGAACGATTGAGTTTTTCCGGAATTCCAACACCCGCACAGGCGACTTGGTTTGGCAAATATAGCGGCGGTCGAGGCACTGCCGACACGACGCATCAACGTTCTGGGTTTATCAATAAAATCATTCAAGACACCGGAGTGCTACATCACCTCGTGACCGGAGACCGAACCACGGCGCTAAGTTCGATCAAGGGTTATCTGCAAAAGGTCAAATGGATCGTCCGTTTAGCGGGGTCCGCGTTCACCGTTTTAGGTTTCGTGATCCTATTTTCGACCTTTGTCGGGTTTCTATTCCATATTCCGGTTTTGGGTCGGATCGCCGAAACCGGGGTCTTTCTGGTCAGCTGCGCGATCGGGATCCCCTTGGCGATTCTGACGATCACCGTCGCCTACTTGTTTGCTCACCCACTCGCGTTGGTGGTGATTTTATTGGGGATCGGGGGCGGGCTGTATTTTCTTCGCTCACGAGCGAAGACATCTCAAACGAGGTTAAAACAGGAACTGACTACTCAGTACGGTCATGAAATCAACGACAGCGAACTGAAAGAGCTTGAGTTTCTGGAACTGGCAACGTTAGCATTTGCCGATGACAGCTTCGATGCTCAGGAAAGCGACTTTTTGCAAAAATGGTCCCTTCGGCAGGGCTGGGACCAGGACCAATATGAGCTGATGCTGGGCAGGGCGATGGATCAACAAAGGTCCGGCGGCGACGACATTGCGACTGAGCCGCATTTGAAGAACCTGATTCGATTAGCGTTAGCTGACGGACAAATGGATCGCCATGAACTTCGTACGATCAAGTCTGTGGCTTACAATATTGGCTACGACGATCACAAAATCCGAGAAATGCTATCGCAATTCCGCTCTGGCGTCGCGTCTTAAGAGCCGATTGAAGCATCCCAGAGACTGCAACTGGCTTTGAGCCTGCGGCGCGCTCCGCACAAGGCTGCAAGCCGATGCCACCGTCATCAACATGAATGAAATCCCAGACTATGAATCCGCTCCAAAACCCGGATCCATTCGATACTGGTTGTTGTTGATTTCGGCGTTTTCGCAGCTGATCGCATTGATCATTACGTGGCCATTGTGGAACGTGCGAGCGGAGGTCCCCCATCTGCCTGTATTCGACTTGGGGATCCCTCAAATCTCTTGGGCATGGATTTTAGTGGCGACGCTGGCGGTGATCCCGTTTCGGCCTAAAGAAGGTGTTTGGCTGCACTTTGCGGTGATGCTGGTCGCATGTTTGTTTGATCAAATGCGAACTCAGCCTCAATTTCTGGCGACATGGATCCTGATGTTCGCACTGCTGAAACGATCCTACCAAAACTACGCGCGGTGGTTTCTGTGCTCGCTTTGGATTTGGGCTGGTTTGCATAAGGCGATCTCGCCCGATTGGAACTCCTATCAAGCGTGGAATATGACCCGAGCCATCGGGTTAGATCCTGAAACGTGGTACATCGTGGTGGGCATCGCTGTTGCCGCAACAGAAATTTTGGTGGGACTGCTGGGATGGTGGAAACCCAAATGGGGCGCCGTCGGCTGTGTGATGCTGCATGCAGGAATTTTGATCTATCTATCACCCCTGTTTCGCAACTGGAACTACAGCGTTTTTCCTTGGAATTTAGCGACCGCCATCGTCGGGTTCTGGATTCTGTGGACTTGTGATGCACGGCCCAAAGTACTTCACCGTGCTCTGTTTGCGATTTTCATGGTGTTGCCGGCTGGATTTTATGTGGGGTGCGTTGATCACGGATACTCGCATGTGCTGTACTCCGATTGCACTCCACTGGGATTAGTCACTCGAACTGATGGATCGGTCGAGTCTATTGACGGGTGGGGCGAGCTAAATATTCCATTCCCTTGTGAGCGAAGAACGTTAAGGCAGCGTTTTGAGGCCGTTGCCGAAGATGGCGATCGTCTGCACATTCTCGATCCGAGGCCCGCGCTGGACGACCTGCATTTCGTCAAACGCGGTGGCGAGAGCCAACTGATTGATCGAGACGAGTTTTTTGCGGAGAACTCACAGAACATTGCGGGTGTCGAACTTGATTTCCGCCGTCATCGATTCGCTCTTGAACTGGCAGGCGCGCGGATGCTCAAGCGAACAAAACAGACAATGATCTACGCGATTGAATTCAAACCAGAATTTTTCGAGGTCGACCAGCTGAAGCATCTGCGATTTCTGCCCAACATCGAGGAAGTTCAACTTTCCAAAACCGATATCACAGACGAGGATTTAAAGCTGCTATTGGATCTGCCGAAACTCCGCGCCATCGGGTTGGACCAAACGGGCATCACCGATCACGGCCTTGAAATTTTGAAGCGATCCAAAACATTAAAAAATATCGAAGCAAAAGATTCGCAAATCTCTCTGGAAACGCTGCTGGATTTTCTGGATTCTCGCAACCCTTGATGGAGACACCGACGTAGGCCCGTTTCAAACTGGCGGTCGTGTTTAAGACTACTTTTTCGTTTCCGCATTTTTGACGTGTTTATCAAACCACGAAATCATTTCGGCCTGAGTCTGCAGGACGCTCTGGCGGGCTCGATAACCATGCGATTCGTTGGGCAACATCACCAGACGAACCGAACCGCCATTCCCCTTGATCGCTTGGAATAGGCGTTCGCTTTGAATGGGGAACGTTCCGCTGTTGTTATCGTTTGCTCCGTGAATCAGCAGCAACGGTTCATTGATTTTATCCGCATGCATAAATGGGCTAATCGAATGATAGATCTCCTTCGCATCCCAGTAGCTTCGTCTCTCCGACTGGAAACCAAACGGAGTGAGCGTCCGGTTATAGGCTCCTGAGCGAGCGATTCCGGCTTTGAATAGATCGCAGTGCGCCATCAAATTGGCCGTCATGAAAGCCCCGTAACTGTGGCCTCCGACGCCGACACGATTTCGATCGGCCACTCCCATGTCGACGGCTTTGTCGATCGCGGCTTGAGCCGCGGCGACGATCTGTTCGATGAAAGTATCATTCATCGTTTCTGGATCGCCGACGATCGGCATGGTGGCCGCATCCATCACGGCGTAGCCTTGAGTCAAAAAGGTAAGGTGCGTGATGCCCCGCATCCGAGTGAACCGAGCGTCACTACCGGAGACTTGGCCGGCCGTCGAGGGATCGTTGAACTCTTGGGGATAGGCCCACACCAGCAGCGGCAGTCGCGTTCCCTCTTTGTAATCACCGGGAAGGTAAAGTGTCGCCGACAAGGGAACTCCGTCGGCTCGCTTGTACTGCACCAGCTGTTTGGTGATGGAGCGAATCTGAGGCGTCGGATCCTTGAATGTCGTCAAGGGTTTGACGGAATCGTCTGGCAGTTCGTGCAACAGATAGTTCGGTGGGGACTTTGTGTCTTCGAAGTTGGTGATGATTTTAGCAACGACTTTCTCGCCACTTACGTCCGCATCCAAAATCCGAACCGGCCCTTCGAGGGCTCCTTCGGCACATCGCCACAAGCGATTGGTTTCCAGCGTGCCAAGGTCTTGGCAATCGACAAACGGCAGGTTCCCTTTAGGAGATGCACCAGTGCCAAACCGGAACACTTTGTCGCCTTTTTGCAAAACCACGTAATGCCCCGACGCATCTGGCTCTTGGACCAGACGCCCCGGATCTCCGTAGCGATCTCGGATACTTCGATCGGCCAGCAAAACAGGTTTTTGATCGGGTTTGGAAAAGTCGACCAACTGAGTCTGAACCCAGCGTCGATCTCGATCGTAATCCGTAAAGGCAACTCGATTGGAGTCCTCGAAGAAATTCGTCGCCACCCATCGATGGACTGTCTTGAAGATTGACTTCGGTTTGCCATCAAAGGGAGCGGCCAGCTCGAACAGCTCATCGCGAAAATCAGCTTTGACGTTGGGGTCACCACCATCGAGAGCTTCGCCCCAAATCAGGGTCGCGTCGCGAGCCGACGCCCAATCGATTCGCCGTCGGCCCTTGCGCACGCCTTGGATCGGAATGTTCTCTTCCATCGGCACGTCGGCGACCTGGTAAACTTCGGCACCGTCTAGATCACAGACCGATATCTCTTTGGGAAACGAACGGGAAGTCAACAGGTAGGAAAACGGTCGTTTGATTTTGGTCACCAGAAAGTGTTTTCCATCGGGCGAGGTGCTCACCTGGGAGTACAAACCGGGAGCGTCAAATTTGTGAACGACTTTGCCGTCCAGATTCAACACAACCACATCGGTCGTCAGATAATGTTCGAACAAGGATTCGTCATGAGGCGTTTTCAATAGATCCTGAAATGTTCGCGTCGGCGAAGTGTTACCGACAGATTCTTGGATCGCCGGACCGCGAGGTGCAATCGGCTCAACCGGCTCCTCAGGCCGCGATTCAGGGACGGCCAAGCAAACCAAGTGGTTGGCATCGGGTAGCCACTGAGGCAACTGGGCGATGGTGGATAGGTTCGAGTGCAGTTTTTGGGTTTTCCCGGTTTCCAAATTGTGAACATGAAGTTCTGTTCCGGAATCAGTCACCAAACCAAACGCAAATTTTTTCGAATCGTGAGCCCAGCGAGTCCATGAAATTCTTGAGTTCTTTGGCAAAACGAGGGGAGTGCCTGAGGACTCAGCGGCGTCGTTGGTTTTGCGAATCGAAATTCCTCGATACCAAGCGGTTTGAAACCCCGAATTGGCGACTGGATCAATCCGATTTCCTGCCAGCTGCAACTGACGCCGCGAAATGTCGGCGATATCTGGCATCGCGTCGAGGTCCAGTAGCAGCATCCACGTCGCATCGGGACTGAACTGAACGGTGGGTTCCGGTTTGGCATCGATGACGTCAACGACCTCTTGGGGAGGCAATTGCCAAGTTTCAGTTTCTTGAGCGGGCGATACGTTCATAAACAGGGTTGCCGCGACGATGGACAGTGTGAGTTTGAAATACATAGGTACTCTTGTCTGAATGACCCAGTGCCGGAGTTTGTTATCGTTTGAGTCTCAATTTTTCGACATTCCGCACGAAACGTCGATTCAAGATTTCAGCACTGACGCCGCCAGAATAACACTGTTGCAGATTACGTGTCCACCGCCCGACCCCGAATCGGTCAAAAAGTGGAATGTAGCCAAGTAAAAGAGTCTGAAAGTTGCGCCAGCGTGGTGCACCTCGGGGGCCGATTGAAAGCAGCTGAATTACTCGAACCAAGGCTCCAATAGCGTTTCGTCAACCAGAGAAGAATCTGGCTGAGCGATGCGATCAGGCGACTTCGTGGCTCGGCCAAATTCCATCGAGTGGTAGCGAATTCGGTCACGAACGGCGACAGCGAACTTTTCGCCCGGTTCACATTTTCCGAACGCCTTGCGTTGGGACTCTTTCCATGCCAAATTCAGGATCGCCTGCCGTGCATCGAGCGTGAAATCCGAAAAATCGGGGACCAATACGATGTTACAAACTCCCTCTCCAGATTTCACCCGTGTCATGGCTTTGATGGCAATTGCCGACGCGCCACGAAAATCCTCTTTTCTGGAGGTGTTTAAGGTGACTTGCAGTTGATTTGCAATTTCAGAAGCATCTTCGTTGTTCCCAAAAAACAGCCCTGCGGAACGTAGCAGCTCTTTTTCGGCATCGGCGAATCCGTTCGTTTCGCCAACAACCACGCCACGATAGGAGTTAAACCAACCGTGCATTGCGGTCGCTTGCATCCGCATTGATGGGATCAGCATCAAGCCAAACAGGAAACACAAATAGCCCATCAACAAACCAAGCGTCGCGACGTTCGCGCCGCCGACTTCGGGATGCTTGCGAATTTTGTATTTCGCGATGTGCCCAAAAACGATTGAACAGAAACCAGTAATGATGGCAGCCGGTGGGAGCAACAGAAGAGGAATCGAAAGCAGACCGAACACCCAGCAAATCCCCCCCGTTTTAGATGGAAGCAGTTCGGTGGTTAGATTGTCCTGCGCATCTTTGCGGGCCTGACGCTGTTGCTCATTAGTGGGCCGGGGTTCCTGTGTTGAAGGCATGAGAATCTTAATAGGGACGTAGTGGAACAAACAAGATCATCTTTTTAATCTTCAGTGCTATCCTCCCAGTATACAGCAGTAAACCGAAGGTTGTGCGATCACGATCACCGATTCTCATCTGCCATTGGGCTTTACAGTAAAGCCAGGCGTTTTGATCCTTCAATTCGATCGAAGCTACGATTTTGACTGCGATTCGTCCTCAAATTTTTGCCACCTCGGATTTGTTGATTAATTTGTGATGATATAATTGGGCTTCGGTCGGCATCCCAGCTCAAATCTTATACGTGAAAACAAACCCCAATTCTGCCCAGCCTTTTGAGCTGTTTTCACGAAGGGTCTCGCTCACTTCGGTAGAGACGTTTCACGCGCTCGCGGGTACAAAGGCGTTTCCCAACGTCGTCGTCACCCGTTGTGAATTCGAAGGGAACTTTGACCCGGCTTTAGCGAAACAGGCGTGGGAAAATGTGATGAACCGGCAAAACATGCTGGTTTGGAACATGTCTGAAACAGGTGGAGGATGGTTCTTCCTGAATCCGGAAAGCGAACCGGATGTTAGAGGGTTTGTAGATCAAACTTTCAGTGCGATGGAGGTCAATGAATGGGTTGACGAACCTCTAGACCGATCCATGCCCGGACTCAATGATCACGGGATACCCTCAATCGAAGCGGGGGAACATGGAATTCGGCTATTCTGTACTTATTGCGAAAGTGCCAATCGCGCCGAATTGATTTTCAGCGCCCACCATGCCCTGATTGATGGCTTAGCGGGAGTCTCTATCGTTCGTCAGTGGATGATCAGCTACGACAATTTGGTCCACCAAAAGCTGGTGTCGACTGGCCTACCGCGAATCGACTATGAACGCTGGAAGCAGCGAAATCACTTAGGCATGCTTTCTTGGGACTATCTCAAATTCCTGCCCCATCAAGCGATCGGTCTTTTCGGAGCCACCAAGTTTGTCATTCGCAAATTCTGCGTTTTCGAAGCCGCAAAACCTGTCGGAGAATCCGTTGCCTCACCCGGAATTGTTGGAACCTCAATCGATGCCGCAGTTGTCGGCCGCTTGCGGGAAACTTGTGTTGCCCACGAAGTCAGCGAAAATGCAATGGTCATTGCGCTACTATTTCGAGTATTGGAACGTCTGCGGCAACGCGAACCGTCGCCAACCGGCAGTTCGGCGTCAGCCCTTTCGGCTTCCGCTTCACCGTGGCACCGAATGATCCTACCGATGAATATTCGAGACTATGCCGATCGGAGGATCCCTTGCACCAACAAAACATCGCTGGTCCAACTCGATCGGAAAAACTGCGTAGACGTGGGTTCTGTAGAAATGGCGAAGACGATTCACCGAGAAATCAGCATCATCTCCAACTGGAAACTTGATCGGATCTTCTTGATCGTTCTGCGTCTCGCGAGCGTCTTTCCGTTTCTGCTGCGGAAAATTTCCACCAACCAGAAACCGCGGGGAACTGCTGTTTTTGCAAACCTAGGCGAACCGTTCAAGCCAAACCGACATGCCGACTTTGTCAATGTTGGGAACTTAAAGCGAACCCGCTTTGATTTTAGCGGGCCCATTCGCGAAGGAACTCCGATCAATTTCACTTGGCAAAAGTATCGGGATGCCGATGGAGAGGTCGCGGGCCGCCTGACACTCCATTTCGATCCGCAAATCGTGTCTCGAAGGGACGCTCAATGGGTGCTAGATTGCTTCTTGAGTGAGATCCAGTCGGAAACCTAAAACTGATTCCGATGCCAACAGAATGGATCGAAACCACGAAGACATGACGAGGTTGCCGACTGTGAATCACTGGCCTCGAATCGCCTTAGAAAAGCCCTTTGTGGCGCCATGCTTTCTAGCGATTTCATCGATTCGACATTGTTGCGTCAACGCTTCAAAATCTTTGCCGTCGCCGATCAATCCATGCTCAAACGCGAATCGATCTGAGTATCCCGGCAACATGATTTTGGGATTCATCCAACTGATGGGCTCGGGCGTTAAATTGTAAGTGTGCTCAAGGATTCCCTGCATGCAGTTGTTGAAGACGGAGTGATAAAATTCCGGCTGTTGTTCGATCTGATTGGTTCGCTTGGCAATGCTTCTGAATAAATCCTGCACCTGTTTCTGATTTGCATTGACCGGATACATGAACACCCTGTCCTTGCGTCGGTGGATCGTCCGCACTCCTAGAAAATCTTCTTCACTGCCAAACAAATAACTGAGCTCGTATTGGCGATACAAACCTTGAACGGGCGTGTAAGGTTCATCTCGCTCTCTGCGAGTTTCGACAGACACGGCAAAATACCGAGCGTCTTTGGCATTATCGCCAACCTGAAACGTCAAAAATACGTGAGCCAATCCTTCCGCTTGCGTAAAGTGCTGGACGACGAACCAGACTTGTTTCAATTCACTCAGGTCAAAGGCGAAGTCCCGGAACCGGACATCAAAGTCATTCTCACTTCGATAGACGTTGTCGCGGAAATTTTGGATCAGCACCTTCTGATCGTTGATTTCGATATGAGCAAGCTCTTGTTGCCCCTGAGCCCAGTCCCTGTCGTGGGAAGGGAATTGTAAAAGCGTTAATAACCAGATGCCCGTTGCGATACCGGCCAGCCAACTGAACCAAGACTTTAGACTGTTGTCTTGAAATACCAACAGAGCAGCAGCGGCAAAAATTAGGCCGACGATAATGACCAGTGCCAACGCTTCGGTAAGCCACTCGTGGTACCAAATCGCACCGATGGCCCACAGCCAATACAGGAAAATACACGCACCGCCAATTGCGAGGAAAACACGCGAAAGGATTCTGCGCGGTCTTTTTTCTTGTCGTCTCCCGGACATCGTAGCCAACCTAGAATCCCGCGGTTTACCTCCAATTTTAATCGCCATCTTCCAGAGAGCCCAAGAGCTAAACAGGTAAAAATCCGGTCCGCCTGCCTCAGTATCGTTTTGACACCAATCGTTTTGTGTGACTTGGGGGGGCCTGCCCGGAATGGCGCGATCATTTGGGCGAAAAAGCAGATTCCGCCAATCTGACTGGACAATTGGTTGGCAGCAGCACCGAAAGATAGGCAACTGTTTGGGCACTCAGCCAAGTTCCGCGTCTTACTTTCGAACCTACCCAGCTTTGCACTGAACCGAAACAAAGATTGGCATAGCGACTCTCGTTCAATTGAACTTGGAGAAGTCGCTGCTTTAGTTGGAAGGGAGCAATGACGGTTGCCAGCGAGTCAAGTCCGTCGAAAAAAATTTGTCCACCAGCACCCATTAAAGTAGTAAAATAATACCACTTTTACCTTTTTTACTCAGACTTCGTTAGGATTGTCAGCCGCCATGAAACTACGACTGCAAACCGATTATGCATTGAGAACACTCATCCTACTTGGACATTCAAAACGCAAAATGACCGCAGCCGAGATTGCCGACGCCTTCGTGATATCGAAAGATCATCTCGTCAAAGTCATTCAGCAACTCTCACGGTTGGGATTCGTTCGCGCTTTGCCAGGCCGAGGTGGAGGAGTCATGCTCACGCAAGAAGCTTCCGAGATTTTAGTTCGCGACGTCGTCAAAGCGATGGAAGGAGCGAACGGAATCATTGCCTGTGTCGAGGATTCGACATTTTGCCGAATGGAACCGGGGTGTAGCCTTCGCCACCTGTTGATGGATGCCGAAGCGGCGTTCTACGATGCATTGGGCGCAGTCACGATCGAGGATTTATTCCAAGGTCGTAAAAAGGGCGGAATCGTAAATCTAGAACCTCTTCAATGAAAGGAAAACGAGTGAATAAATTTTTGCTGGTCACTGTCGTACTTATTTTGTCAATTTTCGGATTCAACCTCGTTCAACAGTCGAACGCGCAACAGCAATCCGGATCGCAAGCGAAGAAACAAGAAACCACCCCCACCGAGCCCCAAGCGACCGAAACAAAGTCCACCGAAAAAGACAAGGCAGTCGAGCGCACCCGACGCCAAGTCAAAATGTTGGACGACATCTACAAAGGCGGAATCGTTTTGATCACCGAACACTATGTTGAAGGCGACGAAGACCTGCCCGCCGGAACCGCGTTCAAAAAATTGTTCGAAGCAGCGAAAAAGAGCGGCTGGCATGAAGTCCGCCTTGTTGATGCGACAGGCAATCCCTACAACGACGAAAATGTAGCCATCACTGACTTTGAAAAGCGTGCCATTGAGATGCTCAAATCCGGTAAGTCATTCGTTGACGAAACAGTCGTCGAAAAAGATAAGCGTTATCTTCTGGCCGCAACTCCCATCCCCGTCGTCATGGAAAAGTGCACGATGTGCCACTCCGACTATGACATGGATGAAAAAGGACTCGTGATTGGCGCACTAACGTATCGCGTCCCCATCGACGAATAATCTTAGCTCCGCTGACGGTTTCGCAATCGGCATCAGCGCCGCGAAAAAAGGCCTTTGCGTTTATCGCAAAGGCCTTTTTCTTTGACCTCTCTCAAAAACCTATTGAGGACTGTGAACGCAAGAAAAACTGGCATACCTTGCTATTCGAGCCAGTTCACTAG
>CAZDZX010000126.1:0-11440 GCA_964510005.1 uncultured Pirellulaceae bacterium
ATAGTCGGCAGGGTATCCTTGGCCCGCGTCTTTGTAGGCGTCGATGACAGCCCGTTGGGTTTTTTCGTTGAAGGGTTTTTTGCGTCGTTTTCCCTTCGATGTGCTGGGAGCGCTTTCGATGGGGTCTTCGGAGCCATCGATCGGGTCGCCAATCCCGGTTCGCTGAAGGCGCTGGCCGATGTATTCAACGTACTCGTCGGAGAGTTCAAAGCCGACAAACTGCCGCGCGAGTTTTTTGGCAACGCACAGCGTGGTGCCGCTGCCGCCAAAGGGATCCAAAACCAGATCTTGAGGTTTGCTGGTGGAGCGAATGATTCGCGCGAGCAATTGTTCCGGCATCTGACAACCGTGGAAGCCTTCACGTTCTTTGAAGGTGCCCGCAACACGAGGAACGTACCACGTGTCATGGTTGGGGCTGAAGCTTAACGGGGCATCTTGCGGTCGCGTGATCCAAGTGTTGTCCGGTAGGCGGCCATTGGGGTTGGCGCGATTGTCGGCGTAGACCAACTGCCGAGCCGATTTGACTCGAATCTGGGGGTTGATTCGGTTAAATGTAAAATTCTTTTTGTCTTTGACGAAGTGAAAGATGTGGGTGTGGGAGCGACTGAAGCCGTTGACGCAGTTTACGCCGAAGGTGTAGTACCAGATCACCCAGCTGCGGCAGTGAAAGCCGACTTTCTGAGATTCGATTTTGAGTTCGGCTGCGTACTCATCGCCGATCGCCAGCCAAAAGGTCCCGTCGTCCTTGAGAGCTCGATGGACGCCCTTGATCCACTTGCGGCACCATCCGAGGTAGTCATCAGATTGCCTTTTGTCGTCGTAGACGTCGTATTCGTAGCCAATGTTGAAAGGAGGGTCGGCAAATACTAGATCCACCGATCCTTTTTTGACCTTTGAGAGCAGGTCAACGCAGTCGCCTTGATGAACCTGATTTTTTGCGAGTGCCACAGAGTTATCCTTAGTTGAGGTGGAGGGCATTTTAGCGCATTTTCGTCTGCTATCAACGATCAATATTGAATAAACCCCGTGACACATCTGGTCGCGGCAGATGTGACATATTTATGCAGCAGGTTGCGGTAATCTATGAGTCGATTTGTAATTGCGCAAGCGGATTTGAATGGAAACCGCGTTTTTAGACCAAAGAAATATTTGGGGTGTCCAATTTCACGACACTGCCCTGCCTTTGCATGTTTAGCCAATTCAAAAAATTGCTGGAGATGATTCGCTTCAGCCACACCATCTTTGCCCTGCCGTTTGCGCTGTTGGCGGCTTTGATGGCGTGGGTGGTTCCCTGCGGCGATGCGCCGCAGCCGGATTTTAATTGGCTGCACTTGGTGGGGATTCTGATCTGTATGGTCGGAGCACGCAGTGCGGCGATGGCTTTTAATCGGTTAGTCGACCGCGATATCGATGCGGCCAATCCACGCACCGCCAAACGTCATTTGCCGGCGGGCGATCTTTCGGTGCAATCGGTTGTGTGGTTCACCGTAATTTCTGCAGCCCTTTATTTCGGGGGCATGCTGTTGTTTCTGCCCAACTGGTTGCCGCTGGCGCTTTCGGTGCCGGTGCTGTTGGTATTGTTGGGTTACAGCTATACGAAGCGGTTTACGTCGCTGGCCCATTTCTGGTTGGGGTTGGCGTTGATGCTTTCTCCAATCTGCGCTTGGGTTGCGGTGCGAGGTCTGGTTGTGATGCAGCAGCCTGACGATGTTGTGCCGGCGGTGTTGCTGGGGTTGGCGGTGATGTTCTGGGTGGCTGGATTCGATATGATCTACGCCTGTCAGGACTACGACTACGATAAAGAGAAAGGGCTCAATAGTGTGCCCGTGATGCTGGGCATTTCGGGGGCCTTGAAACTGGCAGCGGTTTGCCACGCTATCATGATTGTCGCTCTGATCGCGATTCCGTTGGTCGGTGGCTGGCTGGGGCCAGAGCTGGGATTGGGCTGGGTTTACTGGCTTGGTGTCCTTTCGGTGGCCGGACTGTTAGCTTATGAGCATTCTTTGGTGCGACCAAATGACCTAGACCGCGTGAATATTGCCTTTTTTAATGTGAACGCTGTCGTTAGCGTAGGGCTGTTTGCGGTTGTAGCGATAGACTTGTTGGCGATTTAAACCTCTGGCATCACGACTGAACCATGATCCATACCGTTGACCCAAAACTGAAACCCATCCGCGAAAAAATCGAAGCGGGAGAGCGTCTGAATCTAGACGACGGGTTGTTGATGTACGATCCCGAAACGCCCGTCAATGATCTTGGTCAACTGGCGAACCTTGTCCGTGAAAGAAAAAACGGCAACAAGGCTTACTACAACATCAACACGCATCTTAACGCGACCAACGTCTGCGTGTATCGCTGTAATTTCTGCGCCTTCCGTAGCGATTTGCGCAGTGATAAATCCTACGCGATGTCCGATGAGCAAATTCTCAATCGGGGTAAAGAGGCGATTGAAAACGGCTGTACTGAACTGCACGTTGTCGGTGGCTTGCACCATCAGCGGAAGTTCGAGTGGTACCGCGACATGTTGAAAATCATTCACGACGTCTACCCGAAATTGCACCTCAAGGCGTGGACGGCGGTTGAGATCAACTGGTTCGAGTTTCTGACGAAGCGACCGACGGCCGAGATTTTGAGCGAGCTGCGGGATGCCGGTCTGGGAAGTATGCCCGGCGGTGGCGCGGAGATCTTTCATCCGGAAGTTCGCGATCAGATTTGTGAACACAAGGCCGATGGCAACAACTGGCTGCACATCCATCGCACGGCGCATCAGTTAGGCATTCGCACCAATTGCACGATGCTGTATGGGCATCTGGAAAAGCCGCTGCATCGCGTCGATCACATGATTCGCTTGCGCGAGTTGCAAGACGAAACGGGTGGCTTCCAGACGTTTATTCCGCTGGCGTTTCATCCAGAAAATACGGAACTGGATCATCTGAAAAAGCCAACCGCGGTGGATGACTTGAGAACGATGGCGATCGGTCGTTTGATGTTGGACAACATTGATCACATGAAAGCCTATTGGATCATGTTGGGTATCGGCACCGCTCAAACTGCGTTGTCCTATGGGGCGGATGATCTTGACGGTACTGTTCGTCACGAGTTGATCTACCATGATGCAGGCGCGACGACGCCCGAGTTTCTTTCTGTCGAAAGGCTGCAGCATCTGATTCGCGAAGCCGGTCGGGAGCCCGTTGAACGTGACACGCTGTATCGCGAAGTGATCCGCCATTCGGAAGATCCAACCGATTGGACGATTGGCGAGCAAGTGCCCGTCGCGGTCTAGTCGTCTAGTCCGCTAGCCGCCGGTACGCGGGTGGAAACGCTTCGCCTGTCAAAACCGTGGCTAGCGCCAAAACGGCTAACCAGAACAACGTCACGTTCTTCTGATCAAGATGGGCTTGGCACTGGACGCTGGTCTCCTCGGCGACGAACCGACGGCTAGCGGACTAGTCCGTAGGTGTTTACGTTTAACGTCTAGCCGGCAGGCGTTGGCGAGTTGGCAGAAAGAAACACGGTCGCCTTCCGGCTTGTCGTTAAACTGGGAGTGGTCCAAGTTGATTCTGTGCTTCGTGTAGTTGCAAAGGGTTTCTTGGTTGCTGCGCCTGCCTGCGACTTTTGCGGCGTCGGGTGGCTGGAAGTGAATCGGCGAGGCAAAGGGCAATTGCCAGCATTTTCGCCAGCATTTTCCAGTGACATGTTGTCTACTGGACAGGTGTTGCGCATGTGGGCATTCTCACGCTGTTGAACCATTTCCGAGAGGTTCGCAGATTGCTTTTCGAGCGCTAAAGTCCAGTTCTTCGCCAATTGCAGAATTGGCAAATGCTTTAGTTGGACATTTCAGCTCGCCAAGAGCGATATCTCCATTGTCTTTCTGCAGTTCTTAAGTAGTATCTTTAAGGGCTTTTAAATCACTTTAAAAAAGCCGTCGTCTCCCTCCTTCAGCGGGTCCTTTCTTGTTTGGATCCTCCCTCGTCACACCTTCCATTTCTCGAGAGCCAACATCGTGATTCGCAAATCCACTTCGAAGTATCGGTCTGAACGTTCGCGCAACCTTCAATTCGAGCGCCTTGAGCCCCGTCAAGTAATGACGACTTTCCTTGTCAACTTCGACAACGGGAGTCCAAACGTCAACGATGTAGCGGCAAGCGACTTTGCGGTCGCGGATCCGGATGTCGTTGCTGCAGAAGTTCACGCAGTCGGCGGTGGCGGTCAAACGGTCACGGGTCTATCGGCTTCCGATGACAGTGTGTTTAACGTGACAGTAGGCCCTGGAGATGGCGGGCTTTTTTCAACCAACTCTGGGACTTTTGCGAACCAGCCGATTATTGACAGTTATTTGGTCAATCGTTCTTCGACAAATTTCCGAACCGTCACGGTTTCCAGTTTGGAAGAGATTGCTGCTGGCAGCACGGTCACGGTGACCCTGCATGGCGTTGGTGATCAGCCGGGCCAAGACACTGAATTTCAAGTGACTTACGATGGCGTTAGTCTGGGGACTCAGGAAACTGATTTTGATAGTGGGAACCTTGACGATACGTTTGTGTCGTTTAGTTTCACGAAAGTTGCCGGAGTGGACTCGGTTGATCTTCAGTTCCGACAAGCAAGTGAAGACAACGGATCCTTCGGTGGTTTCTCGCTGGTCGCGGAATCTCAGCAAGCCATTCGGATCAATGCTGGTGGTGGAGAGCACGTCGATGCAGATGGCAATGTTTTCTTAGCCGATCAGTTCTTTACCGGTTCAATTGGGACGTTTTCAACCGGGCAGGATATCTTCGAAGTTGGAACGGGAACCAATCTCGGCAACGATTCTGACGTTGACGACATCCTCTTTCAGACCGAGCGTTTTGGCCCCGAGCTAGCCTACGAGATCCCGGTTGCTGATGGGTTATACGACGTCAATCTGCTGTTCGCCGAAATTTTCTTTGACGAACCCAATGAGCGAGTTTTTGATATCTCGATTGAAGGCGTGTTGGTTGCGGACAACTTCGATATTTTTGGAACACGCATGAACGCTTTCACGCCAGGTGATTTTGCCTCGCTGGAAGAGTTGTTTTCGGGAATCCAAGTGACTGACGGTTTTTTGAGTATCGAATTCGATAGCACTGCCGCAGCTGGTGGAACCAACAACGCTAAACTCTCAGCCCTCGAAATTCTGCCGGTGACGGGTCCAGGCATTGCCTTGGTGGCGACCGATGGCGCCACGATTGTCTCAGAAGCCGGTTTAACGGACACGATTGGCGTTGTGCTAACCGAGGCGCCTGCCAGCGATGTGGTGGTGACCCTTGCGACCGGTAACGATGTTGCCGCTGACGTTACGACGCTGACGTTTACCGCTGCGAATTTTGATGTTGCTCAAACAGTTGTGGTTTCAGCGGTGCAAGACACCGATGAAGAAGGTCAGCAAAATGTGCAGGTTCAAGCGACATCTGCCAGTGCAGACCCGGCCTTCGACAACATCACTAGTAATCTGAACGTGACGGTGTTGGATGATGATCTGATTCCCGTGGAATTTGATGTTTCAACGATTGCGAATATTGATGGGCCAACACGGGGCACATTTGGTCCCGACGGACGACTGTATGTCGCCACGATTTCGGGTGAGATTCAAGCGTTGACGTTTGACAACGATTTCAATGTGATCGATACCGAAATCATTTCGACCATTTCGAACCTCGATGACCCGGGCGCTATCTTAGGGATTGCCTTCAATCCTTTTGAGGAGGTTGCCCCTGGCGAAACCGCGACACTTTTTGTCACACAAAGCTTTTTGTTTCGAGCGACCGAGGACTTTGAAAATCGCGTCCTTGCCCTTAGTGGCCCTAACCACTCGGTCCTCACAGAAGTCATTACCGGATTGCCGACCTCTGGATTTGATCATGGGATCAACGGTTTGACCTTCGACGGCGAAGGCAACTTGCTGATCAATGTTGGTGGTAACACGAACATTGGAGTATTTGATAACGTCTTCGGTTCGGACGCTCCAGAATCGCCTCTGACATCTGCGATTTTGCGTGCTCGAATTTCTGACCCCAATTTCAACGGCAATATTCAGTACGAATTCATTGACCCCAATGATCCTGAATTGCTGGCGCTGGCGGATGAGTTGAATTTGGATCCGGATCCTAACAATCAACTCTTTGGCGAGTTCGTTCAGGTGCTTGATGTTGCCGGCGAAGTCGAAGTCGAGACATTTGCGGTCGGCTTGCGGAACTCGTTTGACTCAGTCTTCACCACCAACGGAACGATCTTTGCGACCGATAACGGCCCCAATGGAATTGCTGAAGATGAATTGAATTTTGTCTCCGAGGGGGATTTTCTTGGCCATCCCAGCATTCCACGCGGACGGTTGGACCCTCGACAGGCGTTTGAGAATACATTTGAAGTTGACACCGATGGTGACGGCACGCCTGATTCAGTTGATCCCGAGGGCGCTGTTGCGGCGGGTATAACCCAACCGCTATTAGAGCTTGAATCGTCGACCAACGGTATCGATGAGTTTCGATCAGAAGTCTTTGGTGGCCAGTTGCAAGGCCAGTTGGTTGCTCAGCGTTTCAACAATGAGGTCTTTTTCTTTGAGTTGGACGAGACTGGAACCGACATTGCCAACATCAACACGTTTGGGGGTGGTCAAATTGCTGACGGCCTCGACATTCTAACGGGGCCAGGTGGGGTTATTTTTGGCATCGATCTCAATCAAGATCGAATCACCATTGCCCGCCCAGTCGACAATTCTGTAGTGACATCGACTGCTTTTGACATTTTCCCATTCCGCGCTCCTGCGGTGGGTGGCAATCAGTTCACGATCGGCGGGGTCAATTTTGGCGACATTGCTGACACCACGGTTCTGATTGATGGCTTCGAAGCCGAACTGATCAGCGTGGAAAGCAATCGCATCGTTGGTGTTTTCCCAACGGTTCCTGCGTCTACGGTCTTGCGTGACGTGACGGTCATCAGCGATCAAGCCGTGAGCATTCTTGAAGGCAGTTTCTTGCCGCTGGGTGAGGGACTCAATGAGGTTGTGGGTCGTAACGTGTTCTTCAATGACAGTTTCTTTGATGACAATGATGCTTCCGCCAACGCGGGCGACGATAACGCGATCGCGACTAACATAACAGCCTTGCAGGCTGGCGAGGCGACCCTTGATAACATCAGCAGTTTTGTTCACGGCATCAATGGAATCATTGTCGATGCTCATCTAGCAGATCCCGCTGCTTTCTCTGCTGAGGATATTGTCCTCTCGAGCGGGATTGGCAATACGCTGTCTGATTTTGAAGCACTGGGCGTGACACCAGAGATCACCGTGCGTGCTGGCGAAGGCGTTGATGGTTCGGATCGAATCACGGTCATTCTGCCCAATGGCAGCGTAACCAACGAGTACCTCCAAGTAAGAGTACTGGCCAATGCGAATACCGGATTGGTACAAGACGATGTGTTTTACTTTGGCAGCATTGTTGGTGAGACCGGGAATTCCTCCGATACGTTTGTTAGTGCCGGTGACATCAGCGGCGTCGAGGCAAACCTATCAGGCTTGTTTTCAGAGAGCATCGAGAATCCTTTCGACATCAACCGAGATGGTTTCGTCAGTGCAGGTGATGTAAGTGCGATCCAAGCCAACTTGACCGGCCTATTCGCAGTTCCACTGATCACCGCACCGGTCGATTCAGGAAATCAGCCGTTGACGGTCTTCAGCGTGGCAGCAGCTGCCGATGACGGCGACATTTCCGCTCCGGCTGAGGCTGAGGGCCAGATTGTTAATTCCCCCAATTTGTTGGCCTCAGAACCGCGAAGCTTGGCGTTGGCTTCGGTGTCTGCCGATAAAAATATAGAAAACTTTCTTGCAGTTCCTGTTGGTACAGGTACAATAACGAACGTTATTCCATCATTCCGGTCTGCGATCTCCCCGCTGGCGAGTTTGAGCGAATTTGGATCCGATGGAACAATCCACTACCCCGAAATCGAGGTAAATCAGCTCTCGGGTGCTCAAGTTGATCTTCTTGGGCAGCGAGGACTCGATGACGCTTTTGGGGCTATTTTGGAAAGTCCAGAGATCAGTGTTATTCAAGATCTCTCGGACTCAGCAATAGATGAGGTTTTTGGGAGCGTCCTAAACCGCATTTAGTCGTCCAGAGCTTTCTTAGCCCTCTACCCATTAGGTCTCCCTCCATGATTTTCAAAACAAAACTTCTGACCTCCAGCATGGCCCTAGTGGCAATGTTGATCTGCACCAGCGGTGTTTACTCTCAGGTCACTCTTGAATTAGATCCAACTATCGGAGTGGGTTCGAACGAGTCGATTTTCGTTTCAACCTCCGGTTTTGCAGATGTTGACGCACTTGCTTTGACTCTAGTCATTGGAGACGGCGGTACTTTGCTGGGTGGGTCAACGGTTGATCCAGACATCGTTAGTATTTTTGGACGAGGCATACTTGAACCAGGAGCCGTCGACTCAAATCCATCCGTTTCGGCTGCTGTCAGCACACCCCAACTCAACATT
The DNA here is from genome assembly GCA_964510005.1 of uncultured Pirellulaceae bacterium. GTDB lineage: Bacteria > Planctomycetota > Planctomycetia > Pirellulales > Pirellulaceae > Mariniblastus. The sequence goes on from CAZDZX010000126.1 coordinate 8,494, forward strand.
AGTTCGACTTCTATTTCTGGTGGCCCTGTTCCTCTGGACGGTTTGCCTGTTGTTGAGATCTTCTTCGACACGTCCAACCTCTCGCCAGGCGATACCTTTGACGTCGCGTTTAGCGCAGGTGCTGGTACAGCTCCCACTACGTTCTTCAATTCGGGTGCTGAAGTGGGAACATCTTTTGCGGACAATTTTGTAGTCACAGTTGTCGGAGACAGCCCTGCGATCCCAGAGCCTTCCTCGGCCGTAGTACTGTTCGCTTTGGGTAGTATCGGCATGATGCGTCGCAAGCGGGTGTAAAAGCAGATTTGCTCCTAGCACGAGCACCAATAACACAGCAAAGGGTTCCCACTGATTCAGTGGGACCCTTTTTTGCGCCTAGTTGGCTTTTTTTACCCAAGCTTGAGCTTTCGATCCAGCTCCGATGAAAGATGACCAGCTATATATTGCAACTAGTGAACCGTAGGGCCGGTTCCTACCGGCCATTCTGCCGCCGGCCGAGCGATACGACTAAACGATCTTCGAAGCCGCAGAGCAGGCTTGACGGCAGCTGGGCGTGCATCCGTTGCAGTCGCAATGGTTTAAGCGATGGCCGTCTTGTACGTCATGCTGAAAATTATCAGATAATGCTTGGTTCGAGTTGATGAGGAGATTGAGTCAACAGGCTTGAATCCTTGGCGAACAAAGAGAGCGGGGGTACAACTTGTGAGGTTCAGTCAAGTCCGGTACGTAGAATGAGCTGCGGCGGTCGGATGCCCACGGAGTTCTTTGCATATGATTTCCCGCCATTTTGAAGCCGTGATTTTTGACTGTGATGGTACCTTAGTCGATAGTGAACCCATCACGGTTAGAGTCTTGGTTGAGTATGTCAGGGAATTTGGGCTGGAGCTGGATTTCGATGAAGCTCACGAAGTGTTTGTGGGGCGCGACATGCGATCGATTGCCGCTTGGTTGGAATCCCGAGCCCCGCAGCAGCTTCCGGATATTTTTGCGAAAGAGTTCAGGTCTCGACAAGCCGCTGCGCTGCGAAAATCCGTGCAGCCGATCGACGGGGCCCACGAGCTGTTAGCCGCGATGACCAAGCCCTTCTGCATCGCCTCCAACGCTCCTCAAGAAAAGATCGCGATCAACCTGAGCGTCACCGGATTGGATAAATTTTTTACCGCCAATCGAACGTTCAGCGCCTACGATATCAACGTTTGGAAACCGCAGCCGGATCTGTTTCTTTACGCCGCCAAAAAACTCAATGTCGATCCAGAGAATTGTGTCGTCATCGAAGATAGTTTGGCGGGTGTCGAAGCGGGCCTTGCGGCTGGCATGCAAGTCATCGGTTACTCAAAAAACGCGGACATGGAACCGACCGACCAGGTACCTTTCGTCCACTCCTTGAAGACACTGGTTCAACACATCGCCTGATCACCGCTTGTGTGGGTTCCGCGACGAGCGTCTTCCATTTGTTTGCGTGCTAGGATGGCACTGGGGGGCTAGCCGCGCCCGCTGCTTGGTTGGCTCGCAACACCGTTAATGTGTTAAGTAGCAAGCAGTCTAGCCGCTGGTTTTCGGGGCTGCCCAACCAAACGAACGGAAGTGCGAGGGATGTCAGTCGCTGCGTTGAAACCATATTGGCCGACCTAGGATACGTGATCAAGCCTCAATTTCTGAGCAGTTTCGGTGCATGTTACTGGATAGACGCGTTCGCGCGGCATTTGTAGTTGATCGTAACGAGAGTTATCGCTGTTGTCGCGTTGATTGCGAACGAAGTCGGATACGTCAGTGATATCGACGATCCAGTCACGAGCATACTGGCGAAGTGTATCGCCGCGCAAACCCAGTTGGACAGCGCGGCGTTCCATTTTGTCACCGTTTGGAGCATGGTCAGGATCCCACTGCAATCGGACATCAGAATTAGAAACGCGTTGTTTCCAGGCGTCGCGAGAGTCGTATAGATCAGGCTTGTAGGACGAGTGGATTGCCTGTGACAGAATTGAGTCAAAGGCGGATCGTCGAATGCGAATCGCCAACACAACCTCTTGGCCTTGTTTCGAGGCCCAGCCACACCGATACATCATCCACAGGAAATTGGGTTTGATCCATGACATCCGGGTGAGTTTGAAGTCACCGCCTAAGTATCCATTTTTCGCGGCGAAGTTGCCGATTTCAGGTCGGTAAGCCTGATAGACAACGATTGAATCGTCGTCGAAGTTGGCAAGAATGACACGGCCAGTTTCGGGCCAGGTTGACGTCTGTGTCAGATAAGATTCCGTTTCAAGATTCATGCCAAGATGGACACCACAGCGGACAGCTAGGTTCGGCCAACGGAAGGTTTTTACGACACACGTCCGCAACGAAGCGAGCGATGTCTGAACTGCCGGAAATTGTACCAAGGCCAGCCCGCGTTGACAAAGCTGGAAGGTGTGCCGAAGGCCTAGCGTAAAAACCATGTTGGCCGACGCTTGCGCTACGGATGAGGCGGAGACAACACACCGTTCCAGCAAGTGAACATGAAACCTTCGGTTGCGTCCTGCAGAGTCGCCTGAACGTCGATCAACGTATTGATTTCATCGAGCGCCGAATCGAGGTCGTCGGTCAATACCTCGAAGCGCGAATCGCACTTAGACACCGCATCAGAGTGCGGTGAGCCGTCGCCGATCTCTGCGGATTCGATGACAACGTGAGGTTCCGAGGAACGTGCGATACGGAACACCGGGCTGTCGCCAAGCTGCACGACGAGCATCCCATCGACGCGATCAACACGCCAGTGCGGCGGGGCGAAAAGCTCGGCGGCTTGGTCAAGTGAAATGCCGGGGGACTGAAATAGGATGAAGCAAAGCAACAATCGGACATTCTGCGTCCACCAACATAGGAATAAACGACACCGTGTCGTTTAAACCGGATGCATACGCCAAGTTTACGAGTAAACGCCCTGATTGCAAACAAATTGGCGTTTCACTGG
>CAZDZX010000127.1:0-11422 GCA_964510005.1 uncultured Pirellulaceae bacterium
TGCCTGCTTTCCTGAATTCAAACAGGGATTCCCGTTCGACAGCGGGGATTTTTATCATCCATTCAACGGCTGGCATGTGTTTGTCCGGTAGGTCGGTGTCTCTTGACGGGGGCGAAGTTTCTAACTGGGTTGCTTTTGCTCAAGTCTCGATTGGATTTTCGCCAAAGACTCCTTCAAGGCCGTCCGTTGATTTTCGTTTTCGATCCATTCAATGCGTTGGTTCAAGACAGCCAACTGTTCCAAACAGACTGCGACTTCGACGCCTTCACCGACCGACTGTTCAAGAGCGCTCAGGTCTCGGGCGAGTTTTTCGGGATCGGGTTTGGCGGGGTCACGAGCCAGTGCGTGTTGCTGAATCGCAGGATCTTTTTCGAGCTGCTCGATCGTTCGCATGACGATTGAATTGATCACTTCCTGCTGTTCCACGGTGTCCCAGATGTACCGTAGTACCCAGAGATCGGTAACGTCCGCATTCAGTCGCCCGCACATAATGGAGCTGGCGGCGATCATGCGCTGCAGTTTCACGGCTCGGCGATCCGAGATTCCAATTCCGGCTTGGCGCAGCTTTGAAACGAGGCCCACAAAGGCTTCGGTGACATTTCCAAATTGGACCTTGCTGATGGCCCGCTGAAGTTGGTCGACTTTCTCAACACTCATGGCCGCGTTTTGATCTTCGCGAGACTCCAGCTTCCAGCCAGCGGAGAGGACTTCGCGCAGGGAGCCGTCGGGAACGTTGCCACAATGAACTCGCAGCAGAAATCGGTCGAACAGGGCGCGTAACGCTTCGTCTTCAGGCAAGTTGTTGCTGGCACCGACCACCATCATCGTCGGAAGCTTGCGAAATTCACGTCCCCGGCGAAAAACGCGTTCGTTCAGCACCATCAACAAGCTATTCAGAATCGCGCTGTTGGCGTTGAGCAATTCATCCAGAAACACAAACGTGGCTTCGGGGAGCATGCCTTCGGTGTTGGTGACCAGATTTCCGTCTTTGAGTTGCCGGATGTCGAAGGGGCCAAAGATCTCGTTCGGTTCGGTGAATCGCGTCAACAGGTAGTCGAAAACTTTACCTTCGATACGCTTGGCCATGTCTTGCACGATGGCACTTTTGGCCGTCCCGGGCGGGCCAAGGATAAACAGGTTTTCACGAGCGACCAAACTGACGCCAAGCAATTCGATGACTTCGTCTTTACCGACAAAGGCCTGTTTCATCGGTTCCAGTACGCTATCGCGAAGCAGTCGAGCAATGTCGACAATCGAGTTCTCAGTTTCCATGGGCTTCCAGTTGTTTGTCGACCTGCGTGTTAACTTCATCAAACGGCCCCAACTCCAACGTGGAGCTACGAACGGCAGTCGCGATGTCTGAATTTACAATATGCTTCCAACTTTTTCGAGCAATGATGCGATCGGCAAATAGTTGTCGCAGGCATGGATCGGTAAGAAAGCCCAGATGCTGTTTCATTTGGAGGTGTTGGGCATCCGAAAGGTTCGTGGCTCCCACGGAAGAAAGCGGCCAGTGAACACACCATTGGGCGATCGTTGTGGAAAGTGGATCCTGCTCGCTCAGATGTCGCGAGAATTTGAGCAAGTCAGGCAGGAACCGAAAAATCAAATCGACACTGTAATGAACGGCGGGGTCGCTGTTGTTTCCGGGGCATGCCGCAGCCAATGATTGGGATACTTCTTTTGCCGAAAGCTCGCGGTACATCAGCAACTGACAGGCTCGGTAGAACGCTTGGCCAGCCCAAGAGCAGGACGGGGCGAGAAGCGTTGGTGGATTTAGAGGCAGAGTCGATTTCCAGCTTTGTTCAAAATCTATCAACCAATCAACGCCTGCTGACACTTCAGAACTGTCTGGAGGGTCAACCGTTTTGATGACGACTTTTCCGGTTTCCACCAAGCTTTGTAGAAATTTCACGTAATGCATACCTCAATTGTAGCTGTTTGTTTCACACAAAGCCCACCCGTTTTCAGCTTTGAGGAACAGATGTTGCCCCCTCTCTGTCGCGGATGGGTTACAATGTCTGCTGATTGAAAACACTGTTCATGGAGTCTAGAAATTGAAGTCGCTCAAAATCGCCCTGTTGATGTGCCCCGTTGTTTTGCTGCTGTTGTTTTGGCCTGCATTTGCTCTGCCGACCGCGGAAGTTCCAGCGGCAACCGATGACGATGCTAAAGCTGAATTGATGGCAGAGATGCCTGTTCAGATTCTGATCGTCACCAATGAAGATTTGTCTGAGTCGTGGGGCGATTTTGCAGACTGGAAAACCCGCACCGGTCGCGTCACAAAGGTTGTCACCACCGAATCGATCGCCGACGAATTCGAAGGTGAGGACCTGCAACAGAAAATTCGCCAATGCTGCCTGAAGCATATCGACGAACGGGGAACCGAATTCGTGATTCTTGGTGGTGACTCTGCAGGAAAAAAGGGAATCGTTCCCGATCGGGACACCGACCATTCTGATTTCGAAATGCTGCCGTATGCAAATATTCCAACGGACATCTATTACATCAGCGAAAAAGATTGGGATGCCAATGATGATGGCGTCTATGGAAAGTTCGAAGATGATCTCGAAGCGATTGAATACACCAACCCCAAAGCTTCCATTGGTCGGATCCCTGTTCGCACCGCCGACGATGTCGAGGCCTACACTGAAAAGATGATCGCCTATGAGTCGAAGTATCCTGTCGGACGGTTCGCTCATCGAATGGTTTATACGTGTCCAGAAAAGAGTGCTTATCCGAAACTCAAAACCAGCTTCGAGACGCTTTGTGAGAATTGGTCGGATGGGGACGTCAGTCGTTTCTTCGGGAACACCACGCCTTGGGACGATCAGAAAAAGGGAGACTATGATCTGACCGCCGAAAACTGGACGAAACTGATCAACGATCGGGGGGCAGCCAAGATGCACATGCATGGGCACGGAATTTTGCCCAGATGGATTTTGGAAAACCGTTCTTCCGTCGATCATTCGATCGTCTCGAAATTGGATAATAAAAATGCTTATCCCATTATCACGACGGTCAGTTGCCTGACGGGCCAGTTTGATGATCGCGAGGATCCTTCGATCGCCGAATCGATGTTGCGGAAACGTGGCGGTGGCGCGATCGCTGTGTTGGCTCCGTCTCGCCAAGGGATTCCAGTCATGATGGACCCTCCAAACGATTATCGGTTGATGATGACCCAGGGGAAGATGGATGGCACCACCGATTCTTACACGCGATTTTGGGTGAATGCGATGACGGGATCAAAAACGATCGGCGAAGCGTTCCGCAAAGTCAAAGTTGAGATGACGGACAATGCTCGCAAGAATCAAGGCTTTCACATGATCCAATGTGAATTGAATCTGTTGGGCGATCCAACGCTCGACCCCCGTCCTCAGGCTCCACAGAATTTCGAAGATGGTAGCGTGAGAGTTAGCGACGGTAAGATCTTTGCTGGGGGATTCAAAGGTGCCAAAGTTTGTGTCTCCAACGGCAAGGACTTTTACCGGATCGTTGACGCGAATCGCAAGTACACTCCGATCGATCTTGAAGAGCACACGGGTACGTTTTCGGTGGCAGCGTTTGCTCCCGGATTCAACATTTGGTTTCAGAAAGAAGTCAAAGTCGCCCCGCCGAAGAAAGTAGACAAAAAAGAAGAGGACAAAAAAGAAGTAGACGACGAGTAGAGTTCGTTGGTTGCTAGACTTTCCTTTATGGCTAGATCGTGTTCGGGCCGCGGAGCGTCCCGTCCACGAAGGCGTTTGAAGTACCGCTTTCAGGCGAATGCGGGGTGATACGTCTGCAAGTTCGATCCCAGCCCAAACCGGCGCTGCGAGCATTCTCTCAGAAATCTCGAAACCCACGCGAACCCTTTCGGCGAGACCTGCGTACTAGCGATGTCTCATGGAGGGGGATCATGCGAAAACGACAAAAAAAACGCCGGAAACGAAAACAGAACGGAGTGGCAGGCCTGCTGATGCTGGAATTGCTGGGCCTCGTGGTGGTCCTAAGTCTGGCCACTTTGTCTCGGGATCTTCGCAGCGACACTCCCCCGCGCGATTCCGCACGAATCTCCGTAAACTCTGAGGGTTTTGCTGGATACGAAAACCGTAGCGTTTCTCCGCAGACTCATTTGCAGCCAGAAAAAACGCTCCCCGGATTGGCCCGTTGGCATTACAATGCGAGGCTTAATTCAGACAGTTTTTTTCCGGAGAGCTCTTATGGCTCGCGTCCATATTCCAGATGAAAATCGCGAAATCAATGACCCCACCGAAATCGCGGATTTCCTAAAACCCTTTGGCATCGTCTACGAGCAGTGGGATGTTGAAGGCCGCATTGGTCCCGACGCCACCAACGAAGAAATTCTTGACGCCTACGCTCCAGAAATCGAGCGGCTCAAAGAAGAGCACGGCTTCGTCACCGCCGACGTCATCAACGTCACCCCTGAGACTCCGGGTTTGGATGACATGCTGGCCAAATTCGACAAAGAGCATCTCCACACCGAAGACGAAGTCCGTTTTACCGTCAAAGGCAGCGGAGTCTTTCACATCAACCCGCAAACCGCCCCGGTATTCGGGATCACCGTCGAATCGGGCGACCTGATCAGTGTGCCCAAAAGCACACATCACTGGTTTAACCTGTGCACTGATAAAACAATCCGGTGCATCCGATTATTCGAGGATGTTAGTGGCTGGACGCCGCATTACATGGACGAGCCCGTACATGACAAATTTTCCCCGCTGTGCATGGGGCCCAGTTATCTAGAAAATGATAAAAAAGGTGGTGGATTCGACAGCATCGTCGAAGTAAACTAAGGCCTCACACAACCACCATGGCCGGAAGGGCGTTGCTCATCCCGAGTTGAAAGACTCGGTATGAGTTACGTCCTTCTGGTTTTTTAGGGTCCATGGATGATAGAACTCTCTGCCAAAATCGTGCTGCTAGATATTGAAGGCACGACCTCTTCGATCGACTTTGTGCATCAAGTCATGTTTCCTTACGCTCGCCAGCGTGTTCCCGATTTTGTAAACGAGCACTGGGGAGAAGAATTGCTGAACCCCTGTGTCGAATTGCTGGCCGCGGATCTGGGGCATGACTCGAGAGAGTCGTGGCTGGGTTCGGTCCCGGAGTCCGATCAACAGCAAACGGTCATCGATGCCGTGATTGAAATGATCGATGGTGATGTGAAAGCCACCGGATTGAAACAGCTGCAGGGCATCATTTGGAAATCGGGTTTTCACAGCGGCGAAATGGTGGCTCATCTTTACGACGACACGGCGCCGGCATTGCAGCGATGGAAACAGGCGGGGCTTGATTTGCGAATCTATTCATCGGGCAGCATCGCGGCTCAGAAGTTATTCTTTGGGCACAGTGTGGCCGGTGATTTGCTGGATCTGTTCTCAGCACATTACGACACCACGACGGGTTCGAAAAAGGAAGCCGAAAGCTATCGCAAGATCGCTGCCGATTGTGGCATCGCTGCCAACGAGATTGTGTTCGTCAGCGATGTCGCGGCGGAATTGGACGCGGCAGCGTCCGCGGGAATGCAAACCGTATTGAGTCTGCGACCCGGGAATGCGGCGGTGGAGAATTTGACGGACTATGCTTCGATCGAAACGTTCGCGATGCTGAATATTCAGTAGGCAATAGAATGGCGGTCCGGGCAGGAGTGAGTGCCCACACCACGGTTACTGTTAGCGGAACAGGTTTTCTAGATATTCGAGGCTTTGAGCGCACTGCAACACGGGATCCGATTCAGCATCGCGGTCGATTGCGATAAAGCCGGTGTAGTTTTTTTCTTCCAGCTTGCCCAGCAGTGCCGCCCAATCGATGCTGCCGCGGCCGAGTTGAACTTCGACTCCGCGGCCTAACGAAAAATCACGGACTGCATCGCGGGCGCGGAAATTGACCACCTGTTCGCAAAGCAAGTTCATCGCATCGGTCGCCGAACCGTCGGCCAACAAAAAGCTGGCCGGATCAAAATCCACGAACAGAGAATGAACTGGCAGTTCATCGATCAGTCCTTTCAGCCGCGTTTCTCCATTGCTGTTTCCCGTTTTTGCCGCCAACCAAGCGCCGCATCGCTGACCATGAATTCCAATATCGGACAAACCTTGCAACATCGTTTGGCCTTCAGTGGAGGCGAGGTCTTCCGGGATCGGACCGATGTCATTGGAGACGACGCTGCAGCCGAGTTCAAAGGCCATCGACATGGCGGCTTTGGTGCCCTCGATTCGCTGTTCCAGCAAATCCATCGTGGCGTAACCATTGCGGGTCGGAAAATTGATTACCGAGACTTTTAGACGCAGGTCGTCGAGCATTTTGCGAACGTGCCGAACAGCAGTGCGAGACATGTCCTTGGGTTTGAGTTCGGTACGGCCGTTGATTTCGACTCCTTGGGCGCCGATTTGCGCGGCGGTCTGCAAGGCTTTTTTGAATGGCTGGCGGAGGCATTCCAAGCGAATCGCTTTTTTGAGTTGAAGCATAGAGCGTGATGAGGCTTGCATTGTTGAAGGGATAGCTACCGAAAACATAATCCTTCGGTGGGGAAATCGGAATGGAGGTGGTTGATGTTGGGTAAAACCCTACAATCCCGCCATGAATTCGCCCCAATCGCCGCGCGATCGCCAAATCACCGAAGTGCGACATGCTAAATCTAATTTTGTCTCCATCGCGCTGTTCCAGATCTTTTTGCGGATCGGTTGGATCTTCAAAACCGAAACCGTCATCATGCCGGCGGTGCTGGACCTGATTGGAGGCGGAGGCTGGCTGCGCGGTTATCTGCCGATGCTCAATCGGTTCGGACAAAGTATCCCCGGCGTATTGCTATCCGATCAAATTCGAAATCTGCCTCGCAAGAAATTCGCACTCTTTCTGACCACGCTGGCGATGGGCGTCTGTTTTTTGGTGCTGGCGGGGGTGTGGGCGGCAACCGATGGAAAGTTCGTCGGGATGGCTTGGGTGTTCCTGATCGTGTACGCGATTTTCTTTATCGCTACCGGATTGGCTCAACTGTTGTCCAACACGCTAATCGGCAAACTGGTGGTGCCCACGATTCGCGGCAAGCTGGCGGCGACCAGCAGTATCGTGGGAGGCACGATCGCGGTTTTATCCGCTTGGTTTTTGCTGCAGCGGTGGCTGGGAGAAAGCAGTGGGCGATTTGAGTGGATCTTTGGATTCACAGGGCTGGCGTTTTGCGTGGCTGCTGTTGTTTCGCTGACGTTGTCTGAAACGGTCGACACCAATCCGGTGGAAGTTAAATCGATACGGTCACGGCTGCGCTGCGTCCTTGAGCCGGTGAAGTCCGACCGCAATGTTCGCTGCCTGATGATCCTTGCCGGGATGTTCGGGATGGGGATTGTGCTAATGCCGCACTATCAAAACATCGCGAGGGAACGATTGGGGCTGGGGTTGCGATCGTTGATCTACTGGGTCATCGCACAGAACATCGGCGCTTCTTTGTTGACGATCCCATTGGGTTGGTTGGCGGACCGCGCTGGAAATCGAATCGTGTTGAAGCTGTTGATGTTTATGATGTGCGTGATCCCACTGCTGGCACTGGGGCTCAGTCGGATGGGGAAAACGGGCGAGTTTCTCTTTCCGGTTGTGTTTTTTCTGTTGGGTCTGACACCAATCGCGCTGCGGTTTCTAACTAATTACACGTTGGAGATGACCAGTAGGGAAAATCATCCGCTCTATCTCAGCACGCTGGGACTGTTTGTTTCCGTACCAGTGATGGCCAGTTCGGTGATTCTGGGGGCTTTAGTGGACATAGCGGGATTTGAAACCGTTTTTCTTACGATTTTCTGCTTTCTGCTGTGTGGATTTGGGATGACATTCCAGCTGATTGAACCCAGGACACGATTGAGCGAAAATGAGGAACCCGAATTGTCTTGACACCGATGAATAAAGATCGGGACAATCGTCACATGCTTTTTCTCTGTCTCGAAAGGCCTGTCATGTTCAAATTACTTTCTCTTCCTTTTCTCGTTTTGGCATTCGTATTGGCCGGTGAGCTTTCCGGCCAGGAACTTACGGATGTCAAATGTTTGATCTCGGGGAAAACCGCTTCCGCAAAAGTCGCTACAAAGTACCGCGATGCCGATCTCTATTTTTCCAGCCCAGCGTTTGTTGAGGCTTACAAAAAAGATCCCGCGGCGTATTCGACCAAAGCCAATCATCAGTTAGCGTTGACCGGCCAGTACGTGCAAAAGTCCTGTCCGATCACGGGAAAGCCAATTTCCTCGAAAATCAAATCCACTGTCGGGGCTGTCGAGGTCGCGTTCGCAGACGAGGCTGCGAAAAAGAAAGTCGATTCGGCGGGGAAATTGCAAGACAAAGTCGCCCTCATTTTTGCGGACAAACCGTTCGAGAAAGCCTTTGCCAAAAAGCCAGCGTTAGATTTGACGAATGTGAATTGCTTTATGATTCCTAAACGCAAGGTAAAGGATTCTAAAGTGGTGGCTCATCGGGGCGGCAAAGTGTTTTTCTGTTGCCCGAACTGCGTGAGTAAATTCCAAAAGGACACAAAGAAGTACGATGCTCAAGGAAATGTCCAGTTAGTTCAGACGGGGCAATTCAAACAGTCTCAATGCCCAATTTCCGGCGGAGAGGTTTCTGAGGATCATTTCAGCGAAGTTGATGGGATCAAGGTTTTCTTTTGCTGTGAGAGATGCAAAGCTAAAGTAGATACCGCGGCTACTGATGAGGCGAAACGAGAGCTCGTCTTTGGCAGCAAACGCTTTGAAAAGACCTTCACTAAGAACTAGTTTTTACCGAGCTGATAAATTGCAGGACTGGAATTTCAATACGCGGCAGTCTCCCTGCCCGTATGCTTATTGGACTCTTCATCTGGGTGAGGGTGACTTTTGACTGACTCCTTACTCCATACCAGCGTCGTTATTCCGATGCTCAACGAAGAAGATTCGATCGGTAAGGTGCTCAATGCCCTTCCCAAAGTTCATCAGGTGATCGTTGTCGATAACGGTTCGACCGACGGATCGGCCGAAGTGGCTCGCTCTGGCGGTGCGACGGTGATCGATGAACCGCAACGCGGATACGGTAAAGCTTGCTTGACCGGAATCGCATTCGCGGTGGACAACGCCCCGTCGAATGGCGCGTCGGTGATTGCGTTTATGGATGGCGATTACAGCGACCATCCCGAAGAATTAGAAATGCTGGTCCAGAAACTGGACGAAGGCTATGACTTTGTGGTGGGTTCACGCGCCACCGGTCAGCGTGAAACCGGAGCCATGCACTTTCAGGCATTGTTCGGAAACTGGCTGGCGTGTTCGTTGATTCGACTGTTCTGGGGCGCCAAGTTCACGGACCTTGGCCCGTTTCGTGCGATCCGCACCCGAGCCCTCCAAGAGCTCAAGATGCAGGACGAAAATTTTGGCTGGACTATCGAAATGCAAATCAAAGCCGTGCGAGCCGGTTTGAAGTATTGCGAAGTTCCTGTTTCCTACCGCTGCCGAATCGGCAAAAGCAAAATCAGTGGGACGATCTCGGGGACCTTGCGAGCGGGCTACAAGATCCTCTACACCATTTTTCGCTATCGATTTTTGAAAGGCTAAGTGATGAGCCTCACCACGCCACTACCGCAGTTTTCTAGTGCGGTTGTGGAGCGGTCGCAACGGCATCGCTTGTTGATCGGTTTCCTCTACAACAGGCAATCGTTGCTCCCATGACGCCGAGCGGATGGGCTGGAACGGAAGCGGATAACCCGGCTGGCTTTTCAGCTGGGAAAGTTGAGATTCCAAATGGGCAATGCGTTGTTCAATAGGAACGGTGTTGATTTTTGATTGTGCTTCTTCTGTGTTCTGTGCATAGGTCTGCTCCAGAGAGAACACGGAACTGGCAAGCTGTCGCCAGGCTTGATTGAGCGTGGCTGCTTGAAGAAAATTCCGCTCAAGGCTTTGGTGAACTGGAGTCAGTATCTGTTGCAACTGTTGTGGAACGCTAGAGGAGGCTCGCAAAGTCGCCATCTGCGAATACAGTTCGTTTCGTTCCAGAGTATGTTTTGCTTCCAGCAGGGTGATTTTGGCTTCTGCTTTCAGGGCCACGTTGCAGGCGACCATCTTCAGGGCCATCTCAACGAGTTCGCGTTTGGCCTGATCGTCGATGTCAGAATTCAAGTTTTTTGAAACCAAGTTGGCCAGTTGTTGACAGGTTTTGTCGATGGGCAAACTGGGGACGTCGAGGTGGGACGCTCGCTGCGGTACGTTTTCTTCGAATGAGATATCGGCGGGCGTTTCGAAATCAGGATGAGCGGCGAAGGGAGGGATCACGTCGGTTGGCATCGTCAACGAGGAAGCTGCTAGGGGCTCACTTTTCGAAGCCGCCAGTGGTTGGCTTGTCGAACTGGCCGAGGGTGGATTCAGTCGTGGCGTCTCTGAGTAATCGATCAACGCCAAACGGTCACCAGTCGGAGGGCTGGTTTGTTGGGCATCGAGGGGAGCCAAAAATTGAATCGGAAGAAATCCGATTGAGAGAACTAACAGTACCTGCAACTGTACAGACCGTAACATGACAAACTCCTTTTGTATCTATCCGTTGAATCAACGATTACCATCGTGGCAAGCACATTTGAATCCAACATGAATTTTCCACCAATACGAGAAGTCCAGAAGTTCGCGCCGGGACCGCAAAGTGCTATCATTTGGGCAACTCTGCTTTAAAAAGAAATCGATGAACCCTGAAATTCTCAACATGATCCGCTGTCCGATAAGCAAATCGGATTTAAAACTGATAACCGAGCAAGAGCTTGAGTCGCTGAATCAGGGAATTGCAAAGGGCGAGGTCTTTGATCAGATGGGGCGGGCAGTGTCCGAGCCAGTGGAAAATGCCTTGATCAATGCGGACCGTCGGCATGCGATGGCGGTACGAGGCGGGATTGTCACGTTGATCGCGGACGAAGCCATTGTTTTGGAGAAGTAAAATGGAAAAGACCATTTTTGAGAAGATTATTGATCGCGAGATTCCAGCTGATATTGTTTTCGAAGACGATCAGTGCATTGCCTTTCGCGATATCGAGGCCAAGGCTCCGGTTCATGTGCTACTGATTCCCAAGAAGCGGATCGTCAATGTGGATTCTCTGAAGGCGGAAGACAAAGACCTTGCGGGCCATTTGTTGCTGAAGGTTTCCGAGGTCGCCGCGGCTGCCGGATTGAGCAATGGTTATCGGGTGGTTGCCAATTGCGATGCCGATGGCGGTCAGTCCGTAGACCATCTGCATTTGCATATTCTTGGGGGCCGTCCCATGCAATGGCCGCCCGGGTAGGGCGAGAGTCTGTAGTACCGACCAAAAGGCGAATTTAGGCGAATTTAGGCGGAATGCGAAGTGATTCGTCTGCAAGCAAACAGGGGCAAAGCCCCGGCCATTTACCTAGCCCAGCCTGCAGGGCTGGGAAATCGAACCCGAAAAAAACACGTAAGGCCA
>CAZDZX010000128.1:0-6262 GCA_964510005.1 uncultured Pirellulaceae bacterium
GGTGATCTGCCGCGGCCCCAAGGCTTCCAAATTCGCAACGGCTCGCATCGAACGCCCGATCAGCCGTTGAATCTCCGTGGTGCGTCCGTCGACTTTGCTACGATCCCTGCGTTTGCGAGGCTCGGTGCTGCCGGGCAACATATTGTATTCGGCAGTGATCCAACCTTTTTCGCTATCCCGCATCCAAGGAGGAACATCCTCGCTAACACTGGCGGTGCACAAAACCACGGTATCACCGCATTGATAAAGCACACTTCCGGGGGTCTTTTTGGTGAAGTTACGTTTAACCTTCACCGGGCGTAATTCATTTCTCTTTCTGGTCATGGGCTCATCATAACGTCTAGGGTGCAAGTTGGCTTCAGGGCCATCCAACCTTTTCAAAATTGGAAAGCTCACAAAATACTCAAGGTGCCGTGAAAAATGAAAGCCAATCCGGTAAACTTGGGTAACCATTTAATCAGGAGCCCCCATGTCCGACCCCAACACTGGCCAAATCGATAGCGTGATGCAGGAAGATCGCCTGTTTCCGCCCAGCGCAGAGTTTTCGCAGAAGTCAATGATCGGCTCGATGCAGGACTATCAGGATCTTTACGATGCCGCGGCGTCGGATCCGATCACGTTCTGGAAAGACCTCGCCAACAAGGACCTTCACTGGTTTGAGCCCTTCGACGAAGTACTCCGCCAAGACGAACACAATGTGGAATGGTTCGTCGGTGGGAAAACCAATATTTCTTACAACTGCTTGGATGCCCACATCGAAGCCGGTAACGGCGACCGGACCGCCATCATCTGGGAAGGCGAACCCGGCGATCAGCGAGAACTGACTTACGCTGAACTACATGCCGAAGTTTGCAAATTTGCCAACGGCCTGAAAAAACTGGGCGTCGGCGTGGGCGATGTGGTTTCGATCTACATGCCGATGACGCCGGAACTGGCGATTGCGATGCTGGCTTGCACGCGAATCGGAGCCATCCACTCGGTGATCTTCGCTGGCTTTTCAGCCGAAGCGATCGCTGACCGAAACAACGATGCCAACGCCAAAGTCCAACTGACCAGCGATGGACTGAACCGCCGAGGTAAAGTTCTGCCGCTCAAGGCCGCCGTCGACGAGGCGATGAAGAAATCACCGACCGTGGAGAGCGTTGTGGTCCTCAAACGAGCGGGCAACGATGTCGCGTGGACCGAAGGCCGCGATCACTGGTGGCATGAGCTGGTCGAATCGGTGGACGCCGATTGCCCAGCCACACCGTTGGACAGCGAAGCCACTTCCTTCATCCTTTACACCAGCGGATCGACAGGGAAACCCAAAGGCATCCGTCACACCACCGCCGGTTACAACCTGTGGGCGAAGAAAACATTCCAATGGGTGTTTGACTGGCGTCCCGATGACATTTTCTGGTGCACCGCGGATTGTGGTTGGATCACCGGTCACAGCTACATTGTCTATGGTCCGCTATCGGCAGGCGCGACTTGCGTGATGTACGAAGGCGCTCCCAACTATCCGGCTGAAAATCGGTTCTGGGAGCTGGTAGAAAAACATAAAGTCACCATTCTGTATACGGCGCCCACGGCCATTCGCGCCTTCATTAAATGGGGCGACCAGCATGTCGAAAAGCACGATCTTTCCAGTTTGAGATTATTGGGAACCGTTGGCGAAGGCATCAACCCGGAAGCGTGGATGTGGTACCACGAAAAAATCGGCGGCGAAAAATGTCCGATCGTCGATACGTGGTGGCAAACCGAAACCGGCGGCATCATGATGAGCCCCTTGCCGGGTGCGACTCCCACGAAACCGGGAAGCTGCACCAAACCGCTGCCGGGCATCATTCCTGTGATCGTGGACGAATCATTAAATCCGCTGGGCGAAAACCAAGGCGGCATGCTCTGCATCTCCAAACCCTGGCCGGGAATGCTGCGTGGTATCTGGGGAGACGATCAGCGATTTTTTGATCAGTACTGGTCCACCGTGCCGGGCAACTATCTGACAGGCGACAACGCCCGCGTCGATCAAGACGGATACTATTGGATCATGGGTCGTATCGACGACGTGATCAACGTCTCGGGTCACCGCTTGAGCACCATCGAAGTCGAAAGCGCGATGGTTTCTCACCCGGCTGTCGCCGAATGTGCCGCCGTCGGCCGACCGGATGAAATCAAAGGGCAGGCCATTGCCGTGTTCTGTTCGCTGCGTGACGCGGAACCGTCGGAGGCACTGCGGGCGGAACTCAAATTGCATGTTCGCAAAGAAATCGGAGCCCTCGCCGTTCCAGACGATATTCGCTTTGCGGATGCTCTGCCCAAAACCCGCAGTGGCAAAATCATGCGTCGGTTTCTGCGGGATATTGCCGCCGGTCGACAGGCCGCGGGCGATGTCAGTACCCTCGAGGATTTGACGGTGCTGGCGAAACTGTCCTCCGAAGATGAGGAATAGCGCGGTGCCAAATTCGGCACTGTCGACTATAGTTATGTTTCGTGACTGACCGCTTCGGACAGGAGTCTGCCCTATCAACAGAACAAGAGAATCGACAGCAGCGCTGTTGCTGTTTTTTGCGTTTTGCGGCGCCCTGATTTTTTCCGAAGGCGCGGCGCTGGCCCAACCGGCGAAAAAAACCGTCAAGATCTTTGGTGCCGGTGGACTGCGTGGACTCGAAGCCTATCAAACCGGGATCCTCATCTCTGGCGAAGGTCACATTCTGACCACGTGGAGTTACGTGCTGGATCCGTCCGGAACTCGAATCGTTACCGACAGCGGAGAACGTTTCGATGCCAAACTGGTCGGCTACGATCCGGCTTTAGAGATCGCCGTGCTCAAAGCCGATGCGAGAGGGCTTCCTTTTTTCGATTTGAGTACTTCTGTCGAACCCAAAACAGGTTCATCGATTCGAGCGTGGTCCAATTGCTACGGCGTCGCCACCGGTGATGAATCGGTCAGCGTTCAACAGGGGACCATCGCCGCCATGACGAATCTCAACGCCAAACGCGGCACGTGGCAAGTCCCGTGGCAGGGAAAGGTTTGCGTGCTGGACGCGATCACCAGCAACCCTGGCACTTCGGGTGGAATCATCACCACCACCGACGGCAAGCCCGTCGCCTTGATCGGCAAAGAATCTCGGGATCGCAAAACGGGGTCTTGGTTGAACTACGCGATTCCTTTTTCGGAGCTCAACGATCCGATTCAGCGACTGCTCAAAGCCAAACCGGAATTGGATCGAAAGCTATCCTCACGACGATCCACCGAATCCATGACGCCAACACTGCTTGGTTTTTCATTGGTGGCCGATGTCGTCGGCAAAACACCACCCTTTGTTGAATTCACCACGATTGGCGGCGCTGCTCAACTCTCTGGTGTGACCGCCGATGACCTGATCGTGGACATCAACGGGTTCCCCGTCGCCAGCTGCAAAGACGTTCGCCAGATCTTGGCTCGGGTCGATCGCGATGCACCCGTAAAACTGACTCTGCAACGACAAAGTAAATTCGTCACCGCTGAGCTTTCTCTGGTGCAGCAATAATGAATGTGAGTGCCAAATTGCTGTACGCATTCGCGCTGTTGCTGATAATGGCTCAGCCTGTCGCGGCGCAGAACGATCCGGTGAAGCGTCAAATCAAATCGATCATCGATGCGACTTCGTCTTCGGTCGTCCAAATCCAAACCATTGGCGGGGTCGCCGACGCTGGCGAAGCCCCGATTGCGGGCCCGTTTTCGGGAACCCTGATTGATAACAAAGGCCACATTCTGACGGCATCGTTTAATCTCAAGCATCAGCCGGCAAGTATTTTCGTACTGCTGGCCGGTGACACCGACGGCAGTCAGCGCTTTGTCGCGGAGGTGATCTCCACGGATCACAGCCGCAACCTAACGCTGTTGAAAATCGACTCTGCTGACAGCAAGCTTTCTCCGATTGCGTTTTCTGAAAAATCGCCACAGCAGGGGCAGCGCTGTGTGGCGTTGGGAAAGTTCTTCAGTCCCGACGATGCCAATGTTTCCGTTGGAATCCTGAGCGCGCGAGGGCGGATCTGGGATCGTGCGGTGCAGACCGACTGTAAAATTTCCCGCCAAAATTACGGTGGACCCTTGGTAGATCTGTGGGGGCGTGCGATCGGGATTCTGGTCCCAGCATCGCCCAACGACCGCGACGTTTCAGCAGGGGCAGGTTGGTACGATTCAGGAATCGGATTCGCGATGGTGATCCAACCGGATTCTGACAGCTTTCGCCGCTTGGTTTCCGGCAAGGACCTGCGACAGGGCTTGCTGGGGATCAACTTTGAAGGCAGCAATCCGAACAGCGACGCGGCCAAGGTCAGTTTTTGCTTACCGACATCGCCTGCGGGCAAGGCCGGCGTTCGGGAAGGCGATACGATCGTTGGAGCCAATGACAAATCGATTTCCCGCTTGGGTGAATTGAAACATGTGATCGGGCCGCTCTATGAAAATGAAACGGTTAGCTTGAAAATCGATCGCGATGGCCAGAGCGTGGCAGTCGAAGTTATCCTGGCTGGTGAGATCGATCCCTTTGTTCCGGGCGAACTTGGATTCGGAATCCGCGAAGACGATGAAAAAGTTCGGGTCACATTTTCGATCGGGAACTCCAAAGACATTTTGCAGCGTGGAGACCAAATCGTCGAATTTGCCGGCGAGGAAATCGCAGGCATCGAGTCGATTTACCGGGCAGCTGCTCGATTGACTCCCGATAAAAAAGTGCAAATCAAATTCAAACGCGATGATGAGGAATTTGAAAAGGAAATTCAAACCACCGCCGTGCAAGTGATTCCTCCGCAGGCGGTGCTGGAATCGCCCGACGTGGAATTCAAGCAAGTCGATGTTCCATCGGCCAACATGCCCAAGAGCTACCTCGCGATTGCGGCCGATAAATCGGACTCCAGCGAAGCGGCTTCGCTACTGGTGTGGATCCCTTCTCCGGGACCGATTTCCAAACAAAAATTGGAAAAGCGATTTCTGCCCCTCTGCCAAAAATACAACTGCGGAGTCCTTGTTCCCCAGTCCACCGATGACAAAAGCTGGACTCCGGACGATGCGAATACGATTGCCAAAACGATCGGAATCCTTGCCGAGCACTACAGCCTCGATGAGCGACAGATCGCCGTGGCGGGTTCTGATGCCGGAGGCGAGATGGCGCTGCGGACCGCTTTTGTGAATCGGAAGATTTTCCAAGGCGTTGCGATAATCGAGGGCGAACTGTCCAGCCGGCTCCCCAATTTTGAGTCCACTCCCGCGACTCCGATGCAAGTGCTTGCGATGGGCAGTGAGGTCGGCGGTGACGACGAGGCCGCCCTGGCGGCGTTCCGAAAAGCAGGTTTTCCGATTGCCACGATGGCCAAACCCGCAAAGCCATGGGATTTGATTTTCCGTTGGATCTCGTATCTGGACCGGCTTTAAGCAACCGGCAAGTTCGCCAGCGTGCGAAAATTCACTCGTCAGCGATTCGGCCCTGCTGGTGTTTCGGACCTTCTGCTGGCGCGGCTACTGGCGGTTTACCGATCATCTTCTAGACTAAGTGCCGACTGAAACCTTGTTTTTGCAACGGCCTTATGGATCCGCTTCACTACTGCATCATGGTAACGCCGCTGGCAGTTTACCTCTGCTACATCGGAATGCTGAATCTGAAGAGTCGCCCCTTCATCACAACCGGGGCGCGCGATACCGCAGGTCTAGGCATCGGACTGGCGGGTTATATGATCTCCGGGCCGATCATGCTGTTTTTCCCTGAAAGCGCCGCCAGCCATTTTGGGGGCTGGGTTTGGCTGATGCTGATCGTCTTTTACGGGCTGCTGGTTTCATTGCTGGTCCTGATGATGCGTCCGCGACTGGTGATCTACAACATGACCAGCGAACAACTTCGGCCAATCCTGACCTCGGTGGCTCGAAAGCTTGATCCCAAAAGTCGCTGGGCGGGAAACAGCTTGCTGATCCCGGCGAAGAATATTCACTTGCATCTGGAACCTGTGAACTGGTTGAAGAATATTCAGTTGACCTCTGGGGGAAACGAACAGAGTTTCGATGGCTGGCGTGAACTGGAAGCGGCGCTTGAAGAAGAGCTCAAAGAATATGTCTCAACCGCCAGCCTGTTTGGCTTTCCTTTGCTGATCGTTGCGGCAAGCTTGGCAGTCACCGCGTTAATCTGGATGGTTGCGGATCGCGAAGCGGTTGCGACGGCTTGGGAAGAACTGAGACGCTATTAACTAGGAAGCCATCTCGCAATAAGCGATGTGCGCCCCGTAGCTGGACTGGCAACAGTTCGGA
>CAZDZX010000128.1:6362-11397 GCA_964510005.1 uncultured Pirellulaceae bacterium
GGCCGGTGGGAACCGGCCCTACAGTCAATCTTCGATTCTCCAACGCCTCGAACGGACTCGTGATGAGCGAAACTAGGGGGACTGGCCTGCCAGAATCCCCCATTTTGACATGCCTTTCACCCCTTGGCGAGTCTCGAATTGCAGTCCTTCCGTGGTACTGGATTTAAATTAGAATTTTGTTTTCCAACTCTACACCCACCACTTTAATTCGGAGACTCGTTTTGTCAGATGCAGACATTGGCCTAATTGGCTTGGCAGTAATGGGAGAAAACCTTGTCCTCAACATGGCCAGCAATGACTTTACAGTAGCGGTATACAACCGAACGACTTCGAAAGTTGACGATTTCATCTCCGGTCGTGCGGCCGGTAAATCGATCGTGGGCAGCCACTCGGTCGAAGAGCTTTGCGGCAAACTGAAAAGCCCGCGACGTGTGATGATCATGGTCAAAGCCGGAAAACCTGTCGACATGGTGATCGACAGTTTGCTGCCGCATCTGGATCCAGGCGACATCATTATCGATGGCGGCAACAGTGAGTTCCCCGACAGCGTTCGCCGCACCGCCGACCTTGAAGAAAAAGGCATCCTGTACATTGGCACCGGTGTCTCTGGCGGTGAAGAAGGTGCTCTCAAGGGCCCCAGCATCATGCCTGGCGGAAATCCCAAAGCGTGGGAACACGTGAAGCCAATCTTTCAATCGATCGCCGCCAAAACGGACAAGGGCGAACCGTGCTGTGATTGGGTCGGTCGCGGCGGAGCAGGGCACTTTGTGAAGATGGTCCACAACGGCATCGAGTACGGTGATATGCAGATGATCTGCGAAACCTACCAGATGATGAAAGACGGTCTGGGCATGACCAATGATGAAATGCACCAAGTGTTCGCCAAGTGGAACGATGGTGTGCTGGATAGCTATCTGGTCGAAATCACCCGCGACATTCTGGGCTACAAAGAAGAAGACGGCACCGAAACCGTCGATGTGATTTTGGACAGGGCAGGGCAGAAGGGAACCGGAAAGTGGACGGCGATCTCTGCATTGGATATCGGCCAACCTCTGACGCTGATCGGCGAAGCCGTATTTGCACGCTGCCTGTCTGCACTGAAAGACGAGCGAGTCGAAGCATCCAAAGTCCTCAACGGTCCCAGCGAAGTCTTCGACGGCGATCGAGCGTCCTTCATCGACGACCTGGAACAAGCCTTGTACGCGTCCAAGATTGTGTCCTACGCTCAGGGCTATCAATTGATGCGTGCCGTTTCTGATGAGCGTGACTGGGATTTGAATTTCGGCGGAATCGCATTGATGTGGCGTGGTGGCTGCATCATTCGTTCGGCGTTTTTGAACAACATCCGCGACGCTTTCGACAAAGACGCTGGGTTGACCAACCTGTTGATGGATCCGTTCTTCGAAGCCGCCGTCGAAAAGGCTCAGGCTTCATGGAGAAACGTGGTCGCCACCGCCGTCAAACTGGGCATTCCACTGCCGGCCATCAGTTCTGCTTTGAATTACTTCGATGGATATCGCACCGAGCGCCTGCCGGCGAACTTGCTGCAGGCTCAGCGTGACTACTTCGGAGCTCACACTTACGAGCGTGTCGACAAACCACGTGGTGAGTTTTTCCACACAAACTGGACCGGTCGGGGTGGCACGACGTCATCGACTTCGTACAACGTTTAGTCCGATAACGATCTCCAAGCGGCGATCGTCCCTTTTCCAACTTTAAAAAGGCACAAACGATGAACGTAAAAGACGCCATCAAAACCAATATTCAAACTGCGGACATGGTCTGCGGTTCGTACTTGGGAGATTTGACGAATGAGGAAGCCATGAAGCGGCCTCACCCGGGTTGCAACCACATCAATTGGCAAGTCGGCCACTTGATTGCGTCGGATCACATGATGTGCGACGGGTGCATTCCCGGTTCATTGTCTCCTCTGCCTGAAGGATTCGCCGAAAAGTACTCCAAGGAATCGGCTGCCAGTGACGACGCATCCGCGTTTGTTCCAATGGACCAGTTGCTGGAGTTGGCAAAGACAAACCGCGCCGCGATTCTTCAAGCTGTTGATGGCATGGACGAATCGTTGCTGGATGGTCCTTCGCCGGAGCACTTTCGTTCCTTTGCACCGACCGTGGGGGCCGTCATGGTCATGCTGGGCGGACATTGGATGATGCACGCCGGTCAGTGGGTGGTCGTTCGCCGAGAACTGGGACGAGACATCGTCATCTAGAGAACAATACGGATCGAGCGTGCTCGGTTTTCGTTTGCGACAGAGGCTGGCCGCCTCGTTTGAGTTTTTAGGATGGCCGCATTTTCAACCGACAGGGCTGGGACAACGAGTGCCAGTTTTGTTTGAAAACTATAGGGAAATACAATGCGTGAGAACAAGATTCAACCAGTTGTCTTTGTGATCTTTGGTGCCTCGGGAGACCTCACGCGACGGAAGCTGATTCCGGCAATCTACGATCTGTTCAAACACGGATTGCTACCCGAAAAATTTGCCCTGCTGGGAGTCAGCCGCAGCAAGTTGTCGGACGATGACTTTCGGAAAAAGGGCCTGTTGGAAAACGATCTGTTTGACATCAGCGACGAACCGCAAGAAACGATCGAAGCTTTTGCGAAACTGCTGTTCTATCAGCCGATCGACACCAACGCTTCCGATGACTACGCCAAAGTCGGCGAACGACTCGACAAGCTGAACGAAGAATTTGCCACCGGCAACAACTACATTTTCTACCTGTCGACGCCCCCATCGCTTTACGACAAAATCCCGGCCTACCTATCGGCCCACGGACTCAGCGCCAAAGAAGGCTGCACCCGCCGGCTCGTGATCGAGAAGCCTTTCGGATACGACCGCGCCTCTGCTCGGGCTCTCAATCAATCGCTGACCGAGTACTTCCCCGAAAGCGAGATTTATCGCATCGATCATTACTTGGGCAAAGAAACGGTGCAGAACCTGTTGGTGACTCGTTTCGCGAATTCGGTCTTCGAGCCACTGTGGAATCGCAACTACATTCACCATGTTCAGATCACGTCGGCCGAACCGATGGGTGTTGGCAACCGTGGCGGATACTACGATCAATCGGGGGCGCTGCGGGACATGCTGCAGAACCACTTGATGCAGATCGTGGCCCATATCGCCATGGAGCCGCCGATTTCGCCGTCTGCGGATGCGATTCGCGCCGAAAAAACCAAACTGTTTCAGTCGTTGCGGCCGATCTGCGAATCCGAAGTCGCCAAGTATTGCATTCGCGGCCAGTATACGGCATCAAACATGCGTGGCGAAATGGTCAAAGGCTACCGCGAAGAAGAGGGCGTGCCTGCGACCTCCAAAACGGAAACCTATGCCGCTGTGAAATTTTTCGTCGACAACTGGCGGTGGTCAGGAGTTCCGTTCTACGTTCGCACCGGCAAGCGACTGCCCACCAAGGTTGCGGAAGTGGCGATCACTTTCAAAAAGCCACCTCACAAACTATTTCGCAGAGACTCCGACTACTCGTTGGTGAACAATCAACTGGTGATGCGAATCCAACCGGACGAAGGCCTACTGCTGGCCTTTGGCATGAAAATTCCAGGCGGCGGATTCAATGTGAAAAACGTGGACATGGATTTCCACTACTCGGATCTGGCCGAAAACGATTTGCCGGAAGCTTACGAGCGTCTGTTGCTGGACTGCATCAAAGGCGATCCAACGCTATATGCCCACGGTGAAAGCGTCGAACATTCGTGGGAGTTTGTCGAACCCATCATCAACGCTTGGCAGAACGATGACTCGATTCCGGTTCACGGTTATCCCGCCGGCACATGGGGCCCAGAAGTTGCGGACGCCATGATTGAGCCAGCGGAACTAACGTGGCGAAACCCGTGCCGAAAACTGACTGAAGACACGGGCTTTTGCTTGCTGTGACCGCAACGGCTTGTGCTTAAGCCCTGAGGCAATTAAGCGATGGATCTGCGGCGAACCAACGTCAGACTGCTGCCCAATGCGAGCAGCACCATCAAACTCGAAGGCTCGGGAACGGCGATGGTTTCAAACAAATGCTCATCGCTTCCCCTTCTTAAAAAATACGGCTTTCCGCGGTCGAAACTGCCGAAAGCTCTATTTTGCACGACTTCTCACACACCTCGCTTGAGACACGACGTTTCTACTTCAAAGCTGGGCACTTATCCACATTTTGGTTCAATTTATTAGACAAATTGCAAAAAATGACGCTAAACAAACCCCCGTCCAGCCGGGTAAGGTCAGTGAGTGGATCTACGGCGTGTCGGCACTGGGGCTCCGAAGTTGCGGACGCCATCATTGAGCCCGCGAAATTGACTTAGCGCAACCCTTGTCGAAAAATGACCGATGATGCTGGGGGCCTGCTTGCTCTCGTTTGACCGTCTAGTTTTCAGTTTGAGTCGCATGACTACGATATCGAAAATAGTTAAATTTGCTCTGTGCTTTGCATTGTTTTCGGCTCTGTTTTTCGTTGCCCCCGTGGAACTCTACAGATTGACGTGGCCGAAAGTTAATGCGACCGTGACGAGCTCTCATCGCGAGTGGCATGTCGTGACGCCGATCAACGGTCGAGGCCACCCTATTGCCAATATCGAATACGAATATGACGTAGAGGGTAAAACCTATTCGAACGCGGACTTTGATGACAATGGAGCTTTCGGGCGCAACGATCCCTTTGCGAGCGAAGCCCGCGTCGAAGCAATGATGCAAACCTATCCGGTTGGCCGTGTCATTCAGGTTCGTTACAAGCCGGGTGCGCCACAGACAGCGATGATTCGTCCTCATCGATCTCTGAAACAATGGGGCTGGATCGGCTTGGGCTCGTTCACCTTAGGTCTGTTGTTGTCGCAATCTTGGTTCAAATTCGCGAACCGGAAAAAGGACGAAGAGCCAGCCAAAAAACCTTCATGAATTTGAAAATCAGCTTGCCGTGGAGTTCGGCGCCGAAACAGAGACGCGGAAACCGCACGAAACGACGCCAGCGGAACTAACATGGCGAAACCTGTGCCGAAAACTGACTGACGACACGGGCTTTTGGCT
>CAZDZX010000129.1:0-11328 GCA_964510005.1 uncultured Pirellulaceae bacterium
GTTGGGGATGGGCTTCGGCTGTTTCTGGTGGGGAGCAACGACCGCCAGCAGCGAGGGCATGGTTTCGTTAGTTTGGCTGATGGCAGGTTACCTGTTTCAGACGACTGGCGAACTTTGTCTGTCACCTGTCGGGCTTTCCATGGCGACCAAACTTTCGCCCAAGCACCTTGTGAGCACCGTGATGGGAACATGGTTCCTGTCGACCGCGTTTTCACAGTTCTTGGCTGCGATCATCGCTCAGTTTACCGGTGTGTCTCATGGCGGCGGTGGCGGGACGATTCCTGTTCCAACAGAGACCTTCAAAGTCTACGGAGATGTTTTCCAGATCATTGGAGTCTCGGCCGTGGTCTCAGGGCTGATCTGTTTGGTCCTCGCCCCGATCCTGCATCGCTGGATGCACGAAGACAAGGAATAAGCCGTTCGGCAAAATGGGTATAGGCATCCAGCCTGGGATCGGTTCGATCACAGGCTGGATGCATTTTTTTGCGCCTTTGGGTTTCTAAGTGGGAACCAAGACAGGCCTGTCGTCGCTCCGCGACTGAAACATTTGAAACACGCTTCGAGGCTGTGATCTGCATTGTAGGGCCGGTTCCTACCGGCCGTGTTTACGATCAGCCAGTGTTTACGATCTGGCGGTGTTCGCAATCCGCCAGTGCTCCCGATCGGCCAGTGTTCGCGATCGGCCAGTGTTCGCGACGGCCGGTGGGAACCGGCCCTACAACTGATGGCGCGATCATGCTGGAAGCCTGTGCCACCTGCCTTCTGCTTGCCTTGCTTACAGCACGTCTCGAAACAGAGCCGAGCCGACTCTCACGATTGTGGCGCCTTCTTCGATGGCGGATTCGAAATCGCCGCTCATCCCCATCGACAAGTGCTTCAATTCGATGTTCGACCCATCGGTGTCGACGTGTCGGTCGCGGAGCTCTCGTAACATCGCAAACTCTCGACGGGCATCGTCGTCATCGCCGGCCAACCCCGCCATGCACATCAGCCCGCAAAGCCGTATCGATTCCAACTGGCTAATCTTTTCGATCACGGCACCGACTTGATCCGCGGCATATCCGTGCTTACTAGTTTCGCCTGAAACATTGACCTCCAACAGACAGTCAATCACTTGATCAGTTTCGACGCCGTGTCGGGCCACCGATTCAACCAAGGAATCACGATCCAGCGAATGGAGCAGCGACGCGATCGAGACGGTCTTTTTAATCTTGTTTCGCTGTAGACTGCCGATCATGTGCCACTCGATTTCCAGATCCGACAGCGCGGCGGCTTTTTCGCCCAGCACCTGCGGCCGGTTCTCACCAAGCGTTGTGGCACCGGCCAACACCAGCTGCCGAGTGATATCGGCGTCCACGTACTTTGTGACCGCAACCAGTTTCACATCGTCGGCCTCGCGCCCGCTTTTCGCGGCGGCGTCCGCGATTCGGCCGCGGACTTCGTCTAGATTACGTCGGAAAATTTCTTGCATGGTTTATTCGTGGAAGCTTGCGAACCTACTGGACTTGTAGCAACTCGCTGACATCGCCGCTCTTTTTGAATTCGCCAGCAAAGAAGTCGCCAGCAAAGTTCTCGCCCATAAACGTCCGATTGGCAACGCGTTGCAACGCCCGATAGAACACCCACTGTTTGCGATCGACCTGCACGCGAAAGGCAGCGGCTTCTTCGGGACGCACAATTCGGAGCGATTCCGCCACCGTCAACTGCCGCCACGTCCGCTTCTGACAACTTCGCCGCGGATCGAGATCGATGAAAACCGGAAAGTACAACGCTCCGCCATCGCTACGCAGTTGGGCTGTGTGAGCCAACGACAACTGATGCTGCCCCTCGGCAGTTTGAGTCGCTTCGAAACGACTTTCACGGCGGCGCTCGGAACTCCATTCCGGCAACGCCAGTGGCAGCACCAACGATTCAATGCCGTTACGGTACAGATAGAGCTCTCGCGTCCCGTTTTCGGGCATCACGGTCACACCATTTGCCAGCGGCAGATCCATCGACCAAGCGATATCGCCGGCTCCTTTTTTGTGAACCGCATCCGCGAGGAATACGAACTTGTCATCCCGCGCGAGCAAAACCTGCCGGTACACCGTCAGATCACCGGCACTGATTTCCAGTTCCAGATAACTGACATCGTCCTCATGCAAATCGCAAACGACTTCGAAGCCGGCACTATCAAAATCCAATGCCTCGCCATCGTCGGAGACTTTGATCGGACAGCGACCCGAAATCAACAGATCCCGAGCTCCGATCTCTAGGCGATTGTGAGCACTTCCAAAGTCGATGCCAACGTAGGGCGAACCGGACTTCCAAGAGCTTTTCAAGATCCCCGAACTAGACCACTCCGAGACACTGCTGGGTTCGGGCAGTTTGATTTCCTTTTTATCCGCTTTATTTTTGGCGGCTTTCTTTTTAGCAGGCTTCTTTTTTTGTTTTGGCTTCACCAAGCCCGCGGCTTTCGCGACCGCATTGGCGTCGACGTCATCGGACATTTCCAGCACAAGTTGGGTCAGCGCTGGATCGCAGGTATCGTAGTCTTCGTGAGCGAAAATTGGCTTTCGGCCAACGCCATGCAAACGGACAAACTGCTCCGCAATCCACGCGACCTGGGATTGGACTTTGGAACCCAACTCCAGCTCCAGTTTTTCCATCATCCGCAGCGAGCGAGCCCAAGATGCGACGATCGTCGGAAACACGGATAGGCAGGAACTGCCAGGCCAGCCATCGGCATCAACGACTTCGGCAACGATTTCCGCCAACGTCTTTGCGGCTTGCTTGGCCCCGGCGCGAAAGTGCTTGATTCCGGCAAGCTGAACACCCAGCATCAAAGGCAACTCGACCGACAGCCATTGATCCAACAGAACATTGTCACCGCGATTGTCATCGTACTTCAGTCGCTGCAGTACAGCCAACGATTGATAGAGCCGCTCAAACTGTTGGGCTGACCCGTATTTGACCACGCCTCGAACTTGGTTCGCCACCAACAGAGCAGACAGCCCACCCAACCGTCTGGCATCGACGACACCGGGTACTTCGACGCCAAATTCAACGGGAGCGGCCTCCAGAAAAGTCGATGTGATGGATTCGGCCATCGAAACGATCGCTTCGACCGACTCCGTCGGATCGCCCCCCGATTTAGGCCGCGCCTTATTCAGCAGCTCGATCACCGACTGGGCTTGGGACGCGACTTCCGCTGGCAGCCCCAACTGCAGTCGGGCAACGGTTTTTTTGTGTGATTCAACTCGCAGCTTTGACTTGGCGGCCTTCTTTTGAATGCGTGGCCATTTGGACAAGATTGTCTCTCCCCACGATTGGCTATTGGAGAGTTTTGACTTCCGCGCCTCAGAAGCATCTTCTGTGATATTATGGTATTGGAAAGAAGGATTATTCATGCTGCAATGTTAAGGTAGTCCGTGAAGGCGGACATCGTACCACGACTGCCAATTTTCACGCATTGGTTCTGGCCTTTTTTGACACCAAATCGATGAAGGCCCTACACCCAGCGAGAATGTCGCCGTATCCTCCATTGTAGACCGAACTTCAGGGAAAAATAGAATGAGCTCAAAGTCGATTCAATGGATGTGCCTGATTGCGGTCGTACTGCTGTCTGGCTGCGATGAAACCCCGCAGACGAACAATCATCCATCCCAGCGACCCATCCCCGCGGTCGCCGAGGCGACTGAAGCGGATTCTGATCCATCCGAATCGGCAGCTGAACCTGAATCGCAATCCGAAACTGCCGACTCTCAACAAGCCAGCACCGATCTGGCCGCGCAACTGAAGCGTGAACAAGAAGAGTTCAAAAAGCAAACGATTGAAATCCCCGCGACTTGGAAGCGATTCACGAAAGAACCCGATCATGTCTGGGTCGACCCGATCGAGAAGCAGGTGATCATCCGAGGAACCATCTGCCTTCAAGAAGGCCTGCTAGAAATGTTTGCTTGCCCACCAAAAACAAAAGAGCATGAGTCTATCGTTTCGGTGCACGGCAAAGCATGGAATGTTCACGCGTGCCTCGTGGCGATTGGCGTGGAGCCGGGTCACCCCACATCGTGGGTTGGCAAATACCAACCTGCCTCAGGTCCGGTGATCAACATCGAAGCTTGGTGGAGCGAGGACGGCAAACTAATCAAGCGCAACGTCAAAGAGATGATTCGCAACACCGACACCGGCAAACCCATGCAGACGGATTTCGTGTTCGGCGGTAGCGAGTTCTTTCACGACCCTCACGCCAAAAAGGACATTTACTACGCTGATTCGGGAGAAATGATCAATGTGGCGAATTCATCCTACGCGATGATCGATATAGCCGTTGCCAGCAGCAGTGATGCCGAAAAGGGCCTGTTGTTCGAGGCCCTGAAAGAGAAGATCCCGCCGGTCAACACAAAAGTCTATCTCGTTTTGAAGGCAACCGGCAAAATCATCAAAGCTGATGACCCACCCGACGCAACCGGTAATTCTGAGGACAAAAGTGACGACAATCCGTCGGAAAATCCCGAACCCGAGCAATCAGATCCAACTCCAGACGATTCTTCGTCCTAGAATACAGATGCTGCTCAATTTGGCTCGGGCGAAAGACGATTGATTGGGCAGCAACGTTACCCTGAAGCAAAAACCTTTTTACATTGACCATCCCGTGCAAGATCGCAAGAAAAAAGAACAGGTCAGTGAAGAAGTCGCGGTCATCGTTCGCGTCCAGTTCCCTGACGATCCGATCGAACTGGATCCGCTTGAGGAAATCCAAGGCCTTGGCGAAACCGCCGGCGCGATCGTCATGGGAGGCATGGTTCAGCGTCGCGAGAAACCTGACCCGACCACCTACATCGGAAAAGGTAAAGTCGACGAGCTGAAAGAACTGGTCGCGTTTCATGCCGCCGATGTGGTGCTGTTCGACAACTGCCTCTCACCGGCCCAGAATCGCAACCTTGAAAACGAACTGCACGTCAAAGTCCTTGACCGAACTGAACTGATTCTGGACATCTTTGCCACTCACGCCCGCACGCACGAAGCTCGACTGGCCGTTGAACTGGCCCAACTTGAATATGCCTTGCCGCGTCTGAAACGCATGTGGACTCACCTCTCCCGCCTGAAGATGGGCGTTGGTATGCGGGGTCCGGGTGAAAAGCAGTTGGAAACGGATCGCCGGTTGGTTGAAAAACGTATCCACGACTTGAAAGACGAACTCGCCAAAGTCGAAAAACGAAAAGAGCGACAGGTCCAATCCCGCAAAGGCACCATGACCGCGTCGCTGGTCGGTTACACCAACGCCGGCAAAAGCACACTGATGAATGCGTTGACCAATGCGAATGTGCTGGCCGAAAACAAACTGTTTGCCACGCTGGACACCCGCACCCGCCGCTGGCATCTGCCGCAGTGGGGACCAATCCTACTCAGCGACACCGTTGGATTCATTCGAGATCTGCCTCACGGTTTGATTGCCAGCTTCAAAGCGACCCTCGAAGAAACCCGGCAAGCCGATTTGTTGATGCATGTTGCCGACGCCAGCAACCCGCGAGTTATCGATCAGATCGTTTCGGTCTACGAAGTCCTCAAGGAAATTGGCATCGAAGAAAAAGACGCGATCCTTGTGCTGAACAAAATCGACGCCGCTTTGGAAATGCCGCACTACAACTCGTTGCTAGAGCGATACTCCAACGCGGTTGCGGTCAGTGCCAAAACCGGAGAAGGATTCGACAAACTCCACAAAGTCGTCGGTGACGCATTGAGCCGATCCTTTCAGGATGTCGACGTTGAGATGTCGGTTAGCAACGGTCGCTTGCTGGCCTACTTGGCTGCCAAAGGCGAAATCAAATCGACGCAATACCGTGAAGACGCGATCCTTGTGCATTGCCGAATCCCTCAGAAATATTTGGGGCGAATCGACTACGACGATGCCATCATCACACCGCACAACGCTGCGGGTTGGGTAACGAGCGAAGAAAAAGAAGCGAACGCGGAATCGGAAACGGCATCCGCACCCGCTGAAGAGTTGCTCTTGGAAGAACCCGCTGTGGAAGTCCCCGAGTACGAAGCTTTTGTGGACCCGGTCGAGGCACCTCAGGATTGAGACGCCGACTGGAAAAGAAACGCGTGATCATCACCGGAGCGACCAGCGGTATCGGACTGGCGCTCGCCGAAGCATTGGGCGATGAAGGCTGCCGTCTGATCATCAACGGACGCCGCGCCGAACGACTTGATGCGATCCAACAACAACTGCAAGCCAAAGGCGTTGAATGTGCTTCGGTCGCCGGCGATGTCACGCAGAAATCGATTCGGCAGCAAATGCTTGATACGGCCCAGTCCCAGTTTGGCGGTTTGGACATTCTGATCAACAACGCCGGCATTGGCGCGATGGGTCGTTTCGATACGGCCTCAGAAGATCGCATGCGACAAGTTTTCGAAATCAACTTCTTCGCCGTCGCAGACTTTATCCGGGAAAGCCTACCGCTGCTCAACGCGGGCGACGATTCGCTGATCGTTAACTTAAGCAGCGTGCTGGGCCATCGGGCCGTTCCCCTAAAAAGCGAATACTGTGCCAGTAAATTTGCCATCCACGGGTTCAGCGATGCGATTCGCGCTGAACTCGCCCAAAACGGAATCGAGATTCTGCTGGTTAGCCCCAGCACCACCGACAGCGAGTTCTTTGATGCCGCCATCGAAGACGAAACCAAGAAAAACTGGAAGAAAGGCGGCGCGATGTCGCCCGACGCCGTGGCGGCACGGACCGTCGGAGCCATGAAGAAACGCCGACACGAAATCATTTTGACCTTTGGAGGCCGAACTCTGGTTTGGCTGGACCGCTTCATTCCCGGCATCGCCAATCGGATAATCGCCCGGTTCGGCCAATAGGCCAAAATCAACGCCGTTCAGGTCGGGTTTGCCCATTGTCATCGCGCTGAATTTTGGGGAAACTCTTCGATTCTCGTATCGGAAAAAGAGCATATCAATGTCAGAACAGGACAACGCAGGCGGTGGACAAAGTCCCGCCGAAGCACGTCGAACGAAACTGAATCAAATCGAAGCCATGGGGCTGGACCCGTGGGGGCACCGGTTTGACGATCGCAGCATGATTGGCGACATCCGCCAACAAGCCGACGCCATTCGATTGAAAACGAAAGACGGCAACGAACTGGAACTTCCCGCCGACCACATCGAAAATGGAACGCTGGGCGATTGGGTAAAAGAGCAGGGCGGTGGCACGCTGGCTGGACCGACCGTTCGCGCCGCCGGGCGAATCAAGCTATACCGCAAAGGCGGCAAGACACACTTTGCAGACATCGAAGATTGGACAGGAAAGATCCAGATCTTCCTCAACGCTAAACTTTGTGGCGATGAAAACTGGGAACTGATCAAGTGCCTTGATCTGGGTGACCTGATTGGCGTCGACGGTGAACTGCGCCGCACCAAAACGGGAGAGCTGTCGATCTTTGCTTCGAAAATCCACATGCTGTGCAAAACGTTGGATCCACCGCCAGCGAAACACATGGGCCTGACGGATCCTGAAATTCGTCAGCGACGACGCTACATCGACCTCGCTTGGAACGAAGGCGTTCGCGAGCGATTCATGAATCGCTCAAAAATTGTGGCTTCGATTCGCCAGACCTTGGCGGAGAAGGACTTCGTTGAAATCGAAGGTCCCACGCTGCATACGATCGCTGGGGGCGCCGCAGCGCGGCCGTTCAATACCCACCACAATGCACTCGACATGCCGTTGGTGATGCGGATCGCGTTGGAGTTGCACCTGAAGCGATTGATGGTGGGCGGCATGGAACGCGTGTTCGAATTGGGACGCGTGTATCGCAACGAAGGCATCAGCCCCAAACACAATCCTGAGTTTTCGATGCTGGAAGTCTACCAAGCTTTCGGCAACTATCACTCGATGATGGATCTGACGGAAGCCATCATCCAGAACGCCATCGAAACGATCGGCTGCGGTCACGTGGTCCCGTGGGGGGATAAGGAAATTGACTTTACGCCTCCGTTCGAACGAAAGACCTACGACGAATTGTTCGCCGAACACGCTGGCGTCGATCCGACAGATGCCGCGGCCGTCAAAGCCTTGGCTGAAAAGATCGGCTTTGAGACCGAAGGGAAGCACCCCGACGTTATCAAAAGCGAAGTGTTCGAAGAGAAAGTCGAAGACGCGCTCATTGGCCCCGTGTTCGTGACGGACTATCCGGCCAGCATCTGCCCGCTGACAAAACGGAAGAAGGACAACCCTGAAGTCGCCGAGCGTTTTGAGTTGTTCATTCATGGCATGGAGTTGGCCAACGCCTACACAGAGCTGAACAATCCCGATTTGCAAGAGAAGCTGTTTGAAACGCAGTTGGAAGGGATGGCTGACGAAGATTCGATGGCGAAAATGGACCACGATTTCGTTCGAGCCCTCCGCAACGGGATGCCGCCAGCGGGAGGACTGGGGATCGGAATCGATCGCCTAGTGATGCTGTTGACCAATAGCAGCTCGATCCGGGACATCATTTTGTTTCCGTTGCTGCGTGGCGAATAACGCTAGCGTTGGCGATTTAGGACTTGGTGGACGCTGCCCCTGCCGGGCTGCTGGGGCGTCGTTGCGGCTATTAAGCCGGGATCGTTCCATGCAAATTCCGGCTGAAGCCGGTACTACGAGCAACTGCTGTAATTTGAACGGCGTGGACGGCTGAAGAATTTGCTGGCCGCGGAGCTTCCAGCCCACGAAGCTGTTGTGGTTCGGACGCTCCGGGGCCGAAGGCCTCAAAACGGTCCTGCAACTCAGTCTTGGTTCTTAAGTGACTATCAAGTAACATTCGGGCTGGATCCCCACAAATGCCACGGATTGGCGAATGTATAAACTTCTACTGTCGTGGCGTTATTTGCGCACACGTTTTATCGCTCTGGCGTCCATCATCAGCGTCACGCTGGGTGTGGCAACATTGATTGTTGTGAACAGCGTCATGTCGGGTTTTGTCGACCAGATGAAGCACCGCTTGCACGGAGCTCTCTCGGATATCGAGATGTCGGCCGCGCTGCTGAGCGAGATTCACTATCCCGACTACAACGTGCAAATCATCCGTGATCTGCTCAAAGACGACATCGAGGACGTGACTTGCGTCGTGCGAACGCCCGCCCTGCTGGCGTTCAAAATCCACGACCGGACCATGACTCAACAAATCATGCTGGTCGGCATCGATGATAAAACCTTCGGCAAAGTCACCGATTTCGAGCCCTACCTGCAGCACGAACGAAAGCGTGATCAATTCAATTTCCAGCTGGAAGAAGCCGGATACCCCGAAGGAATGGGGACTTCCGGATGGGCCTACCGCCGGCAGAAAGAAGAACAAAAGCGAGCGTTGGAAAAGCTCTACGAAGAGCACGCCAAACGAGCTCAGAAATTGCAAAGCCAATGGGGCACCGATGACACGTCGGTAAAACAGGCAAGCTTCACAGGACAGGAAGGCCAACAATCTGGTGCAGAAACAACGGACGAAGATCAGCTCACCGATGGTGGATTTCAACGTGTGCCACTACCAACGGCTAAAACTGAGGACATTGGGGTCGCACTGGAAAAACGCAGTGCAGCGGAACCGCAGACCAGCGCGATGAGCCCCGTCGATCCGTATGCTCACATGCGTGCGAAAATTGCCCCTGAAGACATGTTTGATCCGATGAAGGACCAATACACCGGGATCATTTTGGGGCGAGCAATCGCCAAACGCCGCACCAGTGATGGTTCAGACATGTACGTGGTCCGCCCCGGCGATGATGTTCAAGTGATGCTGACGACCGTCGGTGACCAAGCGAAACCCGTCAGCGATGTATGCACGGTTGTCGATTTTTACTGCTCGAACATGCACGAGTACGATTCCCAGTTCGCCTTCATGCCGCTTTCGGAGCTGCAAAAGGTACGAGGCATGGTCGATCCGGCAACCGGTCGCGGCTCCGTTTCCACCATTCAGATCAAACTGAAAGAAGGTGCGGATCTGGACGCGGCTCGAGACAAAATGATGGCTCGGTTTCCGTTCGACAACTACTTCTGCGAAATCAAAACGTGGCAGGACACACAGCGACCGCTGTTGAGTGCGGTCAACATGGAATTGACCATCCTGAACATCTTGCTGTTCCTGATCATTGCGGTTGCCGGTTTCGGCATCCTCGCGACGTTCTTCATGATCGTGGTCGAAAAAACGCGGGACATCGGCATCCTCAAAGCTCTGGGGGCGCCTAGCTTCGGCGTGATGTCCATCTTTTTGGGGTACGGCGTTTCCTTGGGGGCGGTCGGAACGGGAGCCGGAATCGTGCTAGGCCTGCTGTTCGTTCGTTACATCAACGAGATCGCGGGCTTTGTCCAGATGATCACCGGTCAAGAAATTTTCGATCCAACGATTTACTACTTTTCAGAGATCCCCACGATCGTGAGTCCAATGATGGTCGTTGGCGTCGCCTTTGGTGCGATCGCCATCGCAGTAATGGCATCCGTATTGCCAGCACTTCGGGCTGCAAGACTCCACCCTGTCGAGGCACTTCGCTATGAGTAAATCATCTGCCGCTAAACGGCCTCAATCGACCAAACGTCCCGTCAAATTGGAGCGGCCTCCATTACACGTCGTTCGCAAGACGATGCTGTCGACGCTGGGACTGAAGAAAAGCTATCACAAAGGCAAGCTTGAAGTCCCCGTTCTTAAAGGCGTGGACGTCGAAATTGCCAAAGGTGAATTTACGGCAATTGTCGGCCAAAGCGGTTCGGGAAAGAGTACGTTGCTGCATCTGCTGGCGACGCTGGACGCACCCGATGCGGGCGAAATTCACTACAACGACAAACGAATCGACAATCTACCGTCACGAAAAAAGGAAGCGCTGCGGAATCAGGAGTTTGGGCTGATCTTTCAGTTCTACCATTTGCTACCCGAGTTAACGACGCTGGAGAACGTGCTGGTGCCGCGGATGGTTCAGGACGGGATCTTTCGGTACATGGCCAACCGCGGTCGCTATCGCAAAAACGCGAAAGAGTTATTGGATCTGGTCGGGTTGGGCCACCGTTTGACTCACAAGCCCTCTGAATTGTCGGGCGGAGAGATGCAACGAACGGCGATCGCGCGTTCTTTGATTTCGGATCCGGAAATTCTGTTGGCTGATGAACCCACCGGAAACCTCGACGAAGAAAACGGAGCCGAGGTCATGAAGACCCTCCATCTGCTTCGCCGCGAACGTGATTTGACCGTCGTGATGGTGACTCATGATGTCGAAATGGCCAGCAATTGCGACCATCTGATCCGACTGGTCAACGGAAAAGTCGCTTCCTAGGATCTGTCGGCGTAAAACTTTTTCGGTCCTTTTCGTGAACTGCGGTAGAGG
>CAZDZX010000130.1:0-11273 GCA_964510005.1 uncultured Pirellulaceae bacterium
CACGCAGTATACAGGCGGAGGGAGTCGATTCGTGTTCTTTGATTCTCGCTGGTTTTGGGAACACTAATCTTCACTAATTGACACTAATTTTTTTGAGTGTTTTTACATTCCCCCAAACGCCAAGCTGACTGGTGAAGGCGATCGTTTCTGACGGCCGGTGGGAACCGGCCCTACATGTTGAACCGCGAAATACAGGAATGGTGCGAAATCGGATCGTTTCAAAGTCTGCGGGGAAATTAACCGCGAATGGACGCCAATGGACGCCAATGACGGTTGCGCATGGATTCACGTCTATTTGCGTTCATTCGCGGTTCCTCTCACGAACATGGATGCCTGCAAGTGGTTTCTAGACGTGGCTGCTGGGAGCTTTAATTCTTAGTGCGCCACTAACCAGTTCTCTCCGAATCCTGTTTCCACTTCGATGGGAACTTTCATCTCAATCGCTGTGGTCATGGCGTTGACGATGGCGGGGATCACCGTTTCGGTTTCGTCACGATGCATGTCAAACACAATTTCATCGTGAACGGTCAGCAACATCCTTGTGCGAAAATTGCCTTGCTCCAACGCTTGATGCACGCGGATC
Organism: uncultured Pirellulaceae bacterium; assembly: GCA_964510005.1. Taxonomy (GTDB): domain Bacteria; phylum Planctomycetota; class Planctomycetia; order Pirellulales; family Pirellulaceae; genus Mariniblastus. The sequence continues at coordinate 584 of CAZDZX010000130.1, forward strand.
ATGGCTAGTTTTAACATGTCGGCTGCGGTGCCTTGGATGGGGCTGTTCATGGCCAAACGTTCCGCTGCCCGCTGCAGCGTGTTGTTGCGGGAGTTAATGTCACGCAAGTACCGCCGTCGCCCGGTTTGCGTCGCGACGTAGCCGTGCTCTTTTCCGTAGTCGATCGTGGTGTCGATCCACGTGCGAACGCCGGGGTGTTTTTCAAAGTAAGTATCAATTAACTCATTGGCTTCCTTGCGAGGAATGTTCAGTCGCTGCTGTAAGCCAAACGCAGATATTCCGTAGATGATGCCGAAGTTAACCGTTTTAGCTTTATCTCGCATCTCCCGAGTCACGTCTTCGGGGTCGACTTTGTAGACCTTGGACGCGGTCGAGGTGTGAATGTCGGCGCCGGAGTTGAACGCTTCCAGCATAGTGGCGTCTTCGCTCAAATCGGCCATGATTCGCAGTTCGATTTGCGAGTAGTCGGCTGCCAAAATGAGGTGGTCTTTGTCACGGGGGACAAACGCCGCGCGAATTTCTCGACCGCGCTGTTTGCGAATGGGAATCGTCTGCAGGTTCGGATTGTTGGACTGAATGCGACCCGTCGCGATCCAGTTCTGGCTGTAATGGGTGTGCAGTCGATCGTTTTCGTCAATCCAATTCGGTAATTGATCGACGTAAACGGACTTCAGTTTGACGGCGTTACGATACTCCAGCACGTCGGCCACGATCGGATGTTTGGGGGCCAGCCTGAGCAGCTCGCTTTCGCGGGTGGAGTACTGTCCGGTCGCGGTTTTTCGAGGTTTGTCGACCAGTTTCAATTCTTCGTAGAGAACATTGCCAAGTTGTTTGGGGGAGTCGATATTGAACTCGTGACCGGCGGCGGCGTAGATTCCGTCCCGCAGGGTTTCGATTTCATCCGAGAGCTTTCCGGAAAAAGTGCTCAGGGCGGCGGTGTCCAAACGGATCCCCTCGTACTCCATGTCGACCAGCACCGGGACCAGCGGGCATTCAATGTCGTGGCAGACTTCGCTGACGCCGCGGTTTTCAATATCGGGTCCAATCACATTAGCGACTTGCAGCGTGATGTCAGCGTCTTCGCAGGCGTATTGGACCAGTTGCTCTTGAGGGATGTCGCGCAGGTTTTTCTGGTCAGGGCCTTTTTCGCCGATCAGGCTGGTGATGGAAATCGGTTTGTAGGCGAGATAAAGTTTGGCCAAGTAATCCAGCCCGTGATTCATCTCTGGCTCCTTCATTGAGTGAGCCAGCATTGTGTCGAGGAGTTTGCCTTTGACCTCGATGCCCTGCCACTTGAGGAGCGTCAAATCGTACTTTAGGTTGTGGCCGATTTTGCCAATGTTGGCGTCTTCAAAGACTTCGCGGAACTCTCCCAAAACGGCTTTGGCCTGATCGGGGTCTTCCGGACAGACCACATACCAGGCTTGATGTGGTTGGAACGAAAACGAAACGCCCAGCGGCAAGGCAACTCGCGGGTCGAGGCCCGTGGTTTCGGTATCGAAACAGAATTCCTTTTGCTGTTTCAGTTTTTCGATCAGTTCCTGTCGCTGCTCTGCAGTGGAGACTGCAACGTATTCGTGGCTGACGCTGGAGATGTCTTTTTCTTGGACTTCGCCACCGTCAAAGAGTGAAGACTGGATTTCCTTTTCCCGTTTTTCCCGGATGACGGCGGCCCGTTTGGGGGCAGAGGTGAACGATTTGCCAAATAGCTTGCGGCCAAGGGTGTCGAATTCCAGTTCGGCAAACAAGCTTTTGAGTTCTTCGTCGTTGGAGTCTCGGATACGAAAATCGGCCAGTCGAAAATCGTGGGGCACATCGGTTTTGATGGTGACCAAGTCTCGGGACAGCAATGCCATCTCGCGGTTCTCTTCGACCCGTTCTTTTTGTTTGCCTTTGAGTTGGTCGGTGTTGTCTAGCAAGTTTTGAACCGATCCAAATTTTTCGATCAGCTTGATGGCCGTTTTTTCACCCACGCCGGGGATGCCAGGGACGTTGTCACTTTTGTCGCCCATCAGGCCAAGGATGTCGATGACTTGCTCGACAGATTTGACTTGCCATTTTTCCAGCACCGCGGGAACGTCAAGGATCTCGAACGAGCCGCCTTTGTGCCCCGGTTTGTAAACGCGAATGCGATCGCTGACCAGTTGATGGTAATCCTTGTCCGGAGTCACCATGAAGACTTCCATGTCCTCGGCTGCGGCCTCGAGGGCGAGGGTGCCAATGATGTCATCGGCTTCGAATCCGGGGGTGCGAATGGTGGTGATGTTGAGGGCATCCATCAGCCGATCGACCAGCGGAATTTGAATCGCGATGTCTTCGGGCAGGGAGTCCCGCTGGGCTTTGTATTCGGAATAGACTTCGTGCCGAAACGTGGGCTCGCGGGTGTCAAAGGCGATTGCGATATGGGTCGGGTTTTGCTTTTTGATTAAATCAAAGACCGTGTTGGCGACTCCAAAGACTGCGGAGGTCGGCACGTCACCGGAACTAAACCGGGGACTGCGGATCATTCCGAAGTGGGCTCGATAGATCAAAGCCATGCCATCGAGCAGAAAAAGCCTCGGGGGCGCATTGGCAGTAAATAGGTCGGGGCCGGTGGTAATGGTGCCGGATTTCTTCTTGGCCATGGTTTAAGACGCGGAACTTAGGGAGCGAAAGGGTCCGATAAGGTAACAGAATTGAGGCTGTTTTGTCGGGAATGGGCGAACTCGCGTGGAATTATTTGTGACTTCCCTGTATGCTGAACTCGGATGAGAACGCGTGGCAGAGTTGCCCGAATACGACCTAATCCAGAACGGTATGATTGTCATTGGTTTGACTGGCGGGATTGCCAGCGGGAAAAGTTTTGTTGCCGATTGCCTTGTGCGGTTTGGTGGTGAACTGATCGACGCTGACAAAGTCGCTCATGAAGTTCTGGATGATCCCGGCGTGGTGTCGGCGATTGTAGGTGAGTTTGGTAATTCTGTGCTTGATCGAACAGGGAAGATTGACCGGAGCCTCTTAGGCAAACAGGTGTTTGCCAACAGCAAGGAATCGGAGAACCGATTGGAACTGCTTGAGTCGATCACGCATCCCGAAATTCGTCGCAGGATTTTTCTGCGTTTGTCGGAGCTGAAAGCTTCGCCAGATTGCAGGGCAATCGTTCTGGATATTCCTCTTCTTTTTGAAGGCGAGTGGGACAGAGAATGTGACGCAGTCATCTTTGTGGATACCCGTTTGAGCATTCGTAAGCATCGCGCCGAGGCGCGGGGTTGGACGGATGGCGAACTGGAACGCAGAGAATCCAGACAGCTTGCGATCGCCGAAAAAAAGGAACGATCCAGTTGTGTGATTGACAATTCGGGTGGCGAGAAAGACACAAGAGAGCAACTGACGGCCTTTTGGGAAAAAAATGGGCTTTCGGTGGAGTGAGCAACGCAATCCACTTGAACAGAAACCTATCAATAATATCCCAATTCCTTTCATGTCTGCCCCCAACCCTCCCCCGAGCTCCGGCGACAAGTCGAGGGCGAAGAAATATAGTTTCCCGCTCGAAGATCCGGTGAGGCTTGCCGATTTGCGGGAATGGCCGCCTGCGGAAATCAACAAATTGCTGCAGCGCTATCGTATCGATTTGCGCTACGAAGACGATGACGATCGCTGGTTGCATGAATTGCTGGCGGTGCACATTGAAAACGGCTGCCGGGTCGTTGGTGAGGGAACGCTGCAGATTCTTCCTGACGGCTTTGGGTTTCTCAGAAGCGCTCAAGTCGACTATCTGAGCGGACCGGATGACATTTACGTTTCACCCAGTCAAATACGAAAATTCAATTTGTGCAACGGCGACCAGATTTCCGGGAGCATTCGCCCGCCGAAAGATTCGGAGCGGTACTACGCTCTCTTGCGCGTGCAGGGCATCAATGGAACACCTCCCAGCGATACTTTGCGGCAGGTGTTTAGTCAACTTGATCCGATTCCTCCGACGCAGAAGATGTCGCTGAATGCCGAAAATGAAACGGCAACCGATATGCTCGACATGTTTGTCCCGATGGGGCTGGGGCAGCGAGCGTTGATGAGCTGCCCGTCCGGTGGAGGCAAGACGAAGTTGCTTCAGCAGATCGTCAAATCGGTTGCTCAATCGCAAGCTGAAATGCGTATTTTTGTGTTGTTGGTTGACCAGAATCCCGAAGATGGAACCACTTGGAACGAGGAACTGGCCGGAACGGGAGTCGAGATCATCAATTCGACTTTTGAAGAGTCAGCGGCACGACATCTTGATGTGGCGTCGATGATATTTGAGAAATCATGTCGCATGGTTGAAGCCAGCCGGGATGTGTTTGTGATTATTGATTCCCTGTCAGCGTTGGCGCGGATCGAGATGGAAAAATTGCACGCAAAAAAGACCAGCCCGGATCGATTCGATGAAGATTCAGAAGATCTATCGCTGAATGCGGATTCCATTCCATGGACGCGCAAGCGTCTTGCGCTTGCCCGTAACACGGCGGTCGGCGGCTCGCTTTCGATTCTGGCGACGCTGGATCGCGACAGCGATCTTGATCATGACATTGCCGATCGATTGCTACCCAAAGCCAACTGTCGGATCATCTTAGATCCGCAGTTGATTCAGCAACGCGTCTGGCCGCCCATCGATTTGGAGAAAAGCCAGTCCGATTTCGAAGAGGCAATCCAAGGCGACGCTTTGGACCGGATCAATCCGCTGCGAGCCGCCTTTAGGGATGCCGATTCGGCAGCGTTGATGGAACGATTGGTTTCCCGAATGGAAGACTTTTCGTCCAACGCTGAGTTCCTCAAATCCACCAACGCCGCCGACTTGCAGGGCTAACCGATCAGTTCACGAAACAACTGATTCAGCTGATCCATGGAGGGTCGCTGACCTGCCGATGCGGGTGGGTTCGTTTCGAAGCGTTCTTTCTCCGATTCGATAAAGTGATGGATTCGAGGTAGTTTCGGGCCAGCCCCCATTTCACCAGTGGCACGTTTCTGACGAAGCAGTTCGTCGATTTCCGCAAGTAGTTCATCGTCCAGACCGCTGCTTTCAACCAGCTTCTGGAATTCTGTCGGCACCACTCCCCTGCCCTGTTCGATCCAGCGGACGGCCAAGATCGGACGCAGCGCGTACAGATACTTCTTGCGAGGAATCTGTTCCCGGCTGAGATAGTTGCGAACGTTATTTCCCGCCATGCTGAGGTAGTGATGGTGAGCCGAAATCGGATTGTAGATCACCGGAGCCAGTTCCCGCATGCGATCGGCGCAGGGGCCATTTTCCCGATAGACGATCGGCGAGCGAAGCCACTCGTAGAGGGGCGGATTGGATTTGTAAAACAGCTGCAGCGCCTTCCGCAGGTCCCAGCCGCTGATGTCCATGACTTCGTCCACGGGCAGTTCGATGACGTCTCGTTTCCGTTCAACGTCAATAGACAGGTACCAGTCTGCTGGGCGCGCGTAGATGAAACGGACGTCGTAGTCGCTGTCCGTGGATTCGAAGCCCCAAGCCCGGCTGCCGGATTCGCAAGCGTAAAGAATGCGCACGTCATTATCGGATTCGATCTGATCGAGGAGTTTCTGGATCTGTTCAACAATGGCTGTCATGTGTTTACCGAGTTGAGGCTGAGGTTTTGCTAGCAGTCAGGCCGTAAAGTTTGTGGGATCGTTAAATTTTATCAAGTCAGTGATTCGACATGGCCGAAGACAATGAAACACTGCAAGGGGGCAGTACGAATCAGTCTGCGCAGACAATGCGCAGGTTCAGAACTTTTGGCTTCCATTCCCACATCGTCATCACCTCCTGAACATGAGCGAGAATATCGCGGCTTGTTCGGGTTTATTTTGCGCTGCGTGATGAATCTCGGTGAAACCGTGCTCAACGGCTACCACTCGATGATCGGGGCCCTGATCGCCTTGGGTGATTTCGCGATTTTTGTCACCAGCACGTTCACATGGCTCATTACCCGCAGTCCACGGCGCGGGACCATCTGGCCAACGTTTTATCAGGTCGGCGTGTCCAGCCTGCCTGTTGTTGCTCTCACGGGAACCTTCATTGGGATGGTGTTGGCCGTCCAAAGCTACTTTCAGTTCCGACAAATCGGACTGGAGACTCGGCTGGGTGCGGTCATCAACATGACACTGCTGCGCGAGCTGGGCCCGGTATTGGCGGCCACCATGCTGGCAGGTCGTGTCGGTAGTGCGATGGCGGCGGAACTGGGGACGATGCGCGTTACCGAACAGATCGACGCGTTGTCGGCCATGGGAACCAATCCGATCCACTACTTGGTTGTCCCACGGTTCCTAGCTTGCCTATTGTTGATTCCGACACTGACCGTGATCGCGGATTTCATGGGGGTTGCTGGCGGGCACTTTTACAGCGTGGAAGTGCTTGGGATCGACATCCATCACTATTGGCACAACAGCAAAATATTTGTGAGCAATTTCGACATTTTTGTCGGTTTGTTCAAAAGCATCTTTTTTGGGGCAGCAATCGCCATGGTCAGCTGCTACCAAGGGTTTAACTGTACTGCTGGCGCTGAAGGAGTTGGCAATGCATCGACCAGTTCTTTCGTGTATTCCTTCGTAGCGATTCTGGTGTTGGATCTGTTTCTGACCATCGGCTTGGATTCGATTTACTACACTCTCCATCCTGAAGGAGCCAGTTTGCTGTGATTGAGCAATACATGGAAACGGACGAAGCACTCGTTCGCGTCGAAGGTTTAGATGTAACCTTCGGCCGTCAGGATGTGTTGCGCAATATCAACATCGCCATTCCAGCGGGGCAGACTGTCGCGTTGCTGGGTGAAAGTGGTTGCGGCAAAACCGTATTGATGAAGTCCATGATTGGGCTGATTCGTCCGACTCGAGGACAAGTGTTTTTTGACGACCGAGACATTAACGCGCTCAATGACCAACAACTGAGCCGCATGCGATTACGATTTGGATTCGTGTTTCAGAACGCGGCTCTATTTGACAGCATGACAATCGAACAAAACGTGGCATTTCCCTTGATTCAGCACGGCAATTTTTCGCCAGAAGAAGTTCGCGAGATGGTGCTGTCACGACTTTCGGAAGTCGGTCTGCCAGACAACGTGATGATGAAAAAGCCAGCTGAACTTTCCGGCGGAATGCGGAAGCGTGTTGGATTGGCTCGAGCGTTGATTATGAATCCAGAACTGATCATGTACGACGAGCCCACGACGGGGCTGGATCCGATCATGAGCGACGTGATCAATGAGTTGATTTTGCGTACACGGCGGCGCAACCCGGTGACCAGCATTATGGTGACTCACGATATGAATTCGGCAAAGAAGATTCCGGATCGAGTCATCATGTTGATGCCATTGGCGCGGTTGCAGCAGGATGCCAGCCAAGTGATTTTTGATGGCTCTGTGGGTGATTTGTTGCGGTGTCGGGACCGACGCGTGCAGCAGTTCGTCAACGGAGAAGCGGGCGAACGTTTGATGGAGATGCGGTCAGCCAAGAGTTAGTCATGGACGAACAAGCTCAAAAATTACGAGTCGGAATCTACACGATCATCGTGTTGTTGATTCTTACACTGATCATCGTACTGTTCAGTGATGGGTTCGCGCGCAAGTACACGATCTACGTGAAGCCTCAGCATGCTCCCGGGGTAAAGATCGGTACGCCGATTCGTAAGAATGGGATTCTGATCGGTCGCGTGGGATCGGTACAGAATCAGGACGACAGTGTTGTGCTGGGTCTGGATATCGACGAACACGAAAAAATCTATGCGAACGAAACCGTTTCCATTGGAACAGAGTCGCTTCTAGGCGATGCCGGAATCGAGATTGTGGGTCTTCCCAAAGAGCAACGCGGCAGTTTGATGCGAAACCGTGAGAGCATTGCCACCGTGATCAACGAACCCAATCCGATGGAGTTGATTGACATTGTGGTCAATCTGGGCAGCGACGTGGAGGAAACATTGGGAACGGTTCGTGAGGCTGGAGAGGCCGTGGGCGAAGCCGCCAAGGGAATCGACAAGCTGACGATGAGCATCAATGTTGCGTTCGCCGATGAAGACAGCGACATCAAGCGGCTGATTACCGACATTCGACAGCTCAGCAATAAAGCGGAAGCGGCCGTTGATAACGTGGACCGAATTTTCAATCGTGTCGCGGACTTTTTGGAAGATCCGAAAGTTCAGGAAGACCTGAACGACTTTGTTCAGTCCTTGCCTCCGATTTTCAAGGAGATCCGGGTGGCGATTTCGGACGCTGGCAAAATCATCAACACTTTTGGTACTGTGAGCGAGAAAGCGTCTGAGAACCTCGACAATCTGAGTACCTTTACAAAGTCCTTGGGCATCACGGGCCCCGAGATTTTGGACAACGTCAACGATGGCGTCGGCGAAATCCGCGAGGGGATTGGAGACATCCGCGAAGGCGTGGGCGATGTGCGAGGCCTGATCAAGAAAGCGGAAGGTTTTGGCGACACGCTAACCGGATTGCAGGAGATCTTCGGCAACAAAGAAGGCACCATCGGCAAGCTGTTCAATTCGACCGAGTTGTACGACGAAGTCCTCGTGTCTCTGAAAAACGTACGAGAGTTCTCGGAAACCATTCAGAATCTAGACGTCAAGTTGAAGCCGATCTTCAACGACGTTCGCTCGTTCACCGACGCACTGGCTCGCGATCCCGGATTGCTGGGTGTACGAGGTGCTCTTGATCGCCGTCCCGGAAAGACGGGTTATAAGACCACGCCGGGAACACGTAGCTTTTTCCGGTAATGAGTTGCGGAGATTGGTGTTGGGCTTTGATTGTCCTGAGGTCTGAAGCGACCGCGTGATTTGTCGGCGCTAAAGAAGAGTATTGGCAGCGGGCGGGGATCGATTCTGCAGACGAATTCCCCGCATTCCGACTAGAGGCGCCTCGAGGCGAGGCGTCTAAAGGCGGTACTACAAACATCGCTCGCCGAATGCTCGCATCGCGCTATTTCGACGTTAGCTTGAAATCAAATGTGTTGTTTTCGGGAGTCACGTTGGCTTCTAGAGTTGAGTTTTGATTGTACTTGGCGGGTATCAACTCGGGGACAATCGCGTCGATCACAAATTGGCTAACCTTTACCATCTTTTTGCCGGGTGTGACTTTAAACTCATATTTACCATTGATGATTGAGGTGGCTACCGGCAGCCCAAGGGCCATGTCTGCCTCGGAGACAAAACTAATGGTGGCTTCTTTAAGCGGTTCTCCATCCAAAGTGACACTTCCCGAAACGGAGAGTCGGCTGGGGAGTGGTCGTTCATCTCCGCCGAAGCACCCCATCGAAATGCAACAAACAACTGCGGCGATCGCCAAACAATAGAGATGCGTTCTCATAAATCTAAGTCCTCTGGCTATGAATAGGTACAGGAAGGAAAGCGGTTTCTCACCTGCCTGTCCCAAGGCAGGCCTAGCATTTTACTCACTTCCATTACTTTGTTTAAAATTCCCTGACAATGCCTCCATCGTCCGCGTTGGAAAGCAGGGCCAGAGTCTCAAGGTCAAGCGAGTCTGCGATGAAGCGGACCGAACCATCACCAAGGCTGCCAAGCACGCCGCCGGGGTGACCTGATCGAAGTGGAGCGTTGTAGCCGATTGTACCAACGTTAAGATTCCGTTGCTCTCCGTTCAATGTGGTTGGAGTACTGCCGTCGGTCGGGAATTCTACTTGTGTCCCGGGATTGATGAGGAACGCGACAGAAACACAATTGTGCAATCGCCAAGACCGCGTGTTGTTTTGCCAACCCGCTGAAAAACCATGTACAAATCCTGGTCGAAAGTCTCTCTGCTCACCACCGGTCACGGTAATGAAATCGCCGACTTCACTGACGAACAGGGTGTTGGAGCTGCCATCGCCGATGCTACTGAAGGTGGTCTCCGAATTTTGCGTAAAGACTCCGTTTTGTGACAGACTGCCGATGACGAAATCGGGGTTATCAGCTGGACCAGCGGTGATTCCGCCAAAGCCTTGAACGTGGCCCGAAATTGCGACGTAGTCCGGAACCATGGCATGGGGCGTGGCCTCCGAAAATTCTTCTTGGAGCGTTGATGACGGACATCGAAATACGGGAATCGTCACATTGGACAAGACATTGGTGATGTTTGTCGAATTGAAAGATTCGTTGCGAAAATCGGCTAGATTTGAAATGTTCTCTTGATCAATGAAGGGCAGGATATAAGTCATCCAAGAAAAGCCGCCCGGGTTAATCCGCCCGTTACCAAACGGCCGGTTGTTATCCGAACCTCCTGGTGGAAACCTAGAGAACGCGCTTTCGTAGTTATGAAGACTCAGCGCAATCTGTCGGATGTTGTTGGAGCAGGCTGTGCGACGCGACGCTTCACGGACTTGCTGAATAGCGGGTAGAAGCATCCCGATAAGGATGCCGATGATGGCGATTACGACCAGAAGTTCGACAAGCGTAAAGCCCGCAGAGCGTCGGTCCGAAATTGAGAACTTGGAAATAGGCATAATAAATGATCTCGCGAGCTGGAAATGAATACCTCAAATTAAGTATATCGGTAGTTTAGATTACCATGATCATTTTTCAAAAGATATTTCGGGTTGCTTGTCTCCAGTCCAACAAAAACCAAGCCTTTTTGTTACTTGGTTGGCAGGTTAACAGGACATTTTTGTTCAGTTTTCGTTTTGAAGGGCTTGGGCTGACACAGATTTTTCGTCGAGGAGCTTAGTTTCCGACGAAATTGAG
>CAZDZX010000131.1:0-1519 GCA_964510005.1 uncultured Pirellulaceae bacterium
CCTCCGGGCTGACCTTTGCCTCCGGGCTGACCGCCCTTCCCTGGCTCTTCTCCTTGAGGTTTTTCACCGGGATTTCCCCCGGGCTGGCTGCCGGGCTGATCTCCGGGTTCGCTCCCGGGCTGGTTTTCACTGTTCCTCTGAGAAGCGGAATTAGATGAATCCCCCGGTTTCGAACCGCCTTCGGTTGGATTTTTACCAGGCTGATTCTGACTACCTTTACTGTTGCCATCACCCGGTTCACCGTCGCCCGATGGAGAGCCTCGGCCCGTTTCGGAATCTTCGGCGCTGGTCCCGTTGGGAGATTCTGCGCCCTGCTGTGTTCCCGAGTTACCCCTGACTTTGCCGTCCTGAGGACCCTCGGAACCCTTACCTGATTTATCCCGAGGACGCTGCGAGGCAGATTCGTCAGCGGGCTTACCCTGAGGATTGGAGAGTCCTTCAGCGTCATGTTTTTGACCATTGTCTTGGGGGGCGGTGCTATCTCCATCGTTGCCGGCATTGGGACTGCCTCCCGGATCGCCACCCGATTTTTTATCGCCCGTGTTGGACTGGTTGGCTTCGTCGGAACCGGAAGGATTACCGCCACCGCTGTTGGGATCCTGCTCGTCTCCGGTTGGCCTACCGGTATTGCCCTGTTTTTCGCCGGGGGCACCTTGCTGTTGGTCATTAGGATTGCCTGCCCCTTCAGACCCCTCCTCTCTGTTTCCTCGCTGATCCTGCGGTAGCTCCTGATCGCCTTTTTGACTTGAGCCCTCTTCTTTCTTGCTATCTTTGTTTCCATGGCCGGAAGCAGATTCTCGCTCTGGCTCGCCACTCTCGCGACGACGCTGTTCTTCGCGTTCGACGATCTTTCGAAACGCCTCCGCCTCACTGGCTTTACGATTGTCCGACGCTCCGTCGTCTTGAGGTCCGCCGTCTTGAGGTTTGCTAGGATCACCTTCGACGTTACGGGATTTAGCTCCTCCGGAACCGTCGTCTTGGCCATCGGGCTTCCGCTTCACATTCCCGCTGTTGCTGCCGGGGCCGTCTTTTGAATTCTGGGGTTCGGCATTACTACCGCCACCATTTTCTTGTCCGCCACCTCCCAGTTCGGCTTCCTGCGGATCACCTCCAGCGCCGTCAGGACTGCCTTTAGAATTCTCTTGCGAATCGTCTTCCCGCTGGCCCGGTTCTTTCTCATCGCCACTGAAACCCCTCTCATCGGGTCTTTCATCATCTGTCCCTTGATCACCCCGCGGTGATTGGCCGCGCGAGTCGGCTTGATTGGGATCGTCGTTGCCACCCTTCGATTCTTCGCTGGATTGCTCGGAGTTCCTGTCTCCCGAGCCCTGTCTTTCCTTACTTTCGCTGGGTTGATTTGAGTCAGCGTCCGAACCGCTGCCTCGCTGTTGGCGATTCTCTTCCTGTTCCTCTTCACCTGTTGGTTGGCGATTGCTTGGTTCTTCACGATCACCTCGCGCCCCTCGATCATCACGATTCTCTTGATCGCCTCGTCGCTCTTCATCACCTCGATTCTCTT
>CAZDZX010000131.1:1619-11232 GCA_964510005.1 uncultured Pirellulaceae bacterium
CTCTTTGCCGGCTTGTTGTTTGCGATCGGGATCTTGCTGCGGATCGTCTCCCCGTTTCTCACCGCCGGGATCTGAATTCCGTCGTTGCGGCTGCTCAGGGTCGGCAACTCGAATCACATAGTTCTCACTACGCGTCTGATTGGCGGCTGGCTGACCGGATCGGGAAACACGATTATCGTGTGCCGTGGCAAAGAAAATCAGCTCGTCGCCCGGACGCACAATCGGAAACTGCTTGGCAAGATTCAACAAAAATCCGCCGTTAACGCGTCTCATCCCGCGGATCGGATCCAACTCCATCGGTTGATTCATCAGCCGCCGTCCATTGCGATCCACCTGCAACATGACTTTCGAGATCTCAAAATCCGCATCGCTGGCTTGCACGCGAATCGCAAGGTCTCTGTTGATCGGCAATTCGAACTCGCGCTCAACTGGAGTGATGACTTTGATCTCGGGAGCCAAATCGGGCAAAACCTTGATCGGAAAAATGTTCGGATTCCGATTGCCATGCCCTTCTTCGCTGACAAATTTCAATCGATAGTGGGTGGCAAAGGGACGGTTGCGCCGTGAGTTGAGCGACACATGAAAACCACCAACGGCTTTCGTTGGATGCTCGGCAAGATTCATCCCGATCGTATCAACCAGCACTGATTCGCCGCCACCTTCGGGGGCTCGTAGCAATTCAATTTCCGCCGATTCGATCGGCAAGTTCGCTTTGGCGTGAATGGTGGCGAGGGTGCCTTCCAGCGCTTCGATGTTTCCTTTTCCGTTTAGCGTCGAAGGCTCGAAACCCGAATAGGCTGGCGGTTCTAGCTGGATCGATTCGATCGCAATAGAAGGGTTGGTTCGCACCGTGACCAAATACTCGGGCGTTTCTCCATCGCGAGCGACGATCCGCCAATTCATTGACTGCTGGATGCCTCCGCCGTCAAGCGACAGATTGGCAATGTAGGTATCCAATGACCCATTCTCTAAAGCCATTGGAATCACACGATCGACCACTTGGCCGTCCTGTGTCGAACAGATCAGCTTGACGTCTTCGGGTTGATGGGAACCATTGACTCGCGCTGACACTTGGATTGAGTCACCGAAAAAGGCTTGAGTATCGCCGGGAGTGACATTGTCGATCGTGACCACGGAAGGTGCGGCTAGGCGGGCCGCTGGCGCCAACACGCGAGCCACGGACTGAAACGGATCCTTGGGTGAAATCAACTTGTAGGTCGCCGCGATCAAAACGATGGCTGCCAAAATGGTTCCCACGCGGATCATCTCGGAACGATCAACCAGCGTTTCAACAGGGACGGTGGAAATGTCGGTTGCGGCTTGGCGACCGACCGCGTCCATGACTGCGGCTTTGGTTCCTTTGGGTTTCCGCATCAAGGAAACGTAATTCAGCAAACTGTTTTTGAAAGCCGGCTGGTTGTCTTCGATCATCTGAGCGGCATAGTCGGGGTTGATGTTCCGCATCAAGTTGCGGCCCACCGTCATCACCAGCCAAGCAATCGATCCACCGAACAAGGCCACACAGCACAACCAGCGCGTGATCGTACCCAGTGGAAAAATCCAAGCGTCGATGATCGCCACGGCCAAAAAGAAAATCAGCACCATCGCCACAAGGGAGATCACGCTGGAGATAATGTCGACTTGGCGGACCTGTTTGCGGGTCACGTCTAGTTTTTGAGCCACGTAGTCTTCGATCTTGATCGTGCGCCGAGCCGGCTTTTGACGTGGTGCTCTGTTGCTTACTTCTGACGCCATCTCTTTCCCTGTTCCAGCGTTTGCTTGTGGCCCGCGTTACGCGTCGGCGTGGCGAGCTCCAGTTAATCGTTCCAACCTCTATCAATTATAGACGGCAAAATGGCTCGGGAGTTTCATCCAAACCCGGGAATTTGTTCTCTTTGGGCAATCTGAGGCCTGACCTGTGGTAAAAAGACGCAAAATCAGAGCGAAATCGATAGTTTTCGCCTCGTGAGAGCCTATAACCAGCACCGACTTTTTATGGGACCAACCTCACCATGAGGCTCGCATGTCTCTACAAAAAATGATCACCGCTGCAGGAGACATTGATGTCCCACGAAATCAATTTTGATGGACTGATCGGGCCCACCCACAACTACGCCGGCCTTTCGTTCGGCAACGTCGCCAGCGCGAACTATAAACACTCGGTTTCGTTTCCACGCCAAGCGGCTCTCCAAGGACTCGCCAAGATGGAAACGATTGCCGCCATGGGCACTCAGCAGTTCTTTTTGCCACCGCCCTGCCGGCCTAATTTTTCAGCGCTGAAACAGCTTGGGTTTTCGGGCGACGAAAAAGCCATGATCAAGGACTGTCACGATCACTCCCCTGCCCTGCTGGCGTCGGTCTACAGCGCCGCCAGCATGTGGACCGCCAACGCCGCGACGGTGACACCCTCGACCGATGCTGCAGACAACAAAATTCATTTCACGCCCGCCAACCTAGCACGCACTTTTCATCGCTCGTTTGATCACGTTCACACGGCCAATGCATTGAAAGCGATTTTCCAAAACACCGAACGATTCATCGTTCACGACGCACTGCCATCATCGTACGGGTTAAGCGACGAAGGCGCTGCCAATCACACTCGTTTGTGCGCCTCCCACGACCAACCCGGATTGCACCTGATGGTGTTTGGGTTCGACCCGTTGGACAGCAGCTTGCCGGGACCTAGAACTTTTCCGGCGAGGCAATCATCGGCTGCCAGTGAGGCGATTATGCGACGGCATGGCACCGAACACTACATGCTGATCCAGCAGACTCCTGAGGCCATTGATGCGGGCGTTTTCCACAACGATGTGATCTCGGTGGGCAACGAAAATGTGCTGCTGTTTCACGAGCGGGCTTTTGTGGACTCGCCCAAAGCCATCGCTGAAATCGGAGCATTCTTTGAGAACCAGCAGTCTCCGTGGTTTCCCTTTGAGTTCACGGCGGCCGAACTTCCGATCCAAGATGCGGTCCAAAGCTACTTCTTTAACAGCCAGATCGTGACCCGCCCCGACAAAAAGATGTCGCTGATTTGTCCGATTGAAGTCTCCGAAACCGAAACGGCTCGCCGATGCGCCGAAAAAATCGTCAATGGCGATGGCCCCATCGACGAAGTCAACTACTTTGATTTGCGACAAAGCATGAACAATGGAGGCGGACCGGCATGTTTAAGACTGCGGGTCGTCGTCTCTGAGCAGGAATCGGAATTGCTCAATCGCTCCTATCAGATCGACGATTCGAAAGTGGAGCAACTGGGAAACTGGGTCGCCGATCACTATCGAGAAGAACTTTCGGTGGCAGACCTTGTCGATCCGGCGTTGGTAGATGAAGTAAAAAAAGCGGATGCCGAATTGCAAAAATTGCTGCGAGGTTAAGATGATGGCAACCAGTCCTGCCATGCAACAGATATGAAACTCTCCTTCTCCTTCAACAATGCGTCTTGGACAGCGGACACCCAACAGGGCGTCTCGCTGGCCGTTCCATTGGATTTTGATGGCCCCCAGCCCAATTGCTTTGGCGCCCCCACGGCCCAAAAACAGGCCTTGGAAATGGAGGGCTTTATTGGCGACACGACGCGCGGCGGAAGTTGCAATGTCGATTCGATCCAGATCGTTCCCCACTGCAATGGCACTCACACTGAATCTGTCGGTCACATCGTCAACGAAGACATCCCTGCCCCGTCAGGACTTCAGAGCTTGATGACGGCCGCATTGGTGACGGTCGATGCCTTCTCCGGAAAACAGGCTGCCGAAGATGGCGAATCCTATCGACCGGAATTGGAACCCACGGACAAAGTTGTTTCTAAAAAGAACCTTGCAGAATCATTCCAGCGACTGAATTGCACCGGGACCGATGCGATAATCATTCGCACCCACCACGACCCCAACAAAAAAGCCGTCACTTGGAACCAAGAAAACGCCCCAGCCTTCCTGACCACCCAAGCCATGGAGTGGATCGTGGCCCAGTCCTTCCAGCACCTCCTGCTGGATTTGCCGTCCGTGGATCGGATGAATGATGACGGATTGCTAACCAACCATCGCTTGTTTTGGAACGTCGCCGCCGGTTCCCGCGAAATGGGAGAGCGCGAGGTTCCATCCAACACGATCACCGAAATGATTTTCGCTCCCGCGACGGCGACCGATGGGTTGTATCTGCTGAACCTGCAAGTGCCGGTGATGAAGACTGATGCGGTGCCTTCAAATCCAGTGATCTATCCGCTGCAGAAAGCGAATTAGAAATTCGTCGTCGATGATACAGGATTTTGGAAAGGCTCCCTCGGGCCGTCTGAACGGTTGCCAGTCCAGCTACGAAAATCCATCGATTCGCTTAAGGAGACTCAGTGATGCCTAGGGAGACTCAGCGATACTTAAGGATGTTCCCACTGCCCGGCCATTGATTGGATCAATGTGCCAACGTTGGATCCTGAATTCAGCGACTGGGTACTGGTCCCACTGGCTTGCTGGACCGAAAAGCTAGGTCTCGCAGGCGCGGGTATGCTACCGGCCCCAGTGTTGTCGAACAGGAAGGGTTGGGCGTCCGCAGGCTTCGGAGGTGCTGGTGAATCCGGCAAAACGCTGGGTTCATCAAAGATCGATTGAGGCTGTTGGTCAATCGAACCCGGATCCCCAATAAACGGTTGTCCGATCGCAGGCTCACTCACGATGACCTGTTGCCCAAGGACGGGTTGGCCAAATCCATGCTGGTTTTGCACGAAAACCGGTTGGGAATCGGTGACTGAATTGCAAGTACTGCACTGGCCGCAGGAATCGCAACCGGTGCCGCCAACGCCATGATTGGCTTGCCAGCCGCCACCCAACGCTTGGAACATGCGGACGACTTGGTCGATCGCATTGGCTTGGGCAAGGACCAACTGTTGTTGATCTTGCAACAACTGCTGTTGTGTATCGAGCACTCGCTGGAAATTGATCCGGCCCACTTGATAGCGTTCCATCGCCAGCTCAACCGCTTTCTGGTCTTGTCGAACCGCGGCTTGCAAGCGTTCCCACTGCTCTCGAAACGTGCGATGCTGCGTCAGTGTGTCTTCGACTTCGCGGACTGCATTCAATGCCGTTTGCTGATATCGAAAATAAGCCTGTCGCGTGAGCGATTCTTGAATCTGAATGTTGGCTTCGATGCGACCGAAATTCAAAATGTTCCATTGCACTGATGGACCGACATTGAACAACAACGATTCAGTCGTGAACAGGCTCGAGATCCCTGTGGAAGCCAAACCAATATTTCCAACCAGTGTTAGCTGGGGATACAAGTCCGCTTCGGCAACACCGATCAGAGCCGAAGCCGCAGCCACGGCGCGCTCGTCACGTTGCACGTCAGGTCGACGTCGGACAAGATCCGCAGGGATTCCCGTATCGGGCACCACTGGAATATTCGGCAGGGACTGATGTCCAATCTGTTGTACGAGTGCATTGTGAGGCGCTTCGCCCATCAAGGCCGAAAGGTTGTTCAGCTCCAATTCCAATTGCTGTTGAAGCAATGCTAACAGAGCTTCAGAGCGATGCAGGAAGGCTCGCGTTTGCACACTGTCAAGCTCCGTTGAAACACCCGAATCTTTTCGCTCGCTGATCAACACCAATGTGCCTCGTTGCACATCGACGCTTTGGCGAGCGATTTGGATCTGCTGTTGGAACAAACGGACTCGGACGTAGCTGCTGGCGATGTCGCCAATCAGAATCCGCCGCAGGTTCTCTGCATCGAGAGCTTGAAGTTGGACGGTGGCGTCTGCGGATTCGATCGTTCGTCGGATTCGGCCAAACAAGTCGATTTCCCACGACGTGCCAAAACCCAAGCTGATCAAATTAAACGGGTCGCCCGTGATGCCCACAAACGGACTGGAGTTTTCACTCCGCGAGGTGTATTCGTAACTGCCCAAGAAATCGCCATCAGGTGCCAGCGAACCGGTCTGAAGTTGGTAGTTGGCCCGGGCTTCGACAACGCGTTCGAGCATTTCCTGCAGATTGAGGTTGCGACTCATCGCCTGCTCAACCAGCTGATTCAGCTGCGGATCGGCAAAATGCTGCCACCATTGCTCAACAGAGACACTTCGGTGTTGACTGGCGTTAAGGCTGGACTCGGTGTAATCGACCGGAATGCGATCAGCACCGACTCCGCGGAAATCTGGCCCCACGATGCAACCTGACAGGCACATAATCATCGTTAATGCCGCGAAAAACGCGAGCATTGAGGATGAGCGATTCCTTGATGGAAAAGAACCGACAGGTTGATTGTTCGAAAGTCTCATTCTGCATCCCGCAGGTCTTGCACAAACGGGGGGAAATCATAGAATCCTGCTCACGTTTGCGCGGATCCAGATTAGTCTGGCTATCTCATCCAATCGGTCATGAAGACCCCCTCCAGCTACTTGACCTGATCGTTAAACCGAATTTATTCGGATTATCTTGCCACTCCCGCTAGCAACTACTCATCTAAACTATGAATGATTCCAACGGCCCCTTTCGTTTTGGAACTCCCAACTTGCGCAAACTCACTGAGTTTGGGTTTTCCACAGACTCCAATCTGGATTGCCCCGTGGGTGACCTCAGGGAAGGCATCCTAGAACTGGGACAGCACCAACTGAACGTTCGCTTTCGAGTTCGATCGATCGCGGATGGCATTTATGATTGCTCGTTTTTCGAATTACCGCTTCGCGATCAACAGATCATCGCCAAGCACATCAAAGCGGAACAGCGATTTGATGTCGGTAACTCAGACCTGACCAGTCGCAGCTACGACGAACTTGCAGCCGGGATCACCAGCTCCGATGCCAACCGCGAATCCGGCTCGCAGCCTGTTGGCGGCAAAACCAGCGTCAAATCCTTGGTCCTGTTGGCGATGACTTTGACCATGCTTGGTTTGGTGCTGGTTGCCTTTTTATTCATGCGATCCAAAAGCTCACTTTCAGTGACGAATTCGACGCTGGTTGGCAACTACGTTCCGATCAATGCTCGCACTGAAGGCGAAGTCATTGAAGTCAACTTCTCCGAAGGCGACTTCGTACGCAAAGGCGATGTCCTGCTTCGACTGAGTAATCCAAATCTCATCCTCGAGATTCGCGACTGTGAGTCCGAGCAAATGGCCGCCGACGCTAAAGTCGTCGCACTGCAGAAACAACTCGAAGGCTACCGTCGCAAGGTTGGCATTGCATCGAAGAAACTTGATATCGACCTAGAAGTCGCCCGCACCAATGCCGATTCGATTGGCAAGCAGGTCGCGGCAGCCCGCACGTTGACTCAGCGGATGGCTCCCTTCGTTGAACGATCGGTAACCCGATTGGAATACGACACCGCTGTCAGCGCCGGCCTTGCCTTAGAAGCGGAACACCAAGCCGCGTTGAGCGAAGTCAAAGTTCGCGAATTCGCCAAGGACGCCTCGAAAGAGAACATTTTGATTTTGGGCGATCGCCTGGACGATGAATACGGCCGCCTTCAGGCTGAACTGGATATCTTGGTTGCCGAAAAAGAATACATCGCACGAAAAGTCGAATTGCTGAGCCAACAAGAATCTCAGCTTGAAATCTGTGCACCTCGGGATGGCTTTGTTTTTGCCAACTATCGACAACCTGGCGAATTCCTCAGAGCCGCCGATGAGGCGATCGCCCTGAGCTTCCCCGGCGACACATGGGCTTCAGGGCTCGTGACCGCCAATCAAGCTCAACGCGTTTGCCCAGGACAACCGGTCTCTGTCAACATTCCTTCATTGAGAAAGCGAATTCCGGGAATCGTTTCCGCGGTCGGTCATCGCGCGATTTACTCCAAAGGCAATTACTCGGCTGAGTTCCGTGGCGCGACCGCCACCGATGTTCCGATCAAAGTATTCATTGGAGACCTGCCAGCCGGCGTTCCCTCAGGCATGCGATTGGAAATGACGGTCAGCACCGGATTTGGTGTTGATTGGTTGGACGAATTGACGGGTTTCGAATTGAAAAAAATCACTCGCCGTCCGAACACTGAAGAACTCGCGCCCAACTTGGCAACATCCAACGGATCCTCAACTACTGCAGAAGGGAAGCTGTTTGCGAAAACCTCTAACGCAACAGGTGAATAATCATGACAGGGGATAGTATTCGATACGATGTGTCGCTGTTCATGCGACTGTTCCGCGCGATTCCAATCGTCGCGTTTTATTTCGGCTGTGCGGTTGTGATTTTCCTGATGCTGCCCGAACGCGCTCGCGAGATTCCACTGGAATCGATTGCGGTGCTGGGCTTTATCGGCCTGTGGCGCTACCTCTGGTTGATCACGCACTGCGTTCGCGCCGCGATCTTTGAATACGTGGCCTATCCCAAATGGCAATTTAAAGCCAGCCAACTGCCTGAGTCTGAAAAATATCCACAGACCATGTACTTTCTGATTCCCACCTGGAAGGAAAAAGAGAAAGTCACTCGGTCGATGTTCAACTCCGTCTTGAACGAATCCGCACAGATCCCCAGCAAGATAGTCGTCTTCGTCAACTCCGCTGGCGAAAGCGAAGATGTCGTCTTCCGTGAAATCCACGCCGCCCACCCTGCTGCCAACCAAGTCGAATTGGTCTTCATTACCCAACTGGGCGGCAAGCGTCAGGGGATGGCGGATTGTTTATACGAGCTCTCACGTCGAGAAATCCATCCTTCGGATGTCGTTGCCCTGATGGATGGCGATACCGTTTTGGGGCCAGGCATTTTAGAAAAGTGCCTGCCGCTGTTCGGAATTTTCCCGAAGGTCGACGCCATGACCACCGACAACATCTCCGTGACCGAAGGTAACTGGTTGTACCGAAAATGGTACACCCTGCGTTTTTCGATGCGGCATCGCTACATGAAATCGCTCAGCCTGTCGCGGCAGTTGCAGGTCCTGACCGGCCGCTTCTCGCTTTTCCGCGCCAAAGAATGCGTCGAACCCCGATTTATTTCCTTCTTGGAAAACGACCGCATCAAGCACTGGCTGCACGGTGAAATCAAGTTCGTCACCGGCGACGACAAAAGCACCTGGTACGCCCTGCTGAAAAAGGGCAGCGAAATGCTGTACGTCCCCGACGCCATCATCTACTGCATGGAAGATTCTGGACCGACCCCGGTTCGCATGAGCATCCAGAAAATGCATCGCTGGTTCGGCAACATGCTGCGGAACAATGGCCGCGCCATCGGCCTTGGACTGGGACGCCAACGAGCATTTGTTTGGTGGTGCCACGTCGATCAACGTTTGTCCATGTTCACCAGTCTGCTAGGTCCTGTGACCGCGCTGTGGGCCTGCATCTGGCACAGCCCCTATTACTTGCTGGTCTACGCGATCTTGGTACTGGTTGTCCGGACGCTCTACATTTTGATCCTGTCCCTCGAAGGCCACCGCCTGTCACTGGTGGACATCCCGATGCTGCTATACACGCAGTGGGTCGGCAGCATTGTCAAGATCTACACGATGTTTCACTTGCACAAGCAGAAATGGAACTCCCATCGCACCGACATGGCCGACAACTCCAAGCGGGAATCACTGGCGGACTACGTCATTCCAAAGTTTGAAATGATGCTGTGTTACGCCGCGCTGATCACCTTTGTCATCAGCCTAGTCGGCACCAAGCAGTAAGCCCAAGGGTTGGAACGGGCCACAGGCCCAGCCGTTTT
>CAZDZX010000132.1:0-11101 GCA_964510005.1 uncultured Pirellulaceae bacterium
CCTTGTTTTTACTGGCGAAGTAAAGAGTGGAAGTCGCCCAGCACGAAAAAACAACACACAAAACCCGGAGCCGGATGTGTACGCCACCGAACCGGGCACCGACATGAAACTAAGACTGCTGGGACACTGGGGTTCGAAGGTTTACTATCGAAACCCCCAGATCAAGTTTGCTAAACCCAAAAAAGAGTAATCTCGCTTGGGCGGTAATACTACCCAGCCTCGAAATCACGCTACCAAATATCGGTGATTTCGATTTTGAGGTTGGGGTATTTTCTTCGAAGTTCTCTAGGAACCTGTCGGAAGTCCGAGCCCCCAATTTTCTTGAGCGTTTTCAATTCCACCAACTTCCTGAATTGATATTCGGTGATTACTGAAAATTCTCTGTCAGCTATATACTCTTCCAATGGCAGACTCAAAAGAGGCTCGAGTTGAGCATCACTGCAACCACGTTCGACCTTAACTATGGTTATCGTCTTTAGTTTGGAAAACTCTCGAAGATCAGCCGGAGTTAACTCTTCACGTCGAAAATGCAATTCACGAACAGTGCCAAGTACTCGAAGCATTTCGACAGCTTTAGCCACATTCTGGGCTCCCTTTCCCTTATAAGTAACTCCCACTCCTTCAATTGGAGGAGGCGGTTGCAAAAATGCTGGGAGATAGCTCGGTTCTGGTTCTTCTAGACTAAACACATACATTCCATTTGCTTCACAAAATGCCCGTGTTCGGTGAACCCTCAGATAACGAATTTCATACCATGCCAGCAAGCACGAGAAAATCAGAATCACGAAAAGCAAGTGGTGCAATCGTAGTTGCAGGAATTTTCGGGTCGATTTCATTGTTCGACGTGCCTGCCGGAGTTATTCGGGGTGAGTTACGACCTAAATAGTTTAACTCAGAAGGTCTTTTATTTCACTTGCCGTCTAGGTCTGGGCCGCCTTTCAGTCTTAGGTAAATGGTCGGACCTTTGGCCCTTACTTGTTCAGTTTGGTTCTTCGCTGGGAGACGCGTTTGACGGCTCAACAGTGATGACGGACAATGCCGCGGATAACACGTCTTGGGCGTGGTATTTGTCAGCGATAACTGAATCCGATACTCCGCAAGGCCGACCATCGTTATGAGCTTCCCCAGTGTTTTTCTACGTCCGTCGGGTTCCGCTCAAGCGTTGTGTTGGGCCGCATTGATCATTTTGTTGGGGACTATTTTTGCCAGCTTCTCCAGCGAATTGCATGGGCAGCGCAATCCAGAGTCCGCCAAAATTTTTGGCAAGCAATTCAAGAATCTTGAAACGATGGCGGTCGGCGAATGGTGGAAAACGAAGCCTGACAAACGTCGCAGCCTAAAACTCGACGTGGAGCGCGACCGAGTCTGCGCCTTCGCCGTTTACACGCACGATCATGGCGTGTTGAAAATGTCGGCTCAGATGTTTCCGCTTAAGCCCGACGAAGAAAGAATCGCGAGGCTGGAATTCAAGCAGCCTGACGGTGCGTGGAAGGAAGTCGCTCGCGAAGAGATTGTTGAGCTTGGGTGGAGTGCCCATTTCCGGATTGAAGATTGGGACAACAGTGCGGATGTGGCTTATCGCGTCCGCCACGGCGAAGGGGCGACCTTTGAAGGCTTGATTCGCAAAGATCCGATCGACAAAGACGTGATTGTGGTGGGCAACCTCTCGTGTAACAGTTCGCGGACACCGGGACCGCGTCCCAAGATGATTGATAATTTGAAAAAGTTGAATCCTGATTTCTTGTTTTTCGCCGGTGACCAGTCCTACCACCACACCGAACATACTTACGGCTGGTTGGAGTTTGGGATGCAGTTTCGCGACATTCTTAAAGACCGACCCGTGGTCACGATTCCCGATGATCACGACGTGGGGCAAGCCAATATTTGGGGCGAAAATGGAAAACAGGCGACCAGCAGTGATGGACCCAGCGGCGGTTTCTTCTACCCGGCCAAGTACGTCAACATGGTTCAGCGCTGCCAGACATGGCACTTGCCCGATGCATTTGACGGCACGCCGATCGAGCGAGGTATCGGTGTCTACTACACGGACTTAACGGTTGGTGGAATTAACTTTGCGATCCTTGAAGATCGTAAATTCAAAAGCGGACCCAAAGGGAAGATTCCTAAAATGGGACCTCGGCCCGATCACATCAATGATCCAAAATACGATCGGTCGGCTGTCGATCTACCCGAGTTAAAATTGTTGGGCGATCGTCAAATTCAATTTCTTAACCAGTGGGGCCAAGACTGGACGGGTGCGGATATGAAGTGCGTGCTTTCGCAAACTGCGTTTTGCGGAGCCGTCCATTTGCACGGAGCGGAAAACAATCGTTTGTTGGCAGATTTGGACAGCAACGCTTGGCCGCAAAAGGGACGCAACAAAGCGCTTGTCGAAATACGACGAGCGTGGGCCACTCACTTATGCGGCGATCAACATTTGGCCGTTTTTGTTAAACACGGAATCGAAAGCCATGGCGATGGACCTTACGCGTTCACCAGTCCTGCGATCGTCAACACGATTTACGGACGTTGGTGGTGGCCCAAGGACGAACAGGCTGGCCCCAACCCGATCAAAGACAGCCCGCTGCCGTGGACGGGCGATTATTTGGATGGGCTGGGCAATAAGATTTCCATGATGGCCTACGCGAATCCTCCGGATCGGAAAGACGAAAAGCAGCGGGGCGACGGTTTTGGAATCGCTTGTTTTAACAAAAAGACACGTCAGATCACCATCGAGTGCTGGCCGCGATTCGCCGATGTCGACGACGGCGATAAAGCCCAATACACAGGCTGGCCGATCACGATCGATGGTCGCAATAACGATGGTCGCACGCCGATTGGTTTTTTGCCAGAGGTCGTGGTTAGCAACTTTGATCGGCCGGTGATTCAGGTGGTTCACGAACCGTCTAAAGAGATCTTGTATACCGTTCGCGCCGATTCGAATCGCTTCAAGCCGCCGATTTACAGCGAGGGCCCGCACACGATCAACGTCGGCAAAGACAAACCGAACCTCAGCCGCTTCGAGGGGGTCGTGAAAGTTAGCGACGGCGCCAGTGCGGAATTAAAAGTGAGCCTTGATTGACCGACCGACCGACTGCCGAAGGTTGGCTTTGTTAGCGGATGTAAACCGCATCGCCGGTGAAGCGGGCGCGAAATTCTTGATCCGTCCACGTCGTCAAACCGATGGCCGGATCCGCGATCGTCCAATTCCCATCCACGTGGTCAACCACCACGACGGCGTGGCCGTCTTCGACACCAGGGCTACCGAAGAACCACTTGGGGGCTGTCCAGCGATCGGCCAGTGGAGTCTGTTCTGGTGCGTCAACGCCACGGCTAAATTCGTCGCTAGAAAATTGGACAAGTGCGACGTTGGGCAGCTGGCCTTGTGCGGACCAGCGATAAGGATTCTGGCTGGCAACGCATACGTCTTTACCCTGGCTCGCGGCGCCCAGTTTGAGTCCGCGATACAAACCCAAGGCCTCCGTTCCTCGATCGCTGCATAGACAAAGGTGTGCCATCTGTTTTTCTGAAGACTGGATTCCATTGAGGTGTAGCAAGTTCGCCGCTGAGGCAGGTGCACAAGTCGAGCGGTGACTTTGCAACACAACCCAACCGGAGCGTTCGTCGGTGTCGCTGACCATCGGGGGTGCAAACGCAGATCCAACCAGTGGAGTAAGCAGGCAGACGACGGCAAGCAGTGACAGAGTGGGTACGAGAACGGGTCTGAGTCGTTTGCTCAAGACCATTCCGTGGCAGGAAAATCCCGCGATCAGTGCGACAAGAATCGGAGTCAAATTTGACAGCAGCACCGCGGCGCTGTGCGGAACTAAATTGGCCCAGCCAAGATTGCCTCGGAGGCAGTTGCTGTAGGCGACCGCTAACACGATGGTGCTGATGAAAAGCCACTGGCGATTTGCACGAACCTGGCGCCCCGCGACGAAGGCCAATAAGGCCATCGCACCGATGATTGCGGTCGCAACTAGGAGATCATTTGCAAACATACTCGCCTCTTTCCGATTCGATGGCAGGCTCTGAGTTTGTGTTAAGGAATGTTAATATATTGTTGTTTCAAGAGCATCGGCAATCAACGTTGTTCCGTTTAACGAAAACAGCGATTAAAGGAGTTTAGAAGCTCAATGGCGGGAAAAACCCCTCAGTTGATGGGGTTTCCCAGCAGAACGTAGGTTACCGTTTAGCGCATGCAGAAACGGATTTTCCGGTTTGCGAAGAAAAAAAAACCGCCCAAGACAGGCGCCCGATACGCAGTTTGCGGGCGAATCACCCAGTTGGAGTTGGGCACGAAGTCGCCGATGTCACAAGACTCAGAGTTCGCGGGAGACCTTTAGCGCAGGAGGAATCGAACTTGCGGACGAGTCACCCCGCATTCCGGCTGAAGCGGGGACTACAAACATGCGCGCCCACTGGCTGGAAGCGCTTCCAGCCTGTGATCAAGCGCGTTGCAAACCTAGATAGGAGCTCCGCACTCCAAGCCCCGACAGGGGTGGCAGCATGTAGCCACGGGTGTCAGCCCGTGGAAGTCAGTCTCATCACACACCCAAGCCCCGATAGGGGGGACAGCAATTGGCTTCGCGCTCCCTAGAAAGCGGAGTCGTAGGTCTCTGAACTGCACAAAAACGCGCTCAAGAGAACCAAACAAAGGCCTGACAAATCATCCGTTTACTCAAACAACCCTTTGGAAAGCGCCGCTAACTCTTTCGCCGTCTTGGAGCGATCACAGATTCCTTCGTCGAGGGCACGGTCGGAGAGACGGTGCCTGCCTACGGAGTCGTGCGAGGGTTGAACGAATTCCCGCGCAGTCCGATGTCGCCCGTGGGAACGCCAATGTTCCGGAAGTGCGATTGGTGGAATCCGCCGATGTAGCGCGAATCGACCTCGGCTGGATTGCGGTACTTATGAGTCAGCTTTCCGTCGAGCAAAAATGAGACCACTGGATTGCGGTTCTCGAAATAGGCTTCTCTGGGAAACACCGTTGGCTTGGACAGATCTTGGGGGATGTAGTAACCCGCTTGGCCGGCCTGTTTGGCGAACAGCGGAGGGTTGGTCAGATTGGTTTTGGCCGGGTTGATGCGACTCGATCGAATGCGAAACAGCTGAGCTTCGCAAGTCTCAGTGTTGGCTAACACCAGCAGCGTTGTGGTCAAAAGCATTGTTGCAATCAGTCGCATCCCTGTTCTCCGAAGAATCATCAATCCCCTGCCCTTCAATCCTTGGGCAACGTTGGTCTTGAGATAGCTTCGGAATTTGCAATGGGGTCCAAGCAACTGCAGCGGCTTGCCTGGACTAATGCAGACAGAACGGTTCAGCCGAACCGCGACGCTACAACATGTAAGAACAAGCACGGTTCATGGCAGGGTCCAGCAAGCGAAATCAGTAAAATCGATTTCACCCGCAGTCGTGTTGATGTCTGCTGCGCCGAATTATTTTTCCAGCCCACAGCATCGTTTTCGGATTTGCATGATTAGGGCGGGCAAGGAATCGACTTGCGTGATGTTGAACCGGTTGCAAACTACATCGACGTTGCCCTTGCGCCAAAATCCGTCCGGGCAGCAGACGACCAGTTTCTCACTGCGGGCAAACAGCCCCAGCTCCAGTAGCGTGATCGGGGCGTGGCTGGTTGGGCTGAAATACATGGCGATCATCGAAGCCCGTTCTAACGCAGAAATTTCCCACTCCACCTGCTCACGAAAAACCGGGTTGGAAAATGACTGCTCCCAACTGGCATCCCATTCGTCTCGCCGAGGGTTGAAAATCAACAGGTCATCATCTGCTAGGGCTGAGATCACGGAGGTCTGCCAATCTTCCGCCGTTCCCATATCAATGGAGCCCGCCAGAAACAGAGACGTAGAGCCCGCAATCGCATTGAGATCGCTGGGTGGTTTGACAACTTTTGACATGGTCCGCTCGGGCTTGGTTTGTTAGTGTCTGTTTTACACTAAGTGTTGCCCGTCAGTCAATCGCTCAGTCCTTAGATTTGCGATCAGGCATCACCTCCACGTCCGTTGTAGATCGGATAGCCGCTGGCGGCGAACTCGCGCAAGGCCTCGCAGGCTTTTTCGGCTAAGACATCGGTCGTTACATCGATGCCGCGTTTCTCCAGTTCGGATCGCCAGTCGGGATGGATCGGGCCTTCGTCGAAGCCGGTGATAGATTCCACCTGTTCGCCAGAGGCGGCGATGGCCAGCGAGCGAATGCCGGACCACGCCAGCGAGCCAAAGCACATCGCACAGGGGCGGGCGTTGACGACCAAGCGGTAGTGCGGCATCTCGGGTCCGCCCAGATCGAAGGTTTTCAGGATGGACTGAGCCATCGCGATGGTGACCATTTCCGCGTGGGCGGTCGAGTTATTCGAAGGGACCACGCGATTGACGCCGATGATGATTCGTTTGCCGGTTTCCTTTTCAAAGATGCCCGCCGCAAACGGACCACCGGTTTCGTTTTGAAAATTGATCCTAGAAAAACGGATCACCGCCTCCATCTGCTGTTCCAGAGACGGCATGAACTCGGGCAGAGAATCGTTTCCTTCGATCACCCATTGGGGAAGTGAGACGCTATAGTTCACAATCGCCTCCGGTTAGACAAAAAGGGCTGGTGGCGTTGACGTTCAATGCAATCACGGTGGGTGTGCTACTCACGGACGCCGGGATCAATTCCACAGGCCGTTGCCGCTAGGCCGCACGTCTAGCTGGAGCATCGGTGCAGAGACCTTCCAGCTTTTTATGAAGATTTTCCCAGCGCTCGGTCAGAAAATCAAATCGATCGAAGACTTCGAACCGCAGCAGCGCGAGTGCAGCTCGCAAGCGAGTATCGCCGTCGCTTTGCTCGAAATGCTCAATGATTTCCTCCATCGTCAGCTGGCTGTCGATGATGTCGTTCTGCATTTGCAGCAAGTGAAATTGGAGGCTGCGAATTTGGTTCTGCCTGACGACACTCTGTTGCGTCTCGCTGGCGTGCTGCGACAACAGGTGAGAATGGAACTTGGTGATTTTCTTGGAGAGTGTTTGTTCGCGCTGAACCAGCTTTGCCCGATGTTCTTTCAGGAACGAGGCGACTTCAATGACTTGTCGGGGCAACTCTTCGGGCTCATCCAAGCGATCTTCCCAGACCTCGGCATCGGATTGAAACACACGCAACTGGTGCATGGGTTCTGTCAGTTCGATCGAAGTCCGCCCCTCTTTGCTCGATTCGATTTGGCGCAGAATCGTTTTGGGGTCGCTGACTTTGGTCGGTTGTGATGCGTTTGACATGAAAAGGGTCCTTTTTGGGTGCTTTAAGAAAATCGACCCGAGGGCATGGTAGATTTGAGCTGAAACAGATTGGGCCTCCCAGTTGGTCAATAGTGGGCAGGTTGTAGCGATAATGACGACCAAAACACCCTAATTTATCGATCCGCAGGTGCGCTTGAATCCAATGTGGTGCCGTGAAACAATGGCGGGCACTGTTATCTGTCATTTTCACCAGGTCTCAAATGAGAATCGAACCACTTGCGGACAAAATCGTTGTTAAAAGAATGGAAGCGGAAGATACCACCGCCGGAGGCATTATTTTGCCCGACAGCGCCAGAGAGAAACCGCAGCAGGGAAAGGTCCTTGCCGTTGGCAATGGCCCAATGTTGAGCGATGGCACTCGAGCTTCTTTTCAAGTCAACGAGGGCGATCGAGTCTTGTTCACTAGTTACGCAGGAACGGAAATTGAAATTGATGGTAACCACCTGTTGATCATGTCCGAATCCGAAATTCTTGCGGTCATGCAGTAAACTCAAAATCAGGAACTGAAAATGCAAACTTACTCAAAATTCATCGTCTCCATGGCGGTTGTCGCAGTGTTGATGCTGTCGACGGTTTCTGCCGCTTTGATCGGGCAAGAGCCATCGGCATCGGCATCGGCGTCGAAATCGGCGTCGGCAACAAAGCCGCAGGCGACTGAGCAGAAATCGCAGACCGCAGAAAAGAAAACGCCCCAAGAGCAGCGGGCGCGAGCGATTGCCAGTGGAGTCGAATTCCTGTTGAAAAAAGGCCGCGCCGATGACGGTTCGTTCAGCAAGCAACTCAGTCCTGCGGTCACGGCGCTGTGCATTTCAGCGATGGTTCGCAACAAGTACCCGGTCGCCAATGAGAACATTCAGCAATCGCTAAAATACTTGGAGACGCTGATTCAACCCGATGGCGGGATCTACGCTACCGGTAGCAACCTCAAGAATTATGAAACCAGCGTTTCCCTGATTGCTTTTGTCCAGTGCAATGTCGACGGCAAGTACGACTTGCAGATTGAAAACGCGGCCAACTTTCTCAAAGGCCTGCAGTGGGATGAAGGCGAAGGCTACACTCCGGAAAGCAAATTTTTTGGCGGCCAAGGCTACGGAAAGCACAAGCGTCCCGACCTTTCCAACACCTCATTCTTTCTGGATGCCTTGAAAGAGCTGGCTGGCGAAAATGGCGAAATCGATAGCGATGCCGTCCGCAAAGCTACCATTTTCGTGTCTCGAACTCAGAATCTGCCATCGGAGCACAATACAGCCGAATTCGCTCAGAACGTCTCACCAGATTCCCAGGGTGGAATGATCTACTCGCCGGTCGGAAAAGGCGAAACCAAGGCCAAGGCTTTGCCTGAAACTCCCGAGGGCGGACTTCGCAGTTACGCTTCGATGACCTACGCCGGGCTCAAGAGTTTTCTGTACGCCGGTTTGGACAAAGACGATATTCGCGTCAAAGCGGCTCTGGACTGGATCCGTAGACACTACGATTTGGATACGAATCCGGGCATGGGCAAGCAGGGGCTGTATTACTATTACCACGTGTTTGCCCGCACCATGCATACGCTGGGGGATCCGACATTTTCGGACAGCGATGGCAAAGTCCACGATTGGCGAGCCGAAGTGATCGAAAAATTGGCCAGCCAGCAAAAGGACGACGGATCGTGGACGAACGAAGCAGACCGCTGGTACGAAGGAGATCCCAACCTCGTGACCGCCTACAGCCTGTTGACGTTAAGTTACTGCGGCGATTTGCCGAAAAAACCTGCTAAGTAGACAGCTTCAGGCATCTGCCCGGTAAAACTCGGATGGATGCCATGATTCGCTTGTACCCTAGCAGCGGCCCACAGAGGTCGCTTGAGTGGGATTCGTTCGGGATTCCGGTCGGTTTTTCGCTTGACAGCTTTCCCATCTTCAAGGATCATCTTCGATTCCCAAAAACGCGGAGAAACACATGAAAATCAAAAAAGACGACACCGTTCAGGTCATTAGCGGTAAAGACAAATCAGTGACTGGCAAAGTCATCACCGTGGACCACGAAAAGCAAACGGTCACCGTGGAAGGTGTCAACGTTGTCTTCCGTCATGTCAAACCCAGCCAGAAGAATCCTCAGGGCGGTCGTTTGGAAGTTTCGCTTCCTCTTCCTGCCAGCAAGGTGATGGCGGTTTGCCCGAAAACCAACAAGCCAACTCGCGTCGGTTATCGCTTCAAAGACGATGGAACCAAAGAGCGTTTCGCCAAAGTCAGCGGTGCATCGATGGGCGAGATTTCTGCTCCCAAGCGTTAATTAGGGAAAAGCTTGCCGTAGCAGCGGTCGCGATCTAAATCGGGCCCTTGCTCGCAACGAATTCATAAACCGGCCTTTGAGGTCGGTTTTTTTATGTCATCACTTTGTTTTGGCGGCGATGTTGTTGTGATCTGGAATACCGATACAGGGCTGAAATAGGCAACCCTTTGGGATAATTCGAATACAATGCCGATTAACCTAAGTGGATGACTGACTTTTTTCTGTTGGCAAGGAGTTGAGCTGTGACCGGAATCCCACAAATCGAAATCGAAACAGTTCCTGAAGAAGACCTTTCCCGCCGCAGTTTTCTGCAACAGGGCAGCGCCTGTCTGGCTGGCGGACTGCTGCTGCCGAAACTGATCGACGAAGCCCTCGCTTTCAAACAGGTTCAGGAACAGGAAGCCGAGCGCATGTGGGGCGTGGCTCTCGCCTACGGAGAAGGCCGACTCGATTTGATCGACTTGGACAACAATCGTCTGCTGCATTCTTTCGACGGCATCCGCGCTACCCACGCGATCACTCCGATCGAATCGCTTAACCGGTTCGTGGTTCACGGCCATCGGGCGGGCTCTAAAGAAGGTGTCGTGGCGGTGCTGCAAGTCGATCCGGTCAAAAAGACATGGGAAGTCGTTCTTGACAAAAAACTATTCGGCGGACCGGCGCTGCACTGGCAGCCCAATCCCCAGTTCACCGAAATCGTCTTCAACACGGTGGGCGATGGTAGCCTGCATGTGCTCGATACCAAAGAGCTGACGATCAAACGGTTTGACGGAGGTGGCAGACATTCCAACATGGCGTTCTTTAAAAACTACTTGGTGGCCACCGATAAAATGTCCGGTCCCAGTAAGTTGAACATCGTCGACAGGACCACTGGGGAGTTGGTGGCGCAAACACCGGTGGGACACTGGGGGCACGGCGTGACCGTCAACGACGAGCGCGGCGAAGCGTTTGTCTGGTCCTCCGAAGGCGTGCAAGTGATCAGCTTGGCCAAAGGCAGCATGGGCAAGCATGTGCGGACGATCGAAACAAAGAACCAGAGCGAGCGCAGTTGGTTCTGCTGGACGCCCCAAGGCGGTCGCTACAGCCACGACGTTTCCTGGAATCCGGGAGATGAATACCGACCTTATTTGCTGGTCGTTGATATGCTCAAAGGCAAATTCGAAAAAATCCAAACCGGCGACAAGCGTTTGCAGCCTAGCTATCTGCAGCTTTCCCCCGACGGCAAGTGGGGCTTGGCCAGTCTCCGCGGCCTCGAAGAGATCGCCGTGTTTGACACCGTCGCCAATGAGTTCAAAGGGCTCGTGCAGGCCGGGCCGGCCAAGGCCAGTTTCTTTGAGCGTGACATGACGTTTTGCCGTCAGCGGGATTGTGCGATCGTCACCAACACCGGCGACAACACGATCAGCTTGCTGGATCTGAAGGCGAAAGAGGAAGTCCGACGGATTTCTCTGCCCCGTCGACCGCTATGGCTTAAAGCGATTTCTCCGGCGTAGGTCATCGTGTTACGCCAACGCAAGACCGTCGCTTTACGCCAACGGCGAAAG
>CAZDZX010000133.1:0-3505 GCA_964510005.1 uncultured Pirellulaceae bacterium
CGGTCCACCCGCCTCCAAGCGATGGGTGTCGTGTCCAATTCCAATCCTGAAATCCATGTTTTCCTGTCAGTGATCCTGTGAGTCGCTCAATTCGGTTTGCGGATTATAGCCCTTCCAGCCATGAATCCACAGTCCGAGTTACCGCCTAGCTGGCGGCGAGGGGATACATCCACAAAATCACGCCGGCGCCGGCCCAGTAGAACGCCGAAAATCCCAACATGCTTCCCAGCCATTGTTTC
The DNA here is from genome assembly GCA_964510005.1 of uncultured Pirellulaceae bacterium. Lineage (GTDB taxonomy): Bacteria > Planctomycetota > Planctomycetia > Pirellulales > Pirellulaceae > Mariniblastus. The sequence goes on from CAZDZX010000133.1 coordinate 240, forward strand.
CAGCAGTAGCTTTCTTCTCGCTGCACACTACGTTTGACCATCCACAGCAACGGGAGCGCAAACGGAAACCCGAGCAGAAAAGTCCACTCAAATGCGAGGCTCAGTCGACGACAAAGCCAAAAGTAACCGAAGCAAATTCCAATTAATGACAACACGGAGATCCGCGCCAGCACCGGATGGGCTTTCACGGATTTGTCGCTGCTTTTGAGGAGGCAGACCACGCATTCAAAGACAATAAATAGCGCCACTGGCCATGAGAAGTAGAAAATGCTCTGCCAGCGACCCGCAACGGTGGTTCCAAACATGCCAACGCAAAACGCAAGAATCAGAAACAACGCTCGCGCCGAGAGGTGCTTACTCCATCGTGAGACCAATGTCGACAATGCAGGGACGGCTCCCCATCCGATCGCCAGCGAAACTAAAAACCAATTCACCAACCAGCTCGCTGGCGGAGCGGTCATTGCGTATTTGGGTTCCGTTCCTAGGATGACGGCGGCCAAGTCTACAAACTCCGCTTGCTCAATCTCGCTGGCAAAATTGACTTGGTCTTTGTCGACTGCCAGATCAGCGGCCGCGCCAACATAGACACAGACGGCTTTGGAATTGTTCCTTGCGTAAACGCAGCGATCCAGCAGCGTCGGGCCGGTCCAGCCAATTTCTCCACCCAGAATCGTGGCCCGTCCGATTTCTTGGAACTCTTCCGAGTTGACGGTTCCTAGAATCAGTTGTCCCGTATCGTTCAGCAAAATCAACTTGTTGTCAGCCACAATAACACTCGCGTGGCCAATGTCGGTTTTGGAAACTTTGCCAGTGCTGGAAATGGTTTCTCCCTCCAAGCTGCGGCGGCCCAAGGACCCGTTTTGCCAATTCAGCTTCCCTGTCAAAAAGTCCATGCACGTAAACTGACCGCGGGAGGGGCGATGGACTTTGGATTGAACGTCCTGAATATCGAAACCGTAGAGTTGCTCACCGACCAATACGCTTGAAGTGACATCGTTGGACATATGTTTGGAAATGTAAACCGTTTTTAATCGGATCAATTCGTCGTCGGTCGCTTGCAATTCAAATAGCTCTGATCCGGAACGAAAGGGCCCGGAAATCCACAGGTGAGGCTCTCGATAGATGGGCCACGCCGCATGTTCGTCGTAGTTTTGCGAGATTGATCGCTTGCACAACTCGGCTCCCGTTTCTAGATCAAACACACCAATGGTGTTTTTGAAGTACCCAATCACAAGTGGCTTGGATTGAAATTGAATCGGAAACGCGGAACAGTAGCTGATTTCGTGGTCACCGGACTTCCACGCCAAACTTCCGTCAGTCTGATTGAGAGCGACCATGGATGCTCCCGCTCCGCCCACGGGAACGATGACTTTGCCTTCAACGCAAACCGGAGAACAAGCGTAGCCAAACTCAACCGGCCGCGCCTTGAATGTTTTGATCACATCGACATTCCAGACTTCGTCGCCCGTCTCCAACTCAAGACAGCCAATGCTTCCCGTTGGCGTTGAATAATACAAGTGTTGTTCGCCAAGAGTGGGAGTCGAACGCGGGCCCGGATACAGGGATGCGGGCTTGTACGGCCAGCCATAACGATGTTCCCAGATCTTCGTTCCCGTTTGACTATCAAGGCAGACAACAAACTGACCGGTCAACGATTGGTACTGGGTGTAGACTCTGCCCGCTTTGCCCACGAACCCGGAATAGCCGACCCCCAGATCGATGTGCCATAAAACCGGCGGGCCTTTTTCCGGCCACATGTTGGCTAACGGTCTGTCGCTCGAATGTCCGTCGAAGTCGTTCCCACGAAAGAAACGCCATGCAGTCGGTTCTTGTGCCGCCGTGATAGAACCGTAGCTGTGCAAAATCAGAACCAGCGAGATCCAAAATCGCAGTGACGCCCTTATGAGTTCTTGTCGTATGGCTCGGAACCGGTAAAAGGATGGGGTGGATGTGGCAATCATTGATGTGCTTCCAGTAATGAACCCACCGTTGTATCAAACCTCGCTCATTGGCGGAAATGCTAGGCCTCCATTTGTTTTTTGCTTGGAAATGGTTGGGAAACACGGCGAAGCCAATTCCTATCCGACTCTACACCTGTTTTGCTGCCGGGTTGGATCTATAATCCGGTTTTCGTCATCGCACAGATCAATCGCACATGCCCGTCATTGAAATTGACAATCTTTCCAAGTCCTATCGGGTGTACCAGAAAAAAGAAGGCTTGATGGCCTCCATGAAAGGTCTCTTCCACCGCGAGTATCGGGAAGTTCATGCGGTCCAAGGGATCGACCTGCAAGTCGAAGAAGGCGAATTCGTGGCTTTTTTAGGTCCCAACGGCGCCGGCAAGACCACCACTTTGAAACTGCTTTCGGGAGTCATCAACCCGACGTCGGGAACCTGCAAAGTCATGGGGTTCACGCCGTGGGAACGTAAGAACGAATATCGCCGGCGATTCGCGTTGGTGATGGGTCAGAAAAATCAGCTGTGGTGGGACTTGCCCGCGATGGAGTCCTTTCGGCTGAACCAACACATCTACGGTGTGTCCGCCGACGAGTTCGATCGAACTCGTGACGAGCTGACCGACATGCTGGACGTGACTCGACTGCTTTCCCAACCGGTGCGCGAATTGTCGCTGGGCGAAAGAATGAAGATGGAGCTGATCGCGGCGCTGCTGCACAAACCCGACGTGCTGTTTCTGGACGAGCCGACGATCGGGCTGGACGTTGTCGCTCAGCATAAAATCCAAGAGTTTCTCAAGCACTATCAAGAGGAACGCAAGAACACGATTCTGCTGACCAGTCACTACATGAAAGACATCGCGGCGCTGTGCAAGCGAGTGGTGATTATTGCAGCCGGTTCGATCTATCATGACGGATCGTTGGAAGAGATCGTGGACCGTTTCAGCAAAGATAAAATTGTCACCCTGCAGATGGCGAACGATCAGTCGCTGGAAGGACTCAAGGACATTCCCAACGTGATCTCCGTCGAGGCCCCGCGGATTAAGTTTCGAGTCGATCGCGAAGACGTTGGACGGACGCTGTCTGAAATTTTGAGCATGCATGACGTGGCGGACATCGTGGTCGAAGATCCGCCCCTAGAGGAAGTCATCTCCAGCGCCTTTTCCGATGCCGAAGCCCAGCGAACCAAGACGTTGGAGACGGAGTTAGAGTCGGCCAGCAGATGAGTGCGAATTGGTTTTTGTGGGCTGGACGCTCCGCGGCCAGCAGTACGAGAAAAACATAGAAGGGTCGGCTTTGCAGCGGCGTGTG
>CAZDZX010000133.1:3605-11099 GCA_964510005.1 uncultured Pirellulaceae bacterium
GAGCGGCAAGGCCGTGCGCTGGTGAGCGGCAAGGCGCTAGCCGCCGGTAGAAGTGCCCTAAGCTCAAACATCCGCAACCGGCGGCTAGCGCCTTGCCGCTCAGAGATTTGTAGGGCCTAGCGCCCAGCCGCTCAGAGATTCGTAGGGCCGGTTCCCACCGGCCGATTCGACTAAACGTGTTGCGTCTTCAAAACTTCCTGCATCCGTTCGTCAAACCTTTGAGTTTTCGAAAAATCAGGACAGTGATTGCAAACCATCTCAACCTCCGGGTGCGATTTGGCAATCTGAACAATTGCAGCTCTCGTTTTCAAAGCCGCCGAAACGTTTTCAGCGATCAACCGAAATCCAAAACTCGGTTTCAACTCTTGATCGATTTCCGGTGCCGACCAAAACGCGTCGGCAAGCAAAAACATTTGGCGTCCCCCAGCAAGTTGCAACAGCAAGCCACATTGGCCGATCGCATGCCCATCCAAATCAAACATCCTCACACTGCCGTCGCGAAACAGATCGTGGCTGCGCGACAGCGGCCCGAAACCCGGTGCGTGGAATTGGCCAATCGTGTGAATCCGTTCAGGAAAGTCCTCCGGTAACAGGTCCGGAAGAAAGGCTCTCTTGACGGCGCCTATTCCTTTTCTCGTTCTGACGTTCTCCCACGCTTTTTCCGTCGACACAAAATCGGCGTTCGGGAACGCTCGCAGTCCGCCAATGTGGTCGGCATGAAAATGCGATATCACCACACTCTGGACATCGTCAGCGGCGATTCCATCTCGCTCCAACCACTTTTCAATTCCCCACTGCGGGTCACTAAAAACTTTGGTGGCGTAGCGATAAAGGCGATAGGGCATCCTTTTCGTGGCGTCAAAAAAACGCATGCTGTGCCCGGTGTCGAACAACGTGATTCCATGAACCGGATGCGTAATCATGGCAACGGTGGTGTGAAATCGAGTCATCTCTTTACTGGCGCCGCGTTCGGCCAGATGCCTGCGAAACGCCACGTAGCCCGTTGAAAAGAACTTTACCGTGACGGTCGTTTGATCGGGCAGCGGAACTTCGCGACGGGCGCGAAGATCTTCGATCGTTCGTTCGATCCCCTCGCCAACGCTAACCAGGGGACGATAGCCAAGCTCTTCGTTTGCGGCAGCGGAAACAAAAGTCTGATGTTTGGCCAGCAGTCCGACGCCATACCGAGTCACTGCCGGTTCGCCGGGTTTGCTGCGTATCGTGTGTCCCAGTTCGATCAGATGAGCCACCCGCATCGCCAGCCAGTAGGGAACTCGACCTTGCAATTCCTTACCCGTCACTTCTTTGACGATGTTCCGGACGGTATCCCACAGATCCAGCGGTTCTTCATTGGTAATCGTGCAGAGTCCTTGCGGGCCATCCGGATTTCCCGCGCGGATTAAACCCGCGATCAGATTGTCAACGTAGGTGAGGTCGCAAAAATTCTTGCCGGCTCCGATTTGCCGCAGTCTCCCCTGCCGAGCCGCTTCTATCAAACGTGGCAACAGGACATTGTCGCCCGGCCCAAAAACGGCTCGAGCGCGAACGATGTATCCGTTGAGTCCCTGTTCAATCGCGCCGCGAACAATCGTTTCCGATTCGGCTTTGGTTTGTGCGTAGTGGCAACTGAATTTCTTTGGAAAGCCAGCGTCGTCGGTGAGGTCCCGACGATCTCGATACTCAAAAAATATCGCCGTCGAAGAAACATGAACCACCCGACGGACTTGGTGTTCCACGCAAGCGTCAACCACGTTCTGGGTTCCCTGCGTGTTGACGCGACGATGTTCCTCCAGCGATCCCCAAGCCGAAGTCAGGGCCGCCGAGTGGAACACAATGTCTTTGTCGGCGCAGACCGAGCTCATGTCCGAGGGCGAAGTCACATCAGCAGCCACAAAATCGCCGTCGCTGCGAACCCGGTACTTGCTGCGTCCGACGATGGTGACCGTGTGCCCAGCGTTTGTCAGAACGTCTGCCAATCGCGATCCGACAAACCCCGTGCCGCCGGTGATCAGGATGCGCTGGCGGGGAGGATAGACTCCCGCAAGTTCAACCAGTTTGGCGAGGTCGTCAGCTATTGCCATCGGATGATCGCAGCTCCGATGGAAAGTCCTGCCGCGCTGCCCACCATCATGATCCGGTCTCCACTTTTTATCCGTCCGTCGCGATGGGCCGTGGCGAGTGCCATCGGGAGGGAGGCCGATACGCAGTTGCCGTATTCGGCAATGATGTTGACGGTTCGGTCTGCGGGGAACCCCAGTCGCTGCAGCAATTTCATGCCCGCCGCGGAAGCTTGATGAGGGATAAATAGATCGACATCTTCGGCCGTAAGTTGGGCTTCGCCGAAAAACCGTTTGAAGAATTTTGGCGATTTCAACAACACGGCTCGCAGCAGTTTTTCACCATCCATTTCAAAATGGTGATCCGCGTCGGTGGTGGTTTTGTAGGTCGGATGGCAAAGGTGCCCGCCGCCACGAATCTGAGCCAATGCTGCGTAAGCGGGCCATGTTTGAAATTGATAGCCCAGCAGGCCGGCGTCTTGATCTGTCGATTCGATCATCGCTGCCGCCGCACCATCACCCAGCAATGCCGCCGATTCAGGATGGCCGAAATCGCGAGCCAACGACGGTTGCTCGGTCGACACAATCAGCACTTTCTGATGGAAGCCACTGGCGATCAGTGCCGCAGCATTTCGGAGTGCGACCAAAAACGAAAGGCAGGTCGCGTTGAGACTGCAGCATGCCACGCCCTCGATTCCCAACTCTCGCGCCACAAAAACAGACGTGTCGGGAACGCACTGACGATGAGTCGCCCCGGCATAGATCAGCAAATCAGGAGTTCCGCACTGTTCAAGGATCGGGGCCGCGGCTTGGGCTGCCAGTTTCGCCGGGTCGTCGCCGGGCACGCAGACGTGTCGTTTGCAAACGCCCGTTGTTTCTCGAACCCATTGTTCATCGCGATCGATCCGCGCTGCGATGTCAGCAGCGGTTTCAATGGCAGGCGGAACCGCAATGCTAGTTCCACTGATCTGAAAACGAGAAAGTTCTGTTGGCATGGAGTGTTTCTATAACTTGAAAGACGATGAACGCTGGCGCGATCAGGATGTCACGTTCGTTAGCCTTGCGATTTCTTGTTCCCCGACGCCAAAACTTTCCGGCGCAATGGAATATTGTTCGCCAAACCATGATTCGATTCGCTGTTGAGCTCCCGGATCATAATTTCGACGTGCGCAGAACGTTCTGCCGTGGACCACGCTGCGGATTTCGAAATCTTCGACCACCGAATGTCCATCTTTGAAGACGTACCGAGGAACGGCGAACATTGTTTCGCGGTTTTCATTTTCGCGGTAAACCGCAATGTCGGCATCCGCTCCGACTCCGAGATGGCCTTTGTTGTTGAGCCCTAATAATTTCGCCGGTCCGGCCCGGGTGATGATCGCGATCTCGGACAGCGAATACTCGCGATCCATATCCTTGAGCTCGCTGTGGTCCAGCACTTTGGGATGTACCTGTTTTAGCATTTCAGCTCGGTAGTCGCGGTCCATCAACAGACGAATGATCTGCGGATAGGCCAAGAAACTTCCGCCGTTGGGGTGGTCGGTACTCATCACGATTTGCCATGGATTGGTCACCGACAAGTACCACTCCAAACCGATCGCCCACTGCAACGAATGGATAAAGATTTTGTTTTTATATTCTAGCGGAGAAATTCCACATCCCGATTCCATCTCCGTGTCTAGAGAAAACCACCGCTGGCCGCCGATCTGCTGCAGGAAATAACCCAGCGGGCTGTCGCCGGTTAGCGTGCAGGTTTTACCAAACATGACCTGCCCCACATCAACCGACAGATTCGGATTCGCATTGATGTGTTGAGCCAGCGGCCCGACCTTGGAACACAGCGACGTTTCTTGTTCGCTTCCTCCGCCGTAACTGTGAAACTGAATGTGGCTCAGGTGAGCCGTCAGTCCCGACAACGATTCCATCGTTTGCAGGGTCGTTGTCCAGTTTCCGGGCATGCCCAAATTGTTGCAGTGAATATGAACGGGATGCGGCAAGTCAATCGCATTGGCGGCTCGAGCAACCGATTGAATAATTTGGCGAGGCGTCGTGTCAAAGCCGTCGATTGGCTGGTCCAAGTCCGTGGCGTTGGCTTGTCGGGATTGCTTCCACAGTTCGACTCCGCCTGGATTGACGATCTTGGGCGCCCACGCCCCGGTCTTGGCAATCAACCAGGCCAGAAAGTTCTCCATTCCTGTTTGATCATTTTCCGCGGCACACTGCATCACAAAATGATTGTTGCCAACAAGCGTAAAGAACCCTGTGTCGACGCCTGGGATCATCTCGAAATCGTGATGCACATGGCGGGTGTCCAGCGGAGAAATCGCGGCATCGAAACAGGTGGTGTAACCCAATCCGGTGTACTTGTAGCCAGTCGTAAAAAGCGACGGAACCGGTCCCGTTGTGCCGCTGTGAAACCATTGGCGGTCAAACTCTCGCGACCGCTGCATGGACTTGCGGTTCAAGTCAATCGTCATCAATCGCGCCGTGTTGACTTTGGAGCCAGCAACATGGGAGTGCATGTCGATGGCGCCGGCCATAACGACGTTGCCTGAGACATCGTAGGTTTGCACGCCGGAGCTGGTTTGCTGAGTGGCCGTAGGCGGGGCGATAATTTTGCCGTCGTGGATCCAGAGATCGCCGACGGCATCGACGCCGTTGGCAGGGTCGACGATGCGACCGCCGGTGAGGCAAAGATAGGTCATTGTTGATCCATCAACAGGTTTAACGTGGCTTGCGAGGTCGCCACTTGCGTTTCTTTTTCTTTTTGGGAGCTTCCACTACAGGAACGTCGTCGCCGAGCAGCTGTTGGAACGCTTCATCGTTTTGAAAACGATCTTCCACGCCAGCGAGAACTTCGTCCAGCTTGGCATAGTTTTCGGCGATACGACTCAATCGCTTTTGGATTTCAGGTGAGTCAGCGGTCGAACCGGTTTCGTCGATTTCGATGCGGATTCGCTGAAGCTTCTTTTTGGTAAAAAACGCCATCTCGACATCTTCGTCACTGCTTACCGCTCTCGCAAGTCCCAAAAAAGTTGCTCAAATTGCCCAGATGTCACTAAAACCAAAGGTTCCGTGACTGTTTTAACCCTCCGTGGGCAGGGAAAAACTGGGTTTGTTGCCCCTGCTATCAGAGAGAACACCGACTTGGATTTCAGGGCAAGCTATGTTTGAAGGGGGTACACTCTCGAAAATGAGAGGGTGTGTCGATGTACCAAGCCTGCATCCGTAGAGAATTCATGAACTTCCTGCAACAAAGGACAATCCAGTGTTTCTCACTGTCGTTAGTGATGATCGCCAGTTGGGGATCGACGACATTGTGTGCCCAGAATTCGGTGGGGGCTTTCTCAGATCCGCCGTTCAAGAAAGTCTCGACGTTGGGTGAGTTGCTGACCCCGTTGAAGACTCAGGAAGGCTCAGCTTCGGTTACAGCCGATGGCTTTGAAGCGATTGTCGGCGAACCGGTCTCACCACCGGTTCCGCCTGCCACCCTATCACCCCGCATTCAGCAACGACCTGCAACTCCAACTGCACCTGCGCTGCAGTCGATCCCTGCGGATGCGCAGTACGGTCCCGTCGGTGGATTCTCAGAACCCGAGACCGGCCAAGCAGTCCCTGGCAGCCAACAGAAAACCGTCACGCCGTCTTTGCCGAATAAGTATCGAGGCGATGTGTTCTTCCCCGAAGGCACGTTTAGCGATCCGCCGCAGAGTTCTTCTCGTCGACAGGGACCCGCCCGCATCCAACGAAAACCTGCCAGCGCCGGTGATCCTGGAATCGCCCGAGACAAACTGATCGCGATCGAAAAATCGGCCAGCAAATTAAGCGGCCGGGAGATCATCCGCGAGCGATACGATGACGGCAGTGTTCGAATCCTACGTTCCATCGCTCAAGATACCGAAGGCAACTACTTTAACGACGGCGGGTTCATCCTTTACGACCGGTCTCAGACTCCAATCGCTGCTGGGTCTTACTCTCAGGGGAAGCTCGAAGGCGAGTGGGAACGCATTTACAAAGTCGGTGCCGGCGGCCTGTTTACTCAGGCTCCCTATAACCTCTTTACCGGCCCGTTTAAATCGACGGCAACGTTTCGCCAAGGCAAGCTGGAAGGCAGTTGGCGTTTGACGGATCGCGAGGGGCGACCGATGGCGACGGTGAACTATGTCAGCGGCGTTCGCGAAGGGCCAGCGGTTTGGTATTTCCCAGAGGGGAACAAGATGCAGCAGGCGAGGTACAAACAGGGGTTGCCCGAAGGGTTTGTGCAGCGTTGGAGCCGCGAGGGCAAGCTTTCGTCACGAGAGCAGTTTGTCGACGGCCGAAAAGTGATCCGCCAGCAATCGAAATTTGCCGATCAAGGCGTTGCCACAGAGTCGACTTTTCTTGGACGACGGCTGAAGTCGTCAGGCCGAGATGATTGGTGGGCGGCCAAGCCTGCGGTGTTAGAAGAAGTCGGCGAGCAGATTCAACATGGTCCCGTGCGAGAGTGGTATCCCAATCGCCAGCCGAAATTGTCGGGCCAGTTTGTCAAAGGCGAACGCGAGGGCCGCTTTACATGGTGGCACCAAAACGGCAACAAGAAGGCAGAGGGGCAGTTCTCTCAAGGTAGTCGGACAGCGATTTGGCGCTACTGGCATCCGTCGGGGATGAAGCGTAGCGAAGGCCAGTTCGAAGACAATCAACCCATCGGTGTTTGGCGATCTTGGGATGTCAACGGAAAGCTCGTTACTGAGAAAGACGTTGAAAAACCCGTGGAGCCAGAAGAGCCAAGCGAACTCAGCCCGCCATCGGTTATCGAATCGATGGAAGCCGAATCGGCAGACACTGGCGACGGCGACGAATCGATCATTGACACCGAAAGCCTGAACGTCGGCCAAGAGTCGGACACGTCGCTTCCGGGTCAACAGGAGCGCGAGTTGTTGATCGAGGATGAGCCCAAGCCCAAGTCCGGCGGCGATACGTCAGAAGGAGACTTCTCTCCGGTTGAGCTGGAGTCTATCGACGGTGAAACCGTTGGAGGCGATCCCGGCTCGATTGGCGGATCGTAGTCGGTCGGTGGCATAGGCTTCCAGTCTGTGGTCTGCATTGGGACAATGGCGCGAAAGATCTGTCATCGCATTTCGGCCAGCAGTTTGCGTCTCTGAAATGATGAGCGGCAAGGCTCTAGCCGAATGGCACTTACTTTAGGGAGCGCAGCTCCTGGATGCGATCAGAATCAAACCTTTTTGGCATGCATCAGGGCCCCAAGATTTCAGCCCCGAAGGGGCAAAGCCCCGGCCGTTTTCCTAGCCCAGCCTGAAAGGCTGGGAACACAATGCCCAAAAACCATATAGGGCCAACGGTCCGGCAGTTAATCCCCACACCGGCGCCGATACAGGGGCAAAGCCCCGGCCGTTTTCCTAGCCCAGCCTGAAGGGCTGGGAACACAATGCCCAAAAACCAT
>CAZDZX010000134.1:0-11048 GCA_964510005.1 uncultured Pirellulaceae bacterium
GTTGCCCCTTCGGGGCAAATGTTTGAAAAGGAGACTCTGTTCCTAGGGTTGAAACGCGTGAGCCCATGGCTACATGCTGTCGCCCCTTCGGGGCTTAGTAATTGGTTGTCCGGCTGACCCATGGGCTCACGCCCATGGCTACATGCTGTCACCCCTTCGGGGCTAAAGAAATGGGTTGCCCGGCAAACCATGGGCTCACGCGCTCACGCCCATGGCTACATGCTGTCACCCCTTCGGGGCTGAAATCTTGCCGCTCATCAACCTGCCAAGAATGCAGCTTCGCTTACCGTTCAGCCACTCGCCAAAAAGCGCGAACCTAGCTTTCGCAGAAACGGTATCCGACGCCGCGGACGGTTTCGATGCGATCGGCCGATCCGGCCAGCTTCTTGCGGAGCGAACGAATGTGCACGTCGATGGTTCTTTCGAGCACAATCGCATCGGTTCCCAGTGCCGAATCAATCAACTCCGATCGATCAAAGGCTCGACCGGGCTGTCGAATCAACGTATCCAATAAACGAAATTCGCTGGGCGTCAGATCAAGGGCCTTGCCGTCCATCAGCGCCCGGTGCTTGACTCGATCGATGGTAATCCCACCGGAGGTCACCATGTCGTTGCCATCACCCAATCGCTCGCGACGTCGCAGCAGAGCCTTCACCCGCTCCAACAAAATTCGCACGCTAAACGGTTTGGTCACGTAGTCATCGGCACCGACAGAAAATCCGACGACTTGATCGGTTTCTTCGCCTTTGGCGGTGAGCATTATGATCGGGGTGTCGGTCGTTGAGGGATCCGAACGCAGCTGGCGGCAAACTTGAATCCCATCCACGACCGGGATCATCACGTCCAGCAAAACGAGATCTGGTTTTTTAGCGCGAGCTTGGTTCAGCGCGTCTTGCCCATCCATAGCGCAGGTCACCGAAAAGCCTTCGCTGGTGAGGTTGTACTCCAGCACGTTGGCAATCGCTCGGTCGTCTTCCACAACGAGAATGTATTTGCCCGTCATTGAATCAAGGGTCCCTAAAACAGGTTCGGAAAGCAGTACGTTCATTCGTTAATGGGCTCGGACAGATCGTTGTTATTCTTCCGGTGCCTGACAATTTCGCCATCGATGAAGTAAATCATGTCTTCGGCGATATTTTCTGCCAGGTCGGCAATCCGTTCGACTTGTCGAGCCGCGGTAAAACAGTGGAGTGATGGTTCAATGATTTTGGTGTCTCGTTTCATCAGTTCCCGAAGTTCATCCAGAACCGAAAGCAAGTGCTGATCGACGGCCACGTCCAACCGAATCACAGCTTCGGCCAGTTTGATGTCCGCTTCGACGACCGAGTCAAACGCCATGCGGACCATCAAGCAAGTCTTTTCCATCATTTCCGGAAGTTCGTCGGGAATGGGAAACCAAGCGTATTGGTGCACGCACTCGGCTCGCTCGGCGATGTTGCAGGCGAGGTCAGCAATTCGCTCAATGTCTGAATTGATTTTCAGGACGGTGGTTAGTTGCCGCAGGTCGGCGGCCACACACTGATGCAGCGCCAGAATTTTGAGGCAGTCCTCTTCAATTTCGACTTCGCGCTCGTCGACCAGATGATCCGAATCAAGAATCCCTTGAACGAGATCGGTTTTTTGTTCACACAACGAATCCTTGGCCAAGTGAATCATTCGCTCGACGTCTCCAAAGTTGGAAACGAGCTTCTTGTTCAGCTTTTCAAGTTCGCGGTTGAGGTGTTTTGATGGCATAGGAGACTCCGGTGTGGGGATTCAGTAAGTTTCGTTATCCAAACTTTCCGGTAACGTAGTCTTCAGTTTTCTTCTCTTTCGGTCGCGTGAACAGTTGCTGGGTCTCTCCTTCTTCCACGATCTCGCCTTCGAAGAAGAAAGCCGTGCGGTCACTACAGCGAGAGGCCTGCTGCATATTGTGAGTGACCATCACGATCGTGTACTGTTTCGCCAGTTCGTAAACCAGATCTTCGACGCGGGCTGTGGAAGCCGGATCCAGTGCCGAACAGGGTTCGTCCATCAGCAACACTTCCGGGCCCGAAGCGATCGCGCGAGCGATACATAGACGCTGTTGCTGGCCACCGGAAAGCCCGAGGGCTGACTGATGCAGACGATCTTTGACCTCATGCCAAACGGCGGCTTTGCGAAGCGACCATTCAACGAGATCTTCCATGTCTTGCTTTTTGATTTTGAAGTGCAGGCGAGGCCCAAAGGCGACGTTATCGAAAATCGATTTGGGAAACGGATTCGGTTTCTGGAAAACCATGCCGACTTTACGACGAAGCGAAACCACATCGGTTTGCCGATTGAGGATTTCCAGATCGCCCATGCGAATGGAGCCCGTGGCTCGGGCGGTGGGAACGATATCGTTCATCCGGTTGATCCATTTCAGCAGCGTACTTTTTCCGCAACCACTGGGGCCAATGAAAGCCGTGACTTTCTTGGCCGTGATGCTGAGGTTGACGTCTTTGATCGCCCGAAAGTCGCCGTAGTAGGCGTTGAAATCTTTCAGGCCGATCGCTTGCGAAACACCATCGGAGTTCCCGACAGGTTTGCCTGCGGGTCGCTCTGCGTGTCCCAAGCCGCTTTTCGTTTTTTCCATTGCAGTTGCTGGTTTGTTCATAGGGTGGTTTTACCTTGAAAGCGATCGTTCGTAGCGGCTGCGGATGAGGATCGCGATTGAATTCATTAGCAGTAAAACTACCAACAGAATAATAATCGCTGCCGATGAGGCATTTTCAAATCCGTGATTGTCATCTCCAGCCCAATTAAAGATTGTCACCGGCAAAACCGGCGTCTGATCCATCAGGGAGCGAATCCCTGTGGAGGTGCCCAGCAGCCCGCCCATCACGGCCAATACCGGTGCGGCTTCGCCGATCGCTCGGCTCATCGCAAGAATGGCTCCGGTCATGATTCCGGGGGTGGCAGCGGGCAGGACAGTTTTGCGAACCACCTGCCAGCGGGTCGCTCCCATGCCAAAGGCGGCTTCGCGAATCGAGCGAGGAACCGCTCGAATGGCCTCTTGCGAAGAAATAATGACGATGGGAAGAATCACCAACGCCAGCGTCAACGCCGCCGACAACAGACTCTTGCCCAACGGCAAATGAAAATACCAAGGCTTCTTTTCCAAGAACCTCGATGCGGGTTTGCCGATGAGTGCATATTGTTTGCGGGCTTCTTTGTCGGCCGGCGCATCGGACCGGTTGGCGACGACTTTGAGTTCAAAAACCGTTCCGTCAGACGCTTGGGCCTGAACATTTTCGGTCAGCTTGATGTTGTTTCCTTCGAGGTCTCCGACCGGAAATTTAACAAACGTGCCGCCCAAGGTTTTCGTCTGATAGAAGTAGTCGGCGCCGACTTCGACCGGGATCGGTTCGTTGACTTGAATACTGGGCAGCAAATTGAACATGTACACAAACGTGGTCAGCCCAAGGATTCCGTAAACGATCGACGGAACACCTGCGAGGTTGGTGATGTTCAGCTGAATCAGACTGTGGACCAGCCTGGCAAATTTGTTGCGAGGCTGAAACTCTTCCAAGAAAATCGCCGTGCCGATGCCAACGGGAATGGCAACCGCCGCACAGAGGAAACAGATCAGCGCCGAACCGGCAATGGCCTGTCCGATGCCGCTCTCTTCGGGGTTGTCTTCGCGGTGGACTCCACTGAGAAATTCCCAATTGATCCAATTGCCGCCGCTGATCAGAATCGTCCCCAGCAGCGTGACCAGAATCACTACCGCGAGGCTGGAAACGATCAGGCACACGATGGCAAAGACGCCCGATTTGGCTTTGCGATTTTTCTCGCTGCGTGGATTGGAATAATAGTTTCGGCCCATCAGTTGTATTCCTCGCGATAACGCAGACGAATCAACTGGCCGATTAACGTGATCCCAAAAGTGATCACAAACAGTAACGCCGCCACGGCGTAGATCGCGTTGTAGCCCGTGGTTCCGGGGACAACCGATTCACTGTTAAAGGTATGTACGATAAACCCGGTCATGGTTTGCGACGACAGGCGGGGATCCGCCGTAAAAGTCGGCGCCACGCCAGCGGCGAGGGCTACGACCATGGTCTCTCCGATGGCTCGAGCCAGAGCCAGCAGGAATGCTGAAATGATTCCCGACAATGCTGCCGGAATGATGACCTTGACGGTTGCTTCCAGTTTGGTGCTACCGAGGCCGTAAGAACCTTCTCTCAGTGCCATCGGGACGGACCGGAGAGCATCTTCAGCCAGCGAAGCGACTAGGGGAATGCAGAGAATGCCCACCGCAATTCCGGCCGCGGCGCCGTTGTAAGTTTGAAACGCGCCAAGGATTCCTCCCATCGGCTTCAGGACGCTGGGCGTGATGAAGGTGACGGCAAAAAATCCAAGAACCACGGTAGGAATCCCGGCAAGGATCTCGAGGGTCGGTTTCAAGATGGCTCGAATGGCCCGCGGGGCGTATTCGGAAAGGTAAACGGCGGTCACCAAACCCAACGGCAAAGCAATCACCATCGCGATCACGGTGATTCGCAATGTGCCCGACAGCAGAGGCAGAACGCCGTAGCGGCAATCGTTGGCCGGCTCTCCATTGCCGTCGGTTTTAAGATCCCACACGCTGTCGGTGAGAAAGCTCCAGAGATTGATATCGGGACCGGCGAAGAAGCCCAACGATTCGCTGATCAACATGTAGATGATCCCGAACGTCGTGCCCACCGTGATCAGGGCACAACCGCACAGCAGCAAAACCATAATGGCTTGGTTTCGCTTGCCGACCGATGAAGGCCTGATCGGAAATTCTGGCCGGGTGTAGTTTTGCCCTGAGTCAGATTCCAGATTTTCGGTGGGTGTAGTCATCAAGGGTCGCGGCAAAAAATGATGGGATCAGCGGGGCCTTTCGTGAATCTGGCGATTTCAAAAGGCCCGCTGGTTACCGTTTCAGTACTCTATTGAGCAACCCGATTTTCAGTCGTGAAAATACTGGACAATGCTCCCGATCGCTTGTTGCCATCGGTGTCGATGAAGTGAGTTCCCGTGTTGCTGTCATCAAGATTCTTGCGGGCAGCGGAAACAATTTCTGCAGGAAGAGCAACGTATCCGCCCTTTTCTACAATGGTTGCCAAGTTGTCGAAAACGAAATCGACGTACTCTTGAACTTCAACCTTCCCGTAGGATTTAGTGTTCACGTAAAGGAACAAGGGACGACTGAAGGGAGCGTACTCGCCAGACTTGATCGTCTCAAACGATGGCAAGACGGCTTTGTTAGATTTTGGATTCACAATCGGAACGGCTCGCAGTTCGTTCGAATCGTAGTGTGCAAATCCAAAAAATCCGATCGCGTACTTTTCGCCTTTGACGCCGATGACAAGTGTCTTGTCATTTTCGCTAGGCTGGATCTGGGTATTGCGAAAACCTTTTTCTTTATTGTCTTTGCAAATGACTTCCTTGAAATAGTCGTGGGTGCCGGAGTTCGGTCCGGGGATGTAAAGCGAGATCGGCTCATCGGGCCAGCTCTTGTCGACTTCACGCCATGTCTTCGGTGCGAAATCCTCGTGGAAGATCTTTTTAAGCTGGTCGATGGTCAGCTCTTTGACAAAATCATTTTCCTTGTTCACAACGATCGTCAAACCGTCGTAGGCCACAGGAATCTCAACAAACTTGATCTCCGCTGCATTGATTTTGTCCAGCTCTTTTTTCTTGATCGGACGTGAGGCACCGGAAAGGTCACACTCGCCATCTCCCAGTGATTTGAAGCCATTGCCGGTGCCGTCACCGGTCACTTTGACGTTCACGTTGGGAAACTGCGACTTGAACATTTCAGCGGCTTTGTTGGAGATCGGTTCGACGGTGCTCGAACCATCAATCTGAATCTCGCCCTGAAGCGATTCGTTGACAGCCTTGGTCTCAGAACCGGCCGAGGTTCCGTCACCAGAACCGCCGCTAGCGGAAGGTTTAGGGTCACAGCCAACGAGAGTAATTGCGAGTGCCAACAGGCAAAACGAAACAACGGCAGTTTTCATCAATAGATCCGTATAAGTTGATTTTCGGTAAATGTATTGGTGTCGGATGCCCCCATTCGGCCAAAAGCTGCCGGGGGTCTACAAGCGGAGGGTAACCCAACAATGTTAAGAAAATAAGAAGAAAAGTTAAAATTATGATTCTGGCCTTCATTGGGCCATTTTGACTCGGGAAAAGGCGTCAAAAACGCCCTATTTTAAAGCAGGTTTCTGTCCGTAGATGGCGTTGGGTTGGTCACGAAGTACGCCAAAACGCCTAGCATGATTAATTCACCTTTTTTGGATCACGGGAAGAAACTCAGGATGGGCTCAATTCAATTCAAACGCTGCGGCCCGATCTTGATTTGGATGTTGTTGAGCCTGTTTGCCTGCTGCGAGGCCTTCGCCGGGGGTGGGCCTGAAAATGTGCTGGTGGTGGTCAATGCAGACTCGCCATCTTCGACCATGATCGCGAACTACTATGTGTCGCTGCGGAAGATCCCCGCTAGAAACGTGGTCTATCTGGACAAAATTCCTGACCAAGAAATCATCCCCTTGGACTCGTTCCTGAAACTCATCCTTGGTCCCGCTCTAAAACAGCTTGAAGAGCGGAAATTGGCCAACATCGACTACGTTGTTTACTCCGCGGATTTTCCCACGTCGGTTAACATCACTCCCATCGTGAACAAGCTCGTTGAGGAGGCCGCCAAACGAAAAGTCAAATTCAAGACAGCCGTTTTTGCGCCTTCGGCATCGATAAACTCGCTGACCTATTTCTTTCCTCACGCGCTGGCGTGGCAGAAAGGCGTTGGTGGAGAGAAAATTTTGGGTTTGGCCAACAACCAATATTTTCGAAAACCGTCGTCGCAGGTTTTGCGAGAGCCTTTTGTGGGTTCGTTGCAGGGGGAGTTCCTGCGATCCATTAACGCCTTCAGCAGCGAGAAAGATAGTCCGCATTTTATATCCGCAGTGAGTGCCCTTGAAAAAATGGGCAATCAGAATCCGCAACAAATGGCGGTGTTTTACTGGCTGGCGAAGTTTGCCGCCAAATCCGGTGACGCCGATGCGGCCAGCCGCTGGATCACTCGAGCCATGGCGCTGGGGTTGAGCCAGAGAGACTTGGTCCAGCAAGACCGGGATTTCAAAAGCGTTTCCGATCCCCTGTTCAAAGGGTTGATCAAACGAATGGGCAACGATGGGAACACGTACGCAGCATCGCGTGGTTTTCGCCAATTTTATCGCTGGGGGCCCAATGGCATGATCAACAGGACTCCCGGCCAAGCCGATCAGTACTTGCTGTCCACCGTGCTGGCGGTCACACGCAATGGCGGCAATACCGAATTGGAGGCCGTGCGACAGCTGCGCCGAAGCATCGCTGCCGATTTCTCCAAACCGAAAGGAGCATTTTATTTTACCGATACCTCTGACGTGCGATCGAAGGCTCGGATCAAGCTTTTTTCGGATGCAACCGAAGCGCTGAAACGGCGAGGCTATCCTTCGCGGATCGTCAAATCCACGATGCCCAAAAATGCGGTCGACGCATTGGGAATTACTTCCGGCGCATCCACGTTTGATTTGGCTCGTTCAAACTGTCGCCCGCTACCAGGTGCCATCTGCGAAAACTTGACCAGCTATGGCGGGCGATTGTCTGTCGTTCGAGGCCAAACCAAGCTGAGCGAGTTTCTTCGTTTCGGCGCCGCGGGTTCCAGCGGGACGGTTACGGAACCGCTCGCGTTGTGGCAGAAATTCCCTCACCCGATGATTCATGCACACTACGTCCGAGGTTGCTCGCTGGCCGAATCGTTTTATCAGTCTCTATCAGGTCCCTATCAAACCCTGATCGTCGGTGACGCGCTTTGCCAACCGTTTGCCACGCAACCTATTATTTCGGTGACGGGTATCAAACCGGGCGAAGAGGTTTCAGATGAAGCGCGCACCCTCGAACTCGATGACTCAAAATCTCCGTTGCGAGCCTCCGCCATGGAACTGTATATCGATGGGGGCCTGATTCGTCGCTTCAACGAATTGAGACCCCTCTCGTTAGACATTCAGTCGCTTGCAGATGGCTACCACGAACTGAGACTCGTGTTTGTGGGTGCCAATCGAGCCGAAACGACCGGCCGCACAATCATCCCGTTTATGGTTAACCGAAACAATCGGAAGTGTTCCCTAACAGCCTCCGCGGAGACCCTTAAGCTCGAGGATGAGGTTTCGCTGTCTTTCTCTTGCGATGGGGCGGATTCGATCCGCATCATGCACAATCAGCGCATCATTCATCAATCCAACAAAGACACTGGCGATGTCAAAATATCGGGATCCGTACTGGGGAGAGGCCCTGTAACCATTCAAGCGATTGCCACCATGCCCGACTCCGCACAAGTGTCTTCGACTCCGGTCCAGTTGCGAGTGATCGGAAAGATCTCTTCGACCCGACGTTTGACGGTCGATGGCAAAAAATAGGGGCAACCGCTCCGTCAGCCCAATGTCCCGTTGGCGCGAGCATGGACTCAGAAATTGCTTTTCTCGAACCTGCCGCTTTCCCGCAGGCTACTCATCCAAGTGTTAAAGTTGCTCCAATTTGCCCTGATTTGATGGGCTTTCCCAAAAAGGCTCGAACGCGGACCAAGCTTCATCCATTAGGATATTTAGAGAACAGACCGATGCGGATACCCGTACTGTGGAGTCAGAAGTGGAGAACCAGATGCGCGATAGATTAGGACCAATGGGATTGTTTGCCAACCAAAAATTCAGCCTTGTCCTTTCAGCTTGGATTCTCACCGCTGCGTTTTTTATTGGATCGCCGAAACTGCACGCCGGAGGCAACTCAGAGAACGTTCTGGTGGTTGTTAACGAGGATTCCCAGTCCTCCAAACTGATCGCGAATCACTACATCGCGCTGCGAAAAGTACCCGCCATTAATGTGGTTTATCTGAAAGACATCCCAAACAAGGAACTGATTCCGCTGGACAAGTTTATCAATCTGATCCTGCGTCCGATTCTGGTTCAGATCGAAGATCGGGGTCTGGATCAAAATATTGACTACATCGTTTACTCTGCAGACTTTCCGACCGCGGTCAACATTAAACAGTTGGCCCGTCAACTGACTGAAACGTCGAAGAAGCAAGGCAGATCGCTCAATCAGGCCAACTTCAATGGCGTGGCTTCGATTAACGCATTGACTTTTTTCGCGCAGCACGCACTGGCATCGGAGCAAGGCGGCGGAGAAGAGCTAATGTCTTTGACCGGCAATCGCTATTACCGGCAGGAGTCATCCAAAGTTTTAGCTCAGCCCTTTGTCGGTCCGTTACAAAAAGAATTTCAGCGATCGATTGATACGTTTTCAAAAGACAAAGACGATCCTCTTTTCCTAGCCGCCATTGACTCCTTGAAGAAGATGGCCCGAAACAATCCCGGTCAGATGGCAGTGCACTATTGGCGGGCCAAGTTCGCTGCGAAATCAGGTGACACCGCCACCGCGATACGTTCTATCAAGTGGGCGAAAGCAATGGGGCTGAGCAATCGAGCCAAGATCGAAAATGACTCTAGTTTTTACAACATCTCGGATCCTGATTTTCTTTCCGAAATTCGAGAGATGAAAAATGGTGGAAGCAAATTCGCGATTTCGCGAGGATTTCGACAGCGTTATCAATGGGCACCCAATGGGATGCTGAACCAAACCAAAGGACAGGGTCAGCGTTACTTTCTGTCGACGGTTTTGGCGGTGACTCGAAACTACGGAAATTCCGAAATGGAAGCTCTTGAGCAGATTCGCGGCAGCATTGGAGCGGACTTTACCAAACCGTCCGGCACATTTTACTTTTCGGACATCCCCAATGCGCGTTCCAAAGCTCGGGTTCGGTTGTTTCGCGATGCGGTCAACTTGCTGCAAGGACTGGGCTACCGTGCGAGAATCGTCAAAACCGCTTTGCCTAAAAGCGTAGACGACATCCTCGGACTTACCTGCGGGATTCATGAATTCGATTTCGGCAAATCAAGAAGCTCGCTCGTGCCAGGAGCCATTTGCGAAAACCTAACCAGTTTTGGGGGCAAGCTGACCGATATCCGCCAAACCAAACTGAGCGAATTTTTGCGGTACGGTGCTGGCGGTTCCTCAGGCACGGTCGTGGAACCCATGGTGCGATTGGAAAAGTTCCCGCATCCCATGATTCATGTGCACTACGCTCGTGGTTGCTCACTGGCCGAATCGTTTTATCAGTCCATCTCCGGACCGTTTCAGACTTTGATCGTGGGAGATGCCATCTGCCAACCCTTCGCAACGCCAGTCACCGTGACCATGAGCGGCATCGAATTGAACGAGGAAATCAAAGACGATGAGCGTCAACTTTCCTTCGACGCCTCCCGATCCCTCATTCCGATTGCAGGCATCGAACTGTACATTGATGGGCAGCTCAAAGAACAGTACTTCTCGCTGGATCCCATCAACATGAAAATGGGGCTTCTTTCTGACGGTTTTCACGAGATGAGAGTCGTTTTCGTGGGCAGCAATCGCCAAGAGACACGCAACCGAGTTATCGTTCCGTTTGAGGTCAACATAACCAACCGCAACTGCCAACTGGAAGTCGAAACGCCAAAAGTAAATCTGAAAGATAATGTCTCGCTGTCGTTCTCCAGCGAAAACGCAGACACCATCCGCCTGTTTCACAATCATCGCGTCATTCATGAAATCGACGGCGACTCCGGAACCGCAGAAATTCCTGCGACCGTTTTTGGTAGAGGCCCGGTTGCGATTCAGGCGATTGCCACGTTTTCCAACGGGCTGGACGACGGAGACGCGACCCCGCCGACTTTAATTGCTTCGGTACCCGTAAGTATCATCATCCAAGGCGAAATCTCGAAAACCAAACGCATCACCGGCCAAGCCGAAAACAACGAGTGAGCAAACTCCAGACGAAAGCGCGATTCAACTGGCTGCGCTTCGGTTGAGTCGTCCGCGCGGCGGTTTGTAATTCGGTTGAAAACCGAAAACCAAGTCTGACCCCAGCGAAGCCCCTTGTCGCTATGCCGCGAAGCCCCTTGTCGCTATGCCGGCTTTGATAAAAGTTCGTCAATTAGCCTAAG
>CAZDZX010000135.1:0-11040 GCA_964510005.1 uncultured Pirellulaceae bacterium
TGGGAACCGGCCCTACCAACTACGGTTCACGATCAAATCGGCTTACGGGCGAACCCATTTCCCCTTGCGATAGACCGATTCTGCAGGATCGAACTCCGTCACATTTTCAAGGGTTGGAAATATCAAATCGGCCTGCTTCTGACGGGACGCCATCTCTGCCCACGAGGCCAACCGCGGTTTTGGACTCTGCGTCTGATCGGGGTTCCGCAAACGAAACTCAAGCGCGACCAACCGCGCCAACTGTTGGTCGTTAAGCTCTTTCTCTTTCGACATCGCAATCAACTCCTCCTGAGAAATCGCCTCGGCCCAATTCTCAAAATTGGGCCACTCTCCGCTCAATTCGACCCTCCGTCCTTGTCGCAGCGCCTGCACCGCTCGCAATGCTCTTTTTAAATCTCTGGCCGGAAGGGAAACCTGATTTTTCGATTCGTCTGTCCTCAGCCACGGCTCCGTTCCGCCTGTTTCCAGCCAAGCCAACCATTGAAAACGCTTGGCTTCCTCTTTCGTACGAGCCAATGAAATCAGATTCCTAATCGCCGATTCTTGAAGGACTTTCTCGGAGGCATGATTCGCCGCAATCAAAAACAATCGAATCGCCAACTGCCGGGCCACGGGATCTTTCTTTTGAGACACAAGGACTTCCGCCTGCTCGAAATAAGACTGAGGCTCGTCCGGGGCCAACGCTTCGAGAGATTTTGAGTCAATATTGACTAAAACCATTTTGATTTCTGAACGCTGCAACACGACCGATTCAAAATCGGTCCCATTCGTCGTTTTCAGTAACGTCAACGCTTGCCCATCATCGCTCTGGACGATTCCATACAGCGGATCTTGCTGTGTTTTGAGCCAGACGACGTCGCCCCAAGCGGGCATCACGACCATACCGCCGCATAAAATCGCAAGCAACATTTGTAGTGTGAATCGAATCAAAACCGACGCCCCTCCACCAAAACTCTGACCTGCTCCTTGCGAGCCGCGTCAAACGTGTCCAACAAATCGACCTCCGACAGTAACAGCCTCATCGCCATCGGCCGATCATCTGCTCGCGTTTTTTGCTGCTGACAAAGCTGTTGGTTGAACAACACGATTTGATGAATCTGATTGTCCGTCGAATTTTTGATCAGCTCGATCGTCCGGGCCGTCCTTCGTTTCTGCGAATCGCTGGCGCGAGTCAGCAAGCACAGCGCCGCCTGTTCAGCCGGCTGGCGAGGCAGCGGCCGAGTGGAATATCCAGTCAGTTCCAACCGCTCGCGATACACGGTGGCCAGATATTTTTCCAATCGCACCCAATCCGTTTGGCGGGAAAGAGGATCCACAACGCCTGCTTTTAGCTGGACCATCTCATGAGCAACATTGAACAGTTTCAGCGACAGTTCTGCTCGCCAGTCACTCTGATTCATTTCAAACTGCCTTTCGCACAGCAGCGTGGCAATCGTTAACGCTTGGTCGACGGAAACATTCGAACTGGCAACTTCGTCGGACAAAGCCAGCAAAAGCCGATTCCAACCCGCAAATTTGGGGACGGCCCGCTGCACATCCAGCCACTCCCTTTCAGCATGCTTTTCTAGCAAGTAGCCGGCAAGCTTTTTGGCGTGCGAGCCTTTCAGGGTTTCGTATCGCGAAGCCGTATCGGACAGCCGATCCACAGCCGCAAGACGTCGAGGAAGATTGTCGTCGCTCATGTTGGCAAGCGTTTCCAGCGACGACTCCAACAACCGCAAATCGATCGTTGCCGGATTGGACCGTCGGCCTTCACCCGACTCCGAAGTCCCCTCCAGAAAAACCAGATCCCTCAGTCGCTTTCCCTGCCGCGCCAACTTTTGATCCACTCCAATATAGGCCGCTTCGTTTCCGCCTTTGCCATCCCGCAGCAGGTTCTCCATCTCAAGGCAGCAATTGACCAGATTGGCGATCCGAGAAATCATTTCTGGTTCAGCAGTGAACTGCGGGCCTGCTTGTTTGTCCGCCAACTGCTGTTTCAAACGAACGATGGCTTGATCGATGGTCGCGTCGCGATTCAGCGTCGGTCCGATTTTCGATCGAATGGCTCGATCTCGAATGGCGATAAAATAGTCGGGCAGACGCGTGGCTGGGATGGATTCGGGAAGCGCCTCAGGCCACGCTTGCCACGCTTTGGCCAGTTGACTGGCGATGAAGTCGGCTCCTGGACTTTCCTTGGATTCCAACAACACATAGGTGTTTGTCCAACCCATCAATTGATCACGATCGGCAGTCGCGATCGAAGACAGCAGCGACGGCTTCATCGCGTTCCAGCGAGTCACATCCGTTTCCAGAATATTGTTTACGGCTTGTTGCCGCAGCGGATTCAGGTCAGAGGCATTCAGAAAAGGACGCGTCACTTTTTCTAAAGGCGCCACCATCGATGCGGCACGATTGGTTTTCGACCAAGACAATTCGATCAGATCATTCCACTGCCTAAACGCGACGCCGCGTCTCACGCTGACCCATGAATCGGCATTCAAGACAGGCCCCACATTCCCCACGGTGGTATCCAACAGAGTCCGCAACTGATTCAACCGCATCCTTTGCAAGGGGCTCGATCTCGCCTGTTCGCTGTTGGCGATCTGTTCACAAAGATCAATCGCACGGAAGGGCGTTTGCAGTTTGGATTCCAGAAACGATTCCGTTTTCGTTGAAATGGCGGTTTCGATGCGGGCCAACAACGCATCGGCAACCCCGGGAACCGGCTCTTTCAGCCAAACATCCGCAATGGCCAGCGCGTTGGCAGGATCCGACTGAGCGACCACCTGTTGATCGACGATCGACCCAAGGGCCATTTCGCGATCATCGGGATTCTCTGAAAGAAGCTTCTCACCGTGGACGGGAAACCGCTCACGAAGCTGACTTTCGCGCGACGGCTGATTAATCGGAGTCCCAACATTGACCTCCGGGTCCGTTGAACTCCCACCGCCGTTAACGACTAGGGTACTCCCGCCGGGATTGCGATTCCCCAACAGCAACCACGCGGCAATCGCCACCAAAGCAACCGCGGCCAACCCAGCTAACCCAGCCACGGCCGACATCCTTCGTTTCGAAACGGAAAGAGAATTTTCATAATTCTCTTTGAGCCGCTGATTCACCTGTTCGGTAATCTCATCTCGATCCAACCCCCAAGAATCGCACAGCCGAGAAATGCGAGCCAGATCTTCGTCGTCGATTTGGGGTCTTGTGCCGACCCGATCGAAAATCATCTGCTTGCCAAAATTCTGAGCATCTTCGCGGGACAGTCGTCCCAAACGCGACTCCCGAGTTTGACGATCGATCAATTGCTCTGCGCGATATCGCGGGATTTCAAAACGGTTCTTGGCCAACGCAATCGCGTTTTCTTCCATCTTAATGGTCAGTACCGAACCTTGAGGAAGTTTGGCGAACTCCCGAATCAGGTAGTCCAGAAACCCTTGCTCCCACGTCGTCAGCGAAGCCGCCGAAGTCGAACTTTGCAACTGCTCCAGCCCTTGCTGAAAGAGCTCGTCCGGAAGATGAATCCTAGAGGCCAGATTTTCCAATTTGGCACGCGCCTGATCAGTCAATCCTTTTTCGGACGCAATAATGGCACCGGCCTGCTTGAGAAATCTCTCCAGCCGGGAGTCACGAGGTTCGGTCATGGATTCAGTTCCTGATCGAGCGTGTCCAACAAGGGTTGCCACTTGGAGGGGACTTCTCCACCGAGCAATCGGGTTTGCTTAAGTAACTTCCGAGCAGCATCGGGGCTGCCCACGAACAACAGCTTAACGGTATTGAGTTTAGATTCGAACCAGAGGTCACTGCCCGCACCAACGCCGGATGACAGTTTGCCCCACAATTCGATTGCTTCCGCAGTATTTCCGCCTTCTGTTTCCACCAATGCCAACCCGCGCAGGTAACGAGTCTGGTCCGGCAGCACCGACAGCAACTTTCGAAACGTGGCTTTGGCTTCGGTCAAAAAACCGGCCTGCACCTGCAGTTCTCCCAATCGCGCGAACGAGACCCGCGCATTGCGATTGGAACGCAGCGTTTTCGGATCGGTCCCCAACCGATTCGAAAGCTGCAACCATGTTTTCATGGTCGACTGGATCAGCGATTCATCGTCCGGATCGGCGGTCAGCTCTTCATCGGCCAGCTGGGCCAATGAAATCAGCACCGGAACTTCGAATCGACTGCGTCGTCCCGAATCAATCAACTGCATCGCAACTTTTTTCATTCGCGTTTTGTCACCCTGCTGTTGGCTCACGAGAAACTCTCGATACGTTAGCTCCAGTGAACCGCCAGCGCCCAATTGCGACTTTGCCCGTTGCAAAATCTGTTCGATTTCAGCGTTGTCGAAACGCCCGGATTGCAGCATCGCGTCAAGGAGAAATTGCCATGCCTGTGATTTTTCCAATGGCGACGATGTGTCCTCGCTTCCGACTCGCTGGCAGGCTAACCGCAGTGAATCGAGAGGTGCCTGAGGGGATTTCAAATTCTTCCACAAGCGAAACTCTTGCCGAACATATTCCAGCAGAATCGCTGCCCGGGATTCATGATCTTCTGGAAACTGATCAAGCTTCTGGAGTGCCTTCTGGGGAGGCATCGTCTGCAGCTCCAACTTCATTCGCTCCAGCGCGGCCATCCGAGCGAAGCGCGATTCAGGAAACTCTCTCAGAAAACGACCCAATTGGATCGCAGATTGACCGGGACTGCTCCCGCCCCGACGACTCATCGCCAACTTCGTAGACTGCCAACTGGCTTCGGCAGCCAAATTGGTATCGAGGGTTCGAACATTTTTTGTAACGTCGGCAAACCGTTTCGCAGCCCCGTCGTATTTCTCCTGTCGCAGGTTGATCCAGCCCAGCAAAAAACGGCATCGCTCGCGATCGATCGCAGCTCCGTCACCTTCAGCGCTGCTGTACTTTTCCAACGCCTTGGTCAGATGAAGCTGAGCCGTCTCAAATCCGCCATCGGAGCTTTCCGCATTCCAGAACAGGGAATAGCCCCAGACCATATGCTGTGTTGCCGTCGCGTCCCGCCGCGGCGCATAGATTTCCAACGTTTCGATGAGCTCGTTGAGCAAATCTCCAGCCCGCTGCCGTGCCAACCCGGCTGTGGCTGCATCGACAAGCTTTTTGGCGGCGGCAGGTTTCGTTTTGCGAGCCACCATCGCCGCATGGCTGGACGTGATCGCAAACGGAATGGCTGCAGGATTTTCGGCGTTGTCTGGGCTCAGGAAAGCCGTCGCCAGATCGGCAGCAAGTTCGAACTGTCGTGCAAAACACAGCGAGTTCAATTCGAACACCGCCCGATCCTGCGCGTGACCGTTGGACGACAGCATCGTCCAAATGTGCTTGGCTCGCTTTCGCTTCCCTCTCACGGTTTCAATATTCGCCAAACCGACCAACGCCCTCACATGCCACGGCGACGAAAAATCAAACCACTGCGAATCGTACTCGGTGACCGCGGCGTCGGGATCCAGTTGCAAAAATTCGCGAAAGCGCAAATCGGCCAGATCGATCGTTTCGGCATCAAAATTCCCATCGACAACGGCGCGCAGGTAAACAGACCAAGCCTCCAAGAAATGGCAATGCAACAGCTCGGCATCGACGATTTCAATTTTCTTGGTGATGGCGATGTCACCCCCCGATCGAATCTGCCGCGTCGCAAACAAGTCTTCGGAACGATTCTTCAAAACCACCGACACCGCGTCCAGATCCCGACCCAAGGTCGTCAGGGCCAACGACAGCTCTTCGCGACCGTCCGACAATGCTCCGGCTTGCCACCATTTGCGAAACCGCTTATCGGAATCCCGGTACCGCGCGTGCAAGGTCGCCACCCGCAGTCGGCCCGATTTGAAATCTGGGTAGAGCGCCACCAGCGCCCGTGTTCGATCCAGCCACTGCTGGGATTGACCGGCGGGCTTCAAAAGCTGGTCGGCGTAGAGATTCGCCAGCCTGACGGCGATGGATTTTCGCTTCTCCGAATCGAACGTTGACTGCAACTGCGATTCGAGATGCTCCAGTAGCAACGAATCCAACTGATGGTCGGCCAGAAACTTTTCCAGTTTCTGATTTTCGATGGCGTCGGTGGCATCTGCCGTTTGAGCCCATGTCAGCGACGGGAAAGCCAACCCTATCAACAGTGCCAACAGCAACAACACCGACCGCGGTCGCCAACGGTTCACAGAGAGTTCAATTTGACTGGCTTTCTCAATTCGATCGGCCCTCTCTATTGGATCAATTCGATCAGTTCGCCTTGGGCAACCACGCCACAGCTGGAAAACCGCTGGCTCGACAGGCCGCGATGGCTTGGGCTGCGTATTCAAAGGGAACATCATCGGCCACGCGGACAAACGCGCCATCGCTTTTGTTGTCAAACGTCGACAGGATTCTTTTGATCTCGCGCAAGTCGTCCGTTGTGACGGCTCCGATTTTGAAAACAACATCGGAACCGAGCTGCTGCACATCGACGATAGCGGGTTCCAGCGTCGAAGAGGTTTTTGCGGCCTTGCGTTCATTGGATTGAATCGAGGATATGAGCTGCCGTTCGGGGCGTACAAAGGTGGTGGTCACAAGGAAAAAAATCAGCAACAAAAAAACCACATCAATCATGCTGGTCATGGAAAGCTCCAGACTGCGAAGATCATGTTGGCTGCGACTTTTCAACCTCATTTGATTTTACTCCTGTTGGCTCCACAAAGCACGGGCTTATTGATCCGCAACGGCACAGCGGACTTTACGGAACCCCATCGAAGACAATTGGTTAACCAACCGGTTTACCGATCCTGCCAGACAATTTCGGTCGCAGCGAATCTGGATACGAATCCGATCCGGGTCATTGTTCATTTTTTCTAATCGGCCATTGAGGACACGCACCACATCCTGAACCGCCAGTTTTTTACCCGCCACGATAATGGCGCCTTCTTGATCAATGTTCAGCGTAATGGTGACCGGCTGGGAATCGACGTCGCCTTCGGTCACGCGGGGCAGTTCAATCGGATGGTCGACGGTGCGGGTAATCTGGGAAACGGTCATAAAAAAGATGATCAGCAAAAACACAATGTCGATCATCGGTGTCATATTGAATGACGTAGCGTGAAAATGCTTTTTTCGGGAAAGCTTCATTTTCGCTTCCGACCCAGCGGCATCATCGCCTGCTCAATACGTTTGCCGGCTTCGGCGACGATCGAATCAATCCGGTTGCGAAAGTAGCTGTAAGCCACCATCGTCGGAATGGCCACCAACAATCCCAACAGCGTCGTGATCAGCGCCTGCCCGATTCCACCGGCCAGTTCCTGGGGTCGCGCCAATCCCTCCAGAGAAGCAATCGTTGTAAACGCCTCGATCATTCCGATCACGGTTCCCGTCAGCCCCAGCATCGGAGCAATCGCTCCGATCACGTTGAGCACTTCGATGCGTCGATAGAGCCGACCGGTTTGGTCTTCGCCGGCTTCTTCGACCGCACTTCGGTATTCCGCGTAGCCGAACTCGCTGGATTCGAATCGCTGCAAGCCGGCCAATATGATTTCAGTGGACATCGAATAGTTGGCCTTGATCCGACACATCTCGATCGCGCGAGTAATCTCACCGTGAACGATCAGGCCTTCCAGTTCGGAGAGGACTTTATCGGGCATTAACTTCTTGGCTGAAATTCGACGCAGGTTCTCCACAATAAAGAACAGGCTGACCATCGACAGCATGATGATCAGCAGCACGACTCCAACGCCCAGCAAATTACCGCCGAACAGCATCCGCAGAATGGTGGGAGCCTCCGCCGCATCGCCGGCGGGCTGAGTTAGATTTTCCGTTTCCACCGTCTGAGCGACCCAACCCCAGCAACTTTCCGAAGCCAGAAAACCGACTATCAAGAAGATTCCTGCAAGGACCAAACATCGGAACAGTGGAAGTTGCATAAGAATCCGGCGAAGCTGATGTTTACGGAATCAAAAGTTGGGTTTCACGCACCCCATGATACGCCGTTCGTTAACAGGAAACCAGATGTGCTTTCGTCCCAACCGGATTGAGGGATCGCCGACAACACAACGGCGATGCTGCTGATCATCATTTGGCAGACAGGGTTTCCAAAGTCTTCCGCAGCGATTCGCTGTACTCGGACCCCTTGGCGATCTTTGTGGCTTGCTCCAGCGACAATTGGGCGACCTGAGGAAATGTTTCCTGCCAACCCGCGGTGATCTTTAGTAAAGTCAGGATCCGCTGCTGCAGGTTGGCATTTTTTTCGGACTGTGAAAAGTAAAACATTGCTGTGACCCGAAAATCCGGCTCTTTGTTAGCCACCATGTCGGTCAGGGACTGCCGCGGGATCTCGCGAGCGGCCATCCCCACCACAGCCCGCCAGTGCCGCAGCTTCGCATCCAGCGGCAGATTCTTATTGAACTTTTGCGAGACCGCACCCAGCAGATTCAAATAGACGGCCGCAACAGGAATTTTCTTGACCAACACCCGCTCGTTGCCCATCGCACTGATTTGATCCAGCGCCTCCACAGCTGCTGCCGAATCTCCGAACACGGGCAACAGCTTGGGAACGATGGTCTTGAATTCACCGTCGGAAAACATCAGCTCTTTTAACAGGCTTTTCGATTGACTTTGCGCATCGCCTGTGACGTCCCCCTTGATCGCTTGCTGGGCCAACATGGCGCGAAACATGTGAGGCACGGCGGCTTCAGGTTGTCCAAGCTGCGCCAAATTTAACATCAATGCACGATTGGACAGAAATCGAACCTGTGGATTGGAGGACTTCTGCAGCAAGGGAGCAATTTCAGCGGCCAAGGCAAAATCTCCGTCACTGATCCGCTTCTTCAATCGAAACAAAGGCTGCCCAATCGTTTTCAGATAGTCATCAACGTCGTCTTGCCATCGCGTCCCAACCTCAGCTCGCAGGATTTCGTCCCAGCCAAACGTCCGCCCATCGGCCAATTGCAAACCCTCCTCTTGAAGGGATCGGATGCGAGCCGATGGAACCAATGTCAGATCCCGCAGCACGAGGGTTTGAGCAGAAACCGATGGACTGGTTGCAATGAACAGCAAAACCAAAACGAGAAATGGAATGCAAAACTTAAAGACTTTGCAAAGCCCAGCGGGCAGCTGAACGGTTGCCAGTCCAGCGACGTAGATACGGACGCTATTATTTTCCTGATCCTTTGTGGCGACCCGAAATGGACTTCGCTTTCCCATTACTGGCTTCCTGAAAAATCGTCCACGCTGACGGCAAACTGAATCAACTTGAGGATCGATGCGTCAGGATCGGCCGCCAACTGCTTGGCGACCGCAAATCCAGATTTAGAAAACGAAAAGTCGCGACCCAAGTGGTGGACAATCAGACCGCAGCGGCACAGCTGAGCGAATCCTTCTAGGAAAGCGATCGTCTGCCGCGGTTTGTCTTTTTGCAAAAACAACAATCGGTTGTCGTCCCCCGGTTCAACGCAGACGGCTAGGAATCTCTCTACCGAATCAAAATCGTCCTTGCAGGCGCGGACATCCATCGTGCCACGGCGAGCACAGCTGACCAAAATGGCCGCGGCCTCGGGAAGAAGCTCATCGATCGCCACTTCGCCCGGCGGCGATATCAAAGCTTGGCGGCAGAGTTCAGCCAGCGCGGAAATGGTAGGCGCCCCGGTATCGAGATCGACCCACGCCGAAGGGGATCCCGAATCGCTCTGCAGGTTTCGCGGAATCATGCACTGGCCTCAAACTGATCGAAAGCCCGACGAATCTCTCCCTCGATGGGGATCGGATGCTGGTTCTCGTAGTTGAACAGAACAATCACCGACTCGCCCACGGCAGAGATTGAATCATTGTTGCGGCTGAAGACGGCATGCTCAAGCGTCACGCTAGAGATACCCATCTTTTTGACTTTAGCGCCCACCCAAATGGTATCCGGGAAGCGAATCTGTTTCTTATAGTCACATTTAACGGACGCCAGAATCGGACCCAATCCTTGGGGATGCATCAGATCGTGCAAACCCGACGAAGTCCAGTAGTCAACACGCGAGGATTCAAACCAGCGAAAGTAGACGGTATTGTTGACGTGCGCGAACAGATCCTGATCGCCCCACTGAACAGGAAGTTCGACCACTGCGGGAAATCCCGAAATCATGTTTTGTCCGATTGAGTTGAAGTTGGTGGCGAGTCCTGTTTATTAGGCTCTGCCTGTTTGTCTTCGGCTTTTTTGGCTTTGTTATCTTTATCGCCTGCGGGCTTGTTGTCTTTAGTTTTGGCTTTGTCTTTATCTTTGCCATCTTGCTTTTTACCCGCGTCATCTTTTTTGATCGGCTTCTGCTCAATCCCCAACGCGAGTTCAATCTTCACAACAACCTGTCGGCTGTTGGGGGGCACATTGGAAGGAAAGCGGGCGATCGGTTTGCCCATTTTGTCGATCAAGAACTTTTCAAAGTTCCATTTAACATCTCCCTTGCCGAAGGGCTTCAGTTGAAAAGATGTCAAACTCTTGAACAGTTTGGCCTGCTTCTTTCCCTTGACATCGACTTTGGCAAACATGTCGAACTCAACGCCAAACTTCTCTTTGCAAAGGTCATTGATCTCTTCGTCGGATTGCTTTTTCCGTTTCCCGAACTGGTTGCAAGGAAAGCCAATCACACGTAGTCCCTTTTCGGAATACTTTTCGTGCAGTGTCTGAAGCTCCTTGAACTGTCCAGTGAATCCGCACTTACTGGCCACGTTGACGACCAGCACCACGTTGCCGCGGTAACGAGTTAGATTCACTTTCTTGCCATCGATGGCGCTCATCTCGACATCTAGCAGATCGACAGACTGCGGTTTCTTCTGCTGGCGAGGCTTTTTGGCGGCCGAGTCACTCTCTGGCGTGGCCGACTTGGCTGGCTTGGCTGAATCAGCAGGTTTAGAATCTTGACTCTGCTTTTTCTCTGACGATTTCTGGGCGGTCTTTTGACCACGGTCTGAGGGCTGATCAGCGTTCTGGGGCACCGCCAAAACGGACCGACAGCACATCGATAGCAGGATCAAAACAGTCAGGAAACTTAGACGCATTCTTAAAACAGTCGCAAAAAGTAAAATGGAGGCAATCAAATGGAGG
>CAZDZX010000136.1:0-10953 GCA_964510005.1 uncultured Pirellulaceae bacterium
CGCAAGCGTGAACCATGGCACCCAAGCACCGGTTCCCGGTTTCTGACTTGGTAGAGCCGCTGCCACCGCCGGATGAGTATACTGTGGATGCAATCGTGTTTCAGATCCTGATGATGGAGACGACGCGGGAGCATCCGCCCGCCAAATCATCGCGAAGAGAATAAAATGGACCGACTCCTAATTTTAACTGTCTGCGCTGCATTTTTGATCGGTCTTTGCGGGTGTGTCGAACCTGCTGAGCGGCCACCTGTGCAACCCAGCAGTTCCGAAACAAGTGCAAGCCCGGACTCAAGTGCCGATTCGACGGAAGCCATTGGTTCTCCAGATGTGGTGTTTGGAGACAAGTTCCCCGAAGTCCTTGCCGTGGAGGTTGTCCCGGCCAATAACAATCAATGGCGATTCAATGTTACTCTGTCCAGCACCTACGATACGGCCAAGCGATACGCAGACGGCTGGCGGGTTCTTGATGAACAGGACAAAGAGCTGGGTATCCGAGTCCTCGGTCACGACCATGCCAGCGAGCAGCCCTTTACTCGATCGAAGACGATCGAAGTGCCAGCTGGCGCGAGGACGGTCTTTGTTGAAGGCCGCGATCAAGCCAATGGCTGGTCGGGCCAGCGTTTCAAAGTGGAACTGCCTTAGTTCGTGAGCGTGCGAGTTTGTTTGTGGCGCTTGGTTTAGCCGGGATCGATCGAGCTTGCAGGCGAATCACTCCGCCTTCCGGCTGAAGCAGGCACTACGAGCTGACAGTTGCGAGCGATGAGCGATTCTATCGGGACCGTGCCACTGCTTCGGCTGGCTGTGCGGCCGAGCCGCCTCGCTTGTACAGGGTGAACCAAGGGACAAGCTTGGATTCCGTATCCATGCTGACGGTCTCGATGGCTTCAAAATCTGCCAAGACGATTTTTCGAAACTCGTCGGAGACTGGGGCTGAAAATTCAGGTCGCTCCTTGATCACAATCAGGTTCACTTCGGTTTCAGCCAACTCATGTTTGAGTTTTGTCAAATCCGAATACAGTCCCTTGTGAAAAAACTCGTACATCACACCGTTGAAGGGTTTTCGGTTTGTTATGTACCCTGTTTCCGGAGCATCGGGAGTCGAAAAAATCGTGTCTCCCACTTCTGTGTGCTCATCGACGAGCTCTTGCAAGCGATTGAAGACTTGGGCCAATCTGGCATCGACCACAACTTTGCAGCGGTTGGTTTCCAGTGCCACACCGGGGTGGCGCTGGTAGGTGGCGCTCAAGCTAATGCAGGGCAGTGGGTTATGAAATCGAAAGCAACTGAAGAGAATTAGAAAGGCAACGACAACCGCCAGCGTTCGCCTAGGAACGATCGCTTGAAATTGACTGGTCGCCAATGCTGTGATTAGGAACAGTGGAGCCGCATAGAAAAAGTAGATCGGCAACGCGAAAGGGAATTGAATCAGGCTCGCGAAAAACGCGATGGCGGTAATTGCAAACAGGCTTAGCGCCCTTTCTGGTGTCAGTGTTGTTCCGAGTTTTAAGATTAGCAAGAGATTGCCAAGGACTAGAATCGGCCCGAGATTTCGAAAACTCATGAACGAAACTACGAATCCGAAATCCGTATTTTGAGTTGCAAACAGAATCGCCGAAATTGCGATCGCCACGATCGCAAAGGTTCCGTCAAATCGTGGCTGATAGAACTTGCCCATCAAGCGAGGGAAGAGCAACAATGCCAATGGGATGGTAAACAGAAAGCTGTTGAATTTTGGGAACGGTGCGTTGGCAAATTCAATCCGTTGCTTGGGCAGCACAAATGTTCCATGCAGAAACTCACCCAATGCCCCTTGCTGCCAATAGACGAAAATCAACGCTGCCACTGGCACTGCGACGCCGATGCACAGCGACAGCACATCGATGGCGACTTCTTTGAGGGGTTTCCAGAACCCCGTCCGTTCAATTTGCCATTCATTCCACAGCACAAACAGTGTCAGCGCGGCAAATGGAATGACTAAGTGGATGGACTGCATCAGCCAATCGGCTTGATTGGCAAACGCCAATCCGAGGAGGCTGGCTCCGCCGAGCGCGACTGAGACGCCGACTGAAAACAGATTCAGTTTTCGTTTTTCCGTTGCTGCCCGTTCCGTACTCACGGCACGTTGTCGTGTTTGGTTGCGATAGAGCAGACACAGCAGTACGGCCGCTAGGATAAACAAGCCACTGATTTTAAACGTGATGGAAAGCCCGATCATCAATCCGCTCAGCAGCAGATATTTTTGCGATCCTTGATCGATGAATTTCAAAACGAAACACAAAGTCCAAACGGCAAAAAATAAGTTGTACCACGAGGGCATCGACGCGGAATACATCGGAATACTCCATGCCGCAGCAAGGATCGCGATCAGTCCTGGAGTCCAATTTGCAAGTCGGTTCTGAGATGTTGAATCCGATGATTCATCGGCGCCCGCTCGGAGAATCCGTTTGGCCAGCCAATACACGCTGACCACAAAGGGAACGAACCACAGAAACAGCATCCACCGCATTGAGTGACTGCCCACGCCCCAGAGATGAAAACTCCAGCCGTTGAGGAAACTCAAACCGCCGGTGTACATGTCGTCGAAATCGCGATGCGGCAGTTGGCCGTTGTAAACGCGTTCGGCGGCCTGTCCCAGTTGACCTTCGTCGTGGGGGAACCATCCCTGATTGAGATTGAACCAGCCAATGCCGATCGCGATGGCGATGGAAACCAACGCGACGATCCACGGGCTGGAGAATCGATCCCAAGCTGTTCCCTGGGCCACGCCATGAACTGCCTCCAGTTCAGCGTCGTTTTCAGGGGTTGAAATTGGATCGGGATTGTGGGGCATCGCTAGTAGAAAGCTGGAACGATATTTCGAAGCTTGAGAAATTACCTCACGATTGCCAACGTTGGCGAGGTATAAGTCGTACCTAAGTAACTTCGGTAAAACGGCCGTTAAACTGTGCGGACTTTGCCGCCTGAGTGGGAAATCTGCATTCTCAACCCGCACGACCCGCATGGTTTCTACAAAACCGTCCGCTTTTCAAGCATCGGCGGCCTGCATGGCGGAATTCGTCGTGTATTTTTCCTCGGTTGGATTTTTCTTCGAGAAATTGCAGCCGACGCAACGTGCACGTGCTCAACGATTGAATTCTCTCCAAGACAACCAACATGGGTCTTCTCAAAAAAATGTCGGCGGTGATGGCCAACCCGACAGCCTACCGGCTGTGGCAACAACCGTTTGCTGACATGAAGTTCAAGCCGATTCTCGAACACAACGACATGGCAAAAGTTCGCCGGGTCCTTGATGTCGGTTGCGGTCCTGGCACGAACTCAATGTGGTTCGAGGACATGGAGTACTTGGGCCTAGATATCAATCCGGCCTACATCGAACAGGCCACCAAGCGATACGGTCGAGACTTTGCAGTCGCTGATGTTTGCACCTATCAAGCCGATCCTGAGAAACGGTTTGACTTCATCATGATGAACAGCTTGCTGCATCATATCGACGACGAGTATACCGATCGAATCTTGAAACAGCTTGCAAAGCAGCTGACTCCCGACGGTCACATTCACATTCTCGATTTGGTCCTTCCAGAGCAAAAGAGTGTCGCTCGCGGATTGGCGCTGTCCGATCGAGGCGATCATCCTCGGCCGTTGGAAGACTGGAAAGAGATCTTCAGTCGCTATTACGAGCCCGTCTTGTTTGAGCCGTACCCGCTAACGATGGGCGGCGTCACGCTATGGAACATGGTTTACTTCAAAGGCAAACCCTTGACCCCATCCGCCGACGATAGCCCGGCAACTTAATCGCAGTGAACCTGATACGCCAATCATTTCTACACACCGCACAATCATTTTCTAGCATCCTATGAACCACTCGAACAACAACTCGAAACCTGATCAGCTCGGCAGCGAATTTCGATTGTCGGTTGCGATTCCGGTTTACAACGAGGAATCGGTACTGCCTGAACTGTATCGTCGCCTCAAAGATGTGCTCGATCAGATTCCCGGCGGTCAACATGAAATTGTTTTCGTTGACGATGGAAGCACCGATGCAACGCGCGAAATGCTGGGTGCGTTGGCGATTGCCGATGAACGAGTGAAAGCCGTTTTGCTGTCACGAAATTTTGGCCATCAATCTGCTTTGAGCGCCGCACTGGATCACGTCACCGGCGACGCCGTGGTGCTGATGGACGGCGACTTGCAAGACACTCCTGAAACGATTCCTCGATTCCTCGAACAATTCAAACAGGGCTTTGATGTCGTCTACGCGGTGCGAGAGAAACGCAAAGAATCGCCATTGATGAAATTTTGTTACGCCAGTTTCTATCGCGTGATCCATTCGCTTTCTGACCTCGCACTCCCTGAAGGCTCCGGTGATTTCGCCATGATTTCACGACGGGTCGTGGATCGAATGACAGCCATGCCGGAGCGACACCGGTACTTGCGGGGACTGCGTTACTGGGTCGGCTACCGTCAAACAGGGATCACCGTTGAGCGAGACGCAAGACATTCGGGCATCAGTAAATACAGTTTCTCGAAACTGTTCCAATTGGCTTTCGATGGCATCTTTTCATTTTCGACCAAGCCACTTCGCGCGGCAACGATGATCGGCATGGCGGCCATCGTGGGTTCGGTAATGTTTGCGGCGTTTTCGATCGTGGCCCATTTGTTCTTCGATCGCTCCCCCCAAGGATTTACTTCGATTATTACCAGCCTGACGCTGATGACCGGAATCCAGCTTTTGTTTCTGGGCGTCATTGGCGAATATGTCGGACGGATTTACGAGCAAGTCAAATTGCGGCCGATGTACGTTGTCGACCAGATCCTCACGGCTGAAAACACGGACTTGGACAATCTCAACTCGGGGGTGAGTCATCCGATTCAAACCCAACGGCAGGGATCCGAGGCTCCGCAAGCGAAGCGCCCAAACAACGTTGGTGCAACTCCGTTGAATGTCCCCGCCGATGCCTCGTCGGAGTTTCCGATCGGATAGTCACATGGAACAAGCCTACGCAATCCAATACAGAGAACTCTACCAGCGACACTGGTGGTGGCGTTCGCGCGAAGAAGAAATTCTGCGCCAATTGGATCGCTTCATGAAGCGCGACGGGTCGAATTCGATCTTGGACGTTGGTTGTGGAGATGGTTTGTTCTTTGACAAACTCGAATCGTTTGGATCGGTGACCGGCGTTGAAGCGGACCCCAACACGATGACTGCCAACAACCGCTGGCGTCCACAGATTCACTGTCGCTTCTTTGATGAGCAGTTTCAGCCCAACAAAAAATACGACGCGATTTTGATGTTGGATATTCTGGAGCACATGCCAGACGCGCCGGGCGCCCTACGGCATGCCAAAACGTTGCTCAATGAGAATGGTGTCCTGATCGCGACCGTTCCGGCATTCAATTCCCTGTGGACGTCTCATGACGATCTCAATCATCACGAGATTCGCTATACAAAGAAAACGTTTTGCCCGATCGTTTCAGAAAGCGGTTTTAATCTCCTTGAGTCTCGCTACCTCTATCACTGGACTTGTCCGGTCAAACTCGCGATCCGGCTCAAAGAAACGATCTTCGGCGCCAAACCAAAATCGCCCACGGTTCCAAATTCACTCGTGAACCAAATCTGTTTTGGCTTGAGTAAGATTGAACAAGCCACGATTTCTCGCTGGGGCATGCCCTTCGGTAGCTCGCTGATGGTGATCGGCCAATAGATCTTTAGCGTTCTGCCGCTGCCAACAGAATCAATACGCAGCTGGGCGCGTGAGTGATCTCTCCGGATTTCACCATCGCGACTGCTTGGGATAGCGGCACGTGAACGCGGCGAATCTGTTCGGTGCCTTCGGGGTTGGTAGCGACTTCTTTCAGGTCGGTTGCCAGATAAAGACGCGTGGGCGATTTCATGATGGAGGTGAACGGATCCACGGTGGTCAGATGCTGCCATGTCGCCGCTTCCAGCCCGAGCTCTTCTTGCAGTTCGCGTTTTGCGGTCGAATCTGGATCTTCGCCCGGTTCGATGCCGCCACTCACGGCTTCGATGGAGTCGCGGCCGATCGCATAGTGAAATTCATCCGTCAGATAGACGTGGTCTTGATCGTCCATCGCCAGCACGCAGACGCCGTGTTTGATTTCTACGGCAACGTGTTGACCGTCTTTGCCGTCGGGGCGGACGACCTGATCGAGCGTCAGTTCAAGAAATGGGTCCCGATAGATTTGGGCAGAGCTTTTGATTTTCCATGGCCCGTACTGTTTCATGTCAGATCCGGCCGCGTCGCGGTTAGCGTCAGGCAAACGTAATCCAGATCCAACCCGCCCGCTTGTTTCAATTGGGATTCAAAATGCTCCATCAGTTTCCGGTACTCGTCCCGGGTGATGGGTTGGTGGCGTGATTCCATCGCATTGGAGGCCCCGATTTGTTGGATCGAGCGAAACATTTCTTTAGCAGATTGGAAGCGGCGACGTCGCGTGGATTGCGATACTTCGATGTTCGAAAATTGAGCTGCTGCAAACACGGCCTGTAGGCTGTCGGGTTTGCAAAACGAATGCACGCGTTGCGTGATACCGATCGAATCAAAGGCATCGCTCCATTGTCCCAGCGTGCCAGGAACAAAGGTGCCAATCAAGGCGGTGCCGCCGGGGGAAAGCACCCGATAGATTTCCCGTGCCGCCACTTGGGGATTGCACCACTGAATCGCCGCATTGGAAAATGCAAAATTAAATTGTTGATCATGGCAGGGAAGCGATTCCAAATCCGCGTGGACAGGATTCAGCGCTTCGTTGCCGACGGTCGCGGCGATGAGCATTTTTTGCGACAGGTCCACGCCGGTCAGCTTTGTCTGGCCACGCGATTTGAGTTTCCTCAACAGTTCGCCAGTACCGCAACCTAGATCAACGATCGGTGCATCAGTCGCCGGATTGAGGCGGTCGAATTGTTGCAATAGATCGTCCGCCATCTCGCGTTGAACACTGGCAAAATCGTCATACGATTGAGCTGCGAGATCGAATTTAAGTTCGATGTGGTTTTTGTTAAGCAATCGTTTTGGCGAATTCAAGGAGTGACTCCACAAACGTTTTCGGGCACTCTAGGAAAGGCAGGTGGCCTGCGGGCAGGATGTCCAGTTGGCTGTTTCGAATCAGGGAGCCAACATGTTGGCTGTGGGTCACCGGGATGATGGCATCGTCGGCACCGGCGATCAGTTTCACTGGCAAGTCTAGCCTAGCTGCCGGATCACTCAAGTCCGTGCTTTTGAGAATCTCCAGTCCTGCCAACAGAACGTCGCCAGCAATGTCCTGTTTCACCATTTCGCCGATTGTTTTTCGCAACTGCGACCGATTGTCCGGCGAAGGCATCGATAGGCAGAATCGTTTGAGGGCCTTTTTCGGGTGGGCTTCCACGCCACCACAAAGGGCCTCAAAGGCGACGGCATTGTCTGCATCAAAAAATCGAACGGTGGGGCTAACCAGAAACAGCCCGCCGATGGATTCGGCTGATTTTTCCGCGGCAGCGATGCCAACCATCGCGCCCAGCGACCAGCCCAGCCACAGGGCGCCCGAGGGAATGTGCTCTCTGGCATCGTCGGCCAGTGCGTCAATCGTTTTAGGAAACGGCTCCGCCGAGCGCGATCCGTATCCGGGCATCTCGTAGGAAATGATTTCGTCGAACTGAGACGATGGCAGTTCCTCGATCATCGGATTGAAAACCGATTTTGGCACGCCCCAGCCATGAATCAAAGCCAGTGTTAGGGACACGTTGTCTCCCGAAGTTCTTTGACCAAAGCCGAAATTTGTTCTTGAGAGTGATCGGTCGACAGCGTGATCCGCAGCCGAGAAGTTCCCGCTGGAACTGTTGGCGGTCGAATGGCGACGACAAGGAAGCCTTTGGACTGCAGTGTTTCTGAGGCCGCCACGGCAGACTCGGGCGATCCAAACACAACCGATTGAATGGGCGTCTGCGAAGGGAGAAGTTCGATGTTGTGTTCGTCAGCAAGTTTTCGAAAAGTGGCGACGTTTTCGTGGAGCTTTTCTCGCCGCCATGGTTGCTGGCGAATCAGGCCAATGGCAGTGCGGGCCGCCACTGCGATCGGGCAGGGCAGGGCGGTCGTGTAAATGAAGGGCCGCGCCGACTGAATCAGATGCTCGATCCAGATCGCGTCGCCGGCCACGAAGGCGCCGAAGCAACCGACCGATTTGGAGAGCGTGCCGATCATCAAAATCGGTCCCTGCGGAATCATGCCATGTTGTTCAAGCGAACCCTTGCCGTCGCTTCCGAGGACGCCGAAGCCGTGGGCATCATCGACCAGCAACAACCGGTTCTCATTTTCCGTGCACTGCTGGTGCAGTTCCACGATCGGCGCGACATTTCCATTCATGCTGAACACGCCATCGG
The DNA here is from genome assembly GCA_964510005.1 of uncultured Pirellulaceae bacterium. Lineage (GTDB taxonomy): Bacteria > Planctomycetota > Planctomycetia > Pirellulales > Pirellulaceae > Mariniblastus. The sequence goes on from CAZDZX010000136.1 coordinate 8,375, forward strand.
TCGCGATCAGGGTTTTCTGATCGGGCTGTTGCTGCAGGATTTCGGCCGCGTGATTGTGGTCTAGATGCCGGTAGCGTTTCGTATCGGCAAGGCACAATTGGCCGGCGTCGATCAGCGATGCGTGATTGAGTTTGTCTTGCAGCAGCAAATCGTGGCGGGACAGCATGGCTGCGGGAACGGCCAAGTTCGCCATATATCCTGTCGAAAACACGATCGCTTTTTCGGCGCCGGTGAATTCGGCGATTTCATTTTCCAAGTCCTGATGGGGTTGCTGGTGACCGCAAACTAGATGCGAGGCCGTTGCGCCCACGCCCCATTCCGCTGCCGACGCTGCGAGGGCAGATTTGAGTTCGTCCGAGGAGGCCAAACCCAGATAGTCGTTGCTGGAAAAGTTAACCAGTTCTCGACCGTCGACCTCGATACGGACTCCATCGGTCGCGTCCAATTTCCGCGGTTGTCGCCAGAGGCCGTTTTGGCGGCGCTGTTCTCCTGACGACAGGATGGAATCTCGAAAGGTCATTGGAACGTCGGTTTACTGTTGTTCCGGGGTGAGTCCCAGACGCTGAAACAGTTCGCGATCGTGATCGGCGGTGGCGTTTCCGGCGGTGAGAAGTTTGTCCCCGTAAAAGATCGAATTCGCACCGGCCAGAAAGCAGAGGGCCTGCAGTTCGTCGTTCATCTCTTCCCGTCCAGCCGACAAGCGGACTTTGGCTTTGGGCATCAGGATCCGGGCGACCGCGATGGTGCGAACAAAGTCAAACGGATCGAGGTCTTCGTTTTCAGCCAGCGGCGTGCCGGCGACTTTGACGAGGTTATTGATGGGAACACTTTCGGGCGGCGGGTCTAGGTTGGCGAGTGTCACCAACAGCCCGGCTCGATCGTTTTCGTCTTCACCCATCCCGACGATACCACCACAGCAGACTTTCATGCCGGCATCGCGAACCGTTTCGAGAGTCTCCAAGCGATCCTGATAAGTGCGGGTCGAGATAATGTCGCCGTAGAACTCAGGCGAGGTGTCGAGGTTATGGTTGTAGTAATCCAGTCCTGCGTCTTGCAGGGCGGAGGCGTGTTCTTGTTTGAGCATGCCGAGGGTGGCGCAAGTTTCGAGGCCCAGTTCCTTGACGGCTCGGACGGCAGCCGAAACCTCTTCGATGTCGGAATCTTTTGGGCTGCGCCAGGCGGCGCCCATGCAGAATCGGCTGGCCCCGTTTTCTTTGGCGGCCTTGGCAGCGTCCACGATTTGATCCAGCGGCAACAGCTTTTCTGTCTTGAGGCCGGTTTTGTAGCGGGCGCTTTGCGGGCAGTAGGCACAGTCTTCAGGACAGGCCCCCGTTTTGATGCTCAGCAGAGTGCTCAGTTGGATTGCGTTGGGATCATGATGTTCGCGATGCACCGTGATCGCGCAGGCCATCAAATCGTTAAACGGAAGTCCGAACAATTCGACGACTTGTGGACGGGTCCAAGTAGGGTTTTCGATAGCGGTTGACATGAATGCGATTGCAATTGGCAATTGGACGGCGAAGATTGAAGCAGGCCATATTAGCATGCAACCGCCCGCAATTCATGGCGGCAGGCCCTATTTTTTATCTCGCAGCGATTTGCTGTATTTCTCGAGAATCTTCCGCTCCTTGCGGGTCAGGCTTTGTTCGCCCTGCTGGCTGATTTTGGCGAGGATATCATCCGCCTGTTTTTTGAACTTTTCGTCCCCGGAATTGTTGTCCGGGGAGTGGACTTTTAGGTTGGATTTTTTTGAAGCGGCCATCGCACCAAGGGAGCCTGTAATGTTGCCCAGCCAACGTAAATCCCACTTGAACCAGAAATAGGCGGCCCCAAATGCAGCACCGGCAAGGTGAGCCTGCCAGGCGACATGGGAGTTAGGATCAAAGGCCCGGAATAGGTCTTGGCCAACCAGCAGCAAACCGAGAATCCACGCCGGCATCGGCAAGATCCCCCAGATCAGAAGTTTCTGATGGGGGAATCGCATGGCGAAGTAGGCTAAGATCGCGCTGACGGCACCCGAGGCACCCACGACACCTCCCGCGCGTTCGAACATCAGTGTCCACAGAAACCAGCCCAGTCCTGAGATCAGGATCGCCCCCAGGTAGAAGCGGAGGAATTCGTAGCGTCCCAGCAATTGGGCCACCGGCTTGCCGAGGAAGAACAGCACCAGCATGTTGCCGCCGATGTGCCAAAAACCGATTCTTGAATCGATCGCTGCGTGCGTAAAACCGTACGTCAGAAACGTCCAAATTTTATAGGGCTGATTGAACCTCAGCGCGGTCAGGTTATCTGAAAGCCAATGGGTTGCATCGCCGCCAACAACGGGCGTGAAAGCATCAGCCAGCCAGACGATCACATTGATGGCGATCAGAATGGTGATGATGGAGAACTGAGCGAGCCCAGACCTCTGCCCGTAGGTTGATTGTTCGCGGGTATAGTGACGGTCTTCAAAGCCCATCGGGTAAACCTTATTGGTGATGCTGCCTCCTTATTTATCGGACAACAGCCTGCGAAAGACAAGTTTAATGTTCCCCCCTGATGGAAGTGGAGCACGACACTTGTTTATTTCAATTTAGACC
>CAZDZX010000137.1:0-10861 GCA_964510005.1 uncultured Pirellulaceae bacterium
CGCCGCCCCTGTGGGGCTGCCTGGCTTAGCAATTTGGGGGCTGCGAACCATGGGCTCACGCGCTCACGCCCATGGCTACAGGCTTGTCACCCCTGCGGCGATGAAGCGCCCGCCCGCTGACTCATTGGGTCGCGTCGATGGCTCGATGCTGTTGCTCCTTTTGAGCTACAGCACCTCATCAACATCGATCGCGGTGTAGCGAATCTTCGATGCCGACAACCAGTTGATGAAGTCGAACTGAGCCGCTTCGTCGGGAAACTCAAAACCCATCAAAGCTTGGCCTTCGGTCTGTCCCGAATCGGTATAGTTCATGTAGCAAACGTTGGCTCGCTGACTAACGACTCGCATGAAATCGCGGAGGGCACCGGGACGATTCGAAAAAGTAATCACCGCGAAAAACGGTTGGCTAAGCGAATCGGGGTGAAAAGGAATCACCCGGAAATCAGTGGCGGCTCGGCCTGTCACCTCTTCGTGGGGCGGCAGATCCGTCCGCTCGAAAAATTTGTCCAAGGCAACCGCATCGGCGGCTGGAACTTCGACACCGATGACCGGTTTGGCGGCCTCGTTGTCGACTTTGCCATACTGAAAATCGATGATGTTCATGTTGGAGAAAAACTGGTCCAGCAATCCAATCAACGCCCCAGGCTTCTCGCCGATTTCAAAGCAGAAAAATCGCTCCTCAGGCCGGTTCTTTTGCCCGCGTTTGGCGATTTTGGGAAGCGCCATAAAATCGACATTCGACCCAGACAGGACCGTAATCGCATAGTCATTGGGGCCAAGGTTGTACTTCTGCGCCGCGGCCACACCCAAAGCAGCCGAAGGCTCCACCATGAAGCGCTTCTTTTCCCAAAGGAACTGAATGGCTTGGCAAACCTCGTCGTTGGTGGCGGTCATGAACTCATCCAGCAACACGCGGCACAACCGAAACGGCAGCTCTCCCGGAGTGGCGACTGCCGTGCCGTCGCAGAACTTATCTAGTTCCTCAAGCGTTCGACGCTCTCCCGCCGCGACTGAGAGACCCATGCTATTTTGGCCCGCGGCTTCAACGCCGATCAGTTTGATGTCAGGGAACTTCTTTCGCAGCACCGAGGCAACTCCCGCTGCCATGCCGCCGCCACCAATCTCCAAAAAAGCGTGGGTGGGTGTTTGGCGGATCGAGTTCGCCATCTCCACGCCGATCGTGGATTGCCCAGCCACCACATGCAAATCATCGTAGGGAGGAATCATGGCACCGCCGTTTTCGGCGGCATGGGCTTGGGCGGTAGCAAGAGACTGATCAAAAGAATCGCCACTGAGCCGAATGTCGACGAAATCGCCGCCGAAGTTTCGTACCGATTGCTGCTTCAATAACGGCGTGGAAAGCGGCATGAAAATGGTGGCTTTCAGCTCCATCTTTTTGGCGCTTAACGCAACGCCTTGAGCGTGGTTGCCGGCCGAGGCACAAACCAAGTCGCCTTTGAATCCGGCGGCGAACATGGATGCGATTTTGTTGTACGAGCCACGCCACTTGTAGCTGTGGACTTGGGAGAGGTCTTCGCGCTTCAAACCTAACTCGCATCCCGAATCCAGTGTGACGGATTCGAAAGGCGTTTGGCCTTCCAGTTCGTAGACCCGGCGCAGGGCAGCTTGTGTTTCGATCCCCAGCCTTGCCAGAAGCTCATGGTCTTCCAAAGCACAGAGGTTTTCCAGCGACGCTATTTCGTTCATTTCAACTTCAATTCTAAAACTGTCACAGCCGCATTGTAGACAAGTGTCTGTGGTTGTCCCATCGACCCAAATCAGGACTGTGTGACAGCCGAGTTTCAGGACCGTCAAAGAGTGGGATTGCTGGGGTAATTCTGGCGGTGGCGGCCTAGCCGAATGGACCTACCGATGGGCTGCCGAATGGACACCAAGGAGGGATCTCCCAAACCGGAACATCGCCGCGATTCCCAGATTCAGCCGCGAAAAAACGACCTTCGCGGCAATCCGAACCCTATTCAGGCTGCCCATGACGTAATATTACGTATGGGATGATGGTCTAAATACATCAGCGTTTAGCTTATTTTGGATCCGTGAGGGGTTGAGCTGGTTCTCAAAACTGATGGCCAAATGTTAAACTGCCGATCGTCCCTAAGGGATAATTACTAACCTGAAATCGGGCTCAAAGTGGCTCGATCTTTTATAAAGCGGATAAACAATGTTAAAAGTACCTGAGAACGATGAAACCCGGGGTGATCCCGGTGCTGGTGCTGGTGAAGGCGCGATGGCGTTGATCCTTCAACAAGCTGGTAAATCTGCCGATGAAGTCGCTTCATTGGCAACCCTCGACGACGCCGACCGTAGTGCTGAAAGCCAGTTCTCTGGCGAAGCGCCCACGATCACGTCGCTGTTCGGAAAAGGAATCGCTCGAGAGTTCGATGCGGGAACTTTTTCTCCGACGCCGGAAGTCGCCAAAGTCATGGGCGACTCTTTGGACTTCCTGATACAACGCAAGAAGGAAGGCACTCTTTGTAACAATGAAAAAATGCTGTTCCGGGAAGACATCATTTCCGGATTGGCCGAACGTGGATTCTTTGGTCTGGCGATTCCGCAGCAGTACGGTGGCAGTGGCGCCAAACTCGGTGACCTCGGCCCGCTTCTGCGAGCCCTGACGTTTGTCCATCCAGATTTGGCCGTCATGTTCGAAGTCCATAACTTCCTCGGCCCCGTAACGCCGATTTTGGACTTTGGAACTGATGAGCAAAAACAATACTTCCTGCCGAAGATGGCCAAGGGCGAATTGCTAGGTTCATTCGCACTCACCGAACCCGGTGTCGGTGCGGATCCTTCGAAGCTCTCCATGACGGCTCGACTGGACGGCGACAACTACGTCGTCAACGGCGTGAAGTGGCCCATCACCAATGTGATCTACGGCGGCGTTTGCGTACTGGTGGTTAAACTGGAAGGACACGATCTGAAACCCGGTCGCGATTCGGGCATGATCATCCTCGAAGTCCCGCCTGCCGACAGTGCGAATTTCCGCATGAAGCGAAACGATCTGACGGCGTTCGACTATCTGTGGAACGCTCGGTTCCGCATGATCGACTACAAAATTCCCAAAGACAAACTGTTGGGACCTCCCGGACGCGGTTTGGCTCAGGCGTTCAGTTCGCTGGCTAAAGGTCGTGGCGGCATTGGCGTTAATAGCGCCGCGAAGATCTTCAAATTGCTGGCTCACGTGATCCTTGATCCGGAACTCAAAGGCGAAACGTCGCCCGACAGTCCCGATACCAAACCCGACGAACCCAACGGCGGCGGCTGGACCAGTTTCCGCAATACGTTTGGGAAACCGATTGGCAGTTCTCCGCGAATCCAGACTTGGGTTGGCCGGGCGACCGTTCACGGGTTGGCCGGTCGAGTCCTTGGTGATCTTTGTTTTCGTTTGGCTGCCAATGGCGTCCGCGACGAAACCCAAGGCATGATTGCGAAGGTGTATGCAACCAAGGCGTTGCTGCAGACGGCGATCAATTGTTATCAAATCCAAGGCGGTCGATCGGTTCACACCGACGAGCGACGAAAGTTTGTGCGTATGGACGCTGCGGGTTCCACCGATCCGAGTTTGGATAAATCAGCCACCGGCCACAACGCGTCGATGCCTGACAATCCGATCGAAAACTACATCGGCGAAAACATGCATGAGTTTACGATCGCAACGGTTTATGAAGGGCCCAATCCGGTTCTGTCGGACGTGGGTGCTCCCAATGCGATGACGCGTAGTATCCGCGGCAAGTTCCTTGAGCCGATTGGAATTGCGGAAGTCGAAGGCGGTTTCGGTTTGATGCCGAAGCTAAAATTTGGCTGGTATGTGGCCAAGACCGTGATGGGTTCGTGGTTTTCTTCGGCGGATCTTTCCGGTGTGGATGATCTCTTTGCGGCCAAGGAGTATTTCATCCGTCGCGCGATGAAGCGAAACCGAGTGCTCGGTCGCAAGATTTTGATGATCATCGCAAAGTATCAAAAGTCGTTCATGGACCAGAGTTTTCTACTGGGCGATGAAGGCGGGGTTTTTGATCAGCTTTGTCGTTCGTTGGCATCGATGTGTTTCGCGTTGTCGCTGAAAGAGGGGCAGCCTGAATACTTGAAAATTGCAGCGGCCTTGAACATGGAAGCCGATCTGAGCATGAAGGGAATTCAATCCAGCCCAGAGCTGCAAAAAGCATGGGCTGAGATCGGTCGCTTGATGATGGACAAAAATTCGACGCTGCACAAAGATCTGATTGCGGATATCGAAGTCAAAGATATTCCACTGGATCCGCGCTTCATCGATCGGTTCATTTAGAACCCCAACAGAAAACGTTGACGGGTTCTCCCAGTCCACAATCGACGTTGATGATCGTTCTATGAAGAATGAATCGTCAACGTCGTTTTTTTGTGAACAGCCCGGAAAAAGGGCCGTCATTCTTTTCAATTGTTGAGATCGAACACGTTCCAGTTTGTGCTTCGAGCCTTCGGAGAACCTGCCTTCTAGGAACGACCAGTCAATGACTAGCTTGCCACCGCTGCCTTCATGTTGCTTCTCCTTCGGCGACCTCCAATCCTTTTAATTTAAAAGTTCCTGAACGCGTGCAGGATCTTTGGTTTGTCCATCTCCCAGATCTGTAATCCACTCGACTTCTATATTGTCAAACTCTGCGTGAGTATTGAAATCTTTGAAAACGTCCAGAACGTCCTGGTCCATGTGAACGGTATTGGAATTGTCGATGATCACTTTGCTGCCGGCGTCGATATCTTGCAACGCTGATTGAACATTGCCTTTGTTAATAAAGAACATTCTTTCAGCCAATGTTAACCGATGAACCATCTGGCCGTTTTCTTCCGTAGAGGTCATCCAAAAAGATTTGAAGTAGCTGCTCTTAAGGATAAAGAATAGCGAAGCGATCAATCCGATTCCAATTCCGATCAACAAGTCTGTTAATAAAATCGCAACGATTGTGATAATGAAGGGTAAAAACTGAGTCCATCCTTGACTGAACATCAGTTTAAACTTTGAAGGATGAGCCAGCTTATATCCAACGACGAACAGAATCGCCGCGAGACTGGCAAGTGGAATAAGGTTCAATATTTGGGGAATCGCGATCACGGCACCGATCAGGAAAATGCCGTGGACAAAGGCAGCCAGTCGGGACTGGGCCCCGGATTGAATGTTGGTTGAGCTACGAACGATGACTTGGGTTACCGGCAGTCCGCCAATCATCCCGGAAACAATGTTTCCGATTCCCTGAGCTCGCAATTCCTGATTCAAATCGGTCTGTCGACGCTGCGGATCAAGTTTGTCAGTCGCTTCGGCGCAGAGCAGTGATTCAAGGCTGGCGACGATCGCGAGTGTCAGGGCAGTGATCAAAATCATGATTGCCGCACGAAATGGAGAAATCGAAACTTCGGCTTTTTCGGTTTTGATCGTGTTTCTGATTTTGGCCAGGGCGTTTTTCATCCCATATGCAATGTCACTGTCGGAGACTTTCTCAACAGCCCCCTCTAATGCGATGAGTTTCGTTTCGGTCGAATCGACGGCAGTTCCAGATGACGTCAATGACTCACGCAGATCGGTAATCGCCGGCGTAAGGCTCGACGCGATTGATTCATCTGTGAGCATGTCCAGCTTTTCTCCGAATGCCTCCAAGCTGTTGGTGGCATCTTCGATCGCAGCGGCAGCATTAGTGGCGCCACCTCCACCATGTGAACCGTGACCAATCTGTACTTCAGTAGAAGTGATTTTTGATGGTGCGAAGTGAGGGAAAATAAAATTGAAGCCTGCGGTTTCGGCAGCATCGCCTGTATCAGTCGCAGCGTGATCTGTGTCATCCCCAGCGTGATCCTCGACTGTCCCGCTCAGGTTCACTAGATGGTCTTTAGAGATCTTCATCGGAGTACTGCTAAATGCAAGATTGAGTAAAATTCCGGCGACCACTGCGACAAGGGGTCCCTGGATAATTTTGCTCCAGCCGAACTTGGAAATACTCTTAGTTTGCCACAGGATCAGGATGGCAAGGCAAACCAGTGTGACGATCACAGGCCCCGCCGACGGATTCAAAAACGCATGATAGATTTCTGAAAACGTGTTGTGTCCGTCGGATTGAGAGAACGCCATGTCCCCTTCAAAATTTTTGTCGTAGCCAACCGCATGTGGGATTTGTTTGAGGACAATGATCAATCCAATTGCCGCCAGCATGCCTTTGATAACCGACGTCGGAAAGTAGTATCCGATCGTTCCTGCCTTAAACAGGCCAAGCAAAAACTGGATTACTCCAGCGAGCACAACCGCCAGCAGAAAGTTTTGGAAGCCAAGTTGAGCAATCGCTGGGGCAACGATCGCGACCAGACCCGCCGCCGGGCCACTCACGCCGAGTGAGGAATTACTGAAAAGCGTCACGATTAAACCGCCGACAATGCCGGCGATGATTCCCGACATTGCGGAGGATCCGGATGCCAACGCGATCCCCAAACACAGTGGAATCGCGACAAGGAAGACGACCAAGCCCGATGGGATATCGGATTTCCAGTGCTTGATCTCGTTGATCATTGTAAGAGGTCCTGATTTTTTCATCGTCTCGCCTGTGAAATTTTAAGTTAATCGTTTCAGCAATGGAGATCCTTGATCGACCCATTGGTGAAATTGAATGTTCGTTTTGTTCGTTCTGTTTGCTCTTGCTCAGTTGAGCTTTGCAGTTGTTTGCCCGAGGCCTTGCAAGCCAAATCATAAGGGCCACTTCTCGGGGTTACCCGCCCCTTGGTTGTCTCTGTTAGTGCGATTTGATTGTTGACCCCCGAGGGTTCTTAAGCACCAATGGCATTTGCTCAAATGGTGCGAGCTCTTTCTTTCTGACTGCGAAGTGTTAAGCAGGTCAACCCAAGAGTTGACACTAAACACAATGGACGAAGCACTGCCGAATGACTTCAATCCCGATCCCCTCCTAAATAGGTTTGCACAGAACAAGAATTACCCGCAATACAAACGCTTGGGCGCCGTTAAAAAAGTGGTCTCATCACACACAGCGTCGTTGGTGTTGAGCTAAATTATCTCCCGCCGCCATGAGTCACTCATTCTCACCCATATATGAAGCCAGAAAAAAATCTGTCATCTCAGTCAAATCAAACCACTGCGTTATCGTCAGTCAGGTAATCGACATTGCCTGACCCAAAATCGTAGACCCAGCCGTGCAGCTCTAGATCGCCGCTGGCGACTGCCGAACTAACATAACTGTAAGCTTTCAGGTTCTCAATCTGAAGCAGAACGTTGGCTTCGATCGCCGATTTAAGTCTCAATTCAGGTTTCTCGTCGGAAATCTGATTGAGCACTTCACTGCTTTTGCTGACCCACTGGTGGATGGCAGGAAGACCTTTCAGCGATTCAAGATCGAGCAATCCAGAGACGGCTCCACATTTGGCGTGACCGCAGACGACTACATGTTTGACTTTCAGGACTTCGACCGCGTACTGAATTGTCGCTTCGACGGCCAGTTCGCCGGTGCCGGGAAGTGGCACGAGGTTACCCGCATTGCGGATCACAAAGATCTCGCCGGGTTGAGTCTGTGTTAGCAAGTTCGGAGAAATTCTCGAATCCGAACAGGTGATGAACAGAGTTTCAGGCGATTGGCCTTTCTCCAGTTCAGAGAAATGGCCCTGCATGTCGGGCTGAATTGAGCTTTGAAAACTGTTGATACCGCTTTTGATTTTCACGTGTTTGTCATCCTGTTTTATGTATGAAGTGTCCCTACCGAATTGCACCAACGGAGGGATGTTAGAAGGGTTTGAGTGAGTACACAAACCATGTCGCCAAATGAAGAAGAATCGCAGGGATAACCCGCGCAAGCTGGGCTAAATGCGCAGGTAGCTGCCAGAGCCGTTGTGTTGCTCCGATCGAAAATTGTATTTCTGATCGCACCGTCGAAACGAAAGAAGCTGTGCGTTGGGCCGCAAGTAAAATCTGAACTGCGGCGAATGGGATTGCCGATTCTCACGTGGCGCCGTGGCCTCGGTGGCAATCTCGACGATCTCGAGTTCCACAGTTTCGACAGACTCTTTTGCGAGTGATTCAGCGGCCGAGTTGGCCTGGCAGATGCCACCAAAAAGCAGCGAAATCGCGGTCATCGTAATGATGACAATGCTGTTTTTCTTCGCTTGCATTGCTGAACCCATGAAAACTAAAGCTGTCGCCAACTGAACTGGACCGACTGGACAGCAATGATTTAACTCAAATTGGGTCGTCTTGACAACAAGAATCGCAAAGAAAGTAACCCAATAAACACTGGCTTTTGCTGGAATCCACGATCTTGCCACCCAAATCGAGGGCTCGGGAGCTTTGGTTCCCAATCGGAGCCTTTGCTTCGGTGTTTTCTCACGTTAGCCGCCCGCAGTGCAGATTTTTACGAAATGTCGGTTTGGATGGTTGATGGCGGCTGGTCTTGGTGTCCCCACGTCTCCAGAATCTGGATTTTCTGCCAGATCTTCTGAGATAGGCCCGAGGTCAGGGTTTCCAGTTCGGAAGCCGAAGCGATGGCGACCGCATCATCGAAGGCTTGGACATAAATTGCCGCCAGCTTACCCGTCAGAGCAAGCATCTCACTGCAGTAGTCCAAATAGCGGCGCAGTTGAAAGGCGTTCATCTCCATCGGCGGCGAGAGCTGGCCGGGGATGTAAAACTCTCTCCTGTCGGTAATGCGGTGGGGGTCTTTGGTGAGTTGGTGCATGTCGATGATGTGGGCGATCGAGCGTAATTCGTGGAGGGCTTTGAGGGCGCGTTTTCGTTTGTAACGAGTTTCCAGTGTCAGCAGAAAAAACAGCGCGGCACCGATCAGCACCAAATCATTGAGCCCCGCCTCCATCACGGTCACGAATCCGGTAAAGCTTTTTTGCTTTTGTTCGGGAATCAATTGCAAATCTTTTTCATTGAAGCCGTAAAAGTAAAATGCTAGGGCCGTCAAAACGACAATCAAAATGGAAAATGCCAGCCCAGTTCCTCGCAGCCATTGAACCGGTTTGGCGATCCACTCCGAACGAGCTTTCATGTTTTGAGAAACGGACAGCAGCTGTCCACAAACTTGGGTCAAGCCCGAGTCGGGGAATCGCTCGTTGATTCGGCCTTGGAGTCGATCGATCGTGGTGACGACTTTGTCTGGGTTGATCGTCTGATAGTTTTCCATGCTGACTGCGGAGCTTTATTGGGATTCGAAATCGGAATCGGATCGTAACTTGAGTTAGGCTTCGCTGTCAAATTCGCGAGTGTTGATCATCAAGCAGGGAAAAACGGGTGCGACGATCGAATCGCGGACGCCGCGATCGTGCACCAACAATTTTTTTTCCAACGGGAGGAACTTTCGTGATCGTTGGGCGTCACAGTGCTTATGCTTCAAAAATCATCTGGGAGATCTGAGATGCGTTTACGGTCAAATCGAGTATTTTTTATCGCGTTTTTGGCAATTCTGGGTGCCTGCGTTTCCAGCAGTTGGGCTCAGGAAAAGTCCAAAGAAGCCAGCAAAACCTCCGACGATACGAAAGCAAAGATCGAATCCAAACAGGATGCCGAAGCAAAAGGGGATCCTGAAGCAAAAGATGCTCCCGCTCCAGCAGTCGAAGCTGAAGAAAAGGAACTTTTACCAGTCGATATGGCGATTCTGTTGGATACTTCCAACTCGATGGATGGCCTCATCAATCAGGCTCGACAGCAACTATGGCAAATCGTGGAGCGGTTGGCCCAGGCTGAAAAGAAAGGACGCCAGCCGTTTCTTCGCGTGAGTGTGTTTGAATATGGCAACACGAATCTCCCTGCAACCGAAAACTATATTCGCCAAGTTGTTGCCTTGACTGACGATTTGGACAAAGTTTCCGAAGCCCTGTTTTCGCTCAAGACCCAAGGCGGCGACGAATACTGTGGCGCCGTCATGGATGAAGCCATCAAGCGATTGGATTGGAGTAAAGATCCCGATGCCTACCGGGCAATCTTCATCGCGGGCAACGAACCGTTCACGCAGGGCCCGGTCGGCTATCAAGGAGTTTGTGGCTTGGCGGTCGCCAAGGGAATTTTTGTCAACACGATCCACTGTGGCCCCAAGGCTGTCGGAGAGTCCAGCGGTTGGTCCACCGGAGCCACCCTTGGGGGTGGCAAGAGCTTCAACATTGATCAGGATCAAGAAGTCGTTCGAATCAAATGTCCACAAGACGAAGTTTTAATCAGCCTTAACGCTGAGTTAAACAAGACTTATCTGTGGTACGGAGAGAAGGAAAAGCGGGACAGCTATGGAAGCAATCAGAAAGCTCAGGACAAAAATTCGCTATCCGGTTCTCTGAATGGCAGTTTTAGCAAAGGATCGGCGCCGGCCCCGGGCTTTAGTGCTAGGGCGAAATCCAAAGCCAGCGGCGTCTATAACAATCGGGCAAGGGATCTGGTGGATGCGGATGAAGCGGACGAGTCATTGATCGAGTCCATCCCCGTTGGAAATCTTCCTGAGGAGTTACAGTCGATGACGCTTGAGCAACGAAAGGCTCGGGTCAAGGAGATGGCGACCCGTCGCGCCGAACTCAAAAAGAAGATCTTAGCCGTGTCAGCCGAGCGGGATAAATTCCTCGCGGCTGAACGAAAAAAGCAAGCTGCTTTATTGCCCAAGTCGGCGGGGCAAGCGCCTGGGTCGGGGTCGGCTGGGTCGGGGTCGGTTGGCTCGGCGATTTCCGAAAGCATCGATGCCCAAATAGGCAGATAGGTTTTTACGGCAGGTGTGTAAAATACTCTATCGTTCATGACCTCTAAATCCCGAAGCGGTCGGCAGAATAACTTATCGCTCTCAACGAGACCTTCGCGTGTTCGGCCAGTTGCCGCACCGCGCGAAGGTAGCCTTTACGAGTTCGT
>CAZDZX010000138.1:0-7126 GCA_964510005.1 uncultured Pirellulaceae bacterium
CGCCTTGCCGCTGATTGATTCAGGCGCCATTTAGCAGAAAAAGCGCAAGCATTTCCGAATGTCGAGCGAATTTCGAAGCGGTTTACTTCTTCAGCTTGAGTTCGACTTTCCGCAGATTGACGGGCTGCCATTTTTCAGCGACAGGATTGATCCGAAATGACAACGCTCCTGTCTTTTCGATTTTAATCGTACCCAAGCTTCGGGTTTCGTAATTGCCATAGCCGCCCGTGGTTTTCAATTCGGAGACCTGCTGTTGGTCCCGCAAGCCAAAATTCCATGCGGTCGTTTCGGCTTCAATCGCAACATCAGCGAAGACTTCGAAGGTTCCCGGTTCCTTGATCGTGATCGTCCATTCCAACCATGCGAACTTGTCGGTCCAGTAACCGATGTTAGGAGTTTTATCTTCATTTCGAAGACTCGCTTCCTTGCTGCCTTCGTTGTTATGAATGTAAGCGGTGCTGGCCGACAGTACCAATTTGCCGTCCGCATCCGGAGACAAACTGGGGGCCTCAACATCGAGGTCGCCCTCGACGTGCATCACGATCACACTGACGTTCGGGTCGGTCGCCTCGGTAGGCAATGAAACTTTGACCCCATCGTCTACCGATTCGGTTTTCAAAGCGTTCCAATTTGACATCAGGTAACACTGTTTGACTTTGTTCTTTAAACCCGGGACAACAATCGAGCCGTTTTTGGGCCAGTCAAATACTTGCAAGTACAGCGTCGCGCCGCCGGGAAAGACTTTCTTGGTGCAGCGCCCCCAATCCGGTTTTCCAATCGGGCTGGCCGTTGTGCCGTGAATGGATTCTTTGTTGACGTCCATCCAGCGGCCGATGGCTTCCAGACGCTCGGTGGCTTGAGGCAATAGAGCTCCCGTTCCGGTCGGGCTCACGTTGAGCAAGTAGTTGCCGCCCTTGCTGGCGATGTCCGCCAAATTTTGGATCAGTTTCTTTTCTGATTTGAAATCGGTGTCGGATTTTTTGTAGCCCCAGCTTCCGCTAATCGGCATGCAGACTTCCCAGTCCTGCCCGTTGATTGGTCCCTGAGGAGGAATCGAACGCTCATAGGTTTTGTGATCTCCGACGGTGTCTTTTCCCAATCGGTCGTTGGTGATGACGCCGGGTTGGAGGCCAGTCAGTGAATGCAGACTGTCAAACGATTCTTTGCTCATCTTCCGCGGTGTGTCCCACCAGAAAATCGAAATGGGACCGTATTCGGTTAGCAGCTGCTTGATTTCGGGAACGGCTTTGTCACGAACGTACTCGTCAAAACTAACTTTTTTGAGAGTCTTGTCCCAGTGGTTTCCCAGTCCACCCGGATGGTGCCAATCCTGACACTGTGAGTAATAAAAACCGAAACGAATTCCCTGCTCGCGGCAGGCAACCGCCAGCTCTTTCATAATGTCTCGCTTGAAGGGCGTTGCGTCGACGACGTTGTAGGGTGTGGCTTTGGAGCCGAACATCGAAAATCCGTCATGGTGCTTGGCCGTGATGACCAAGTACTTCATGCCGGCTCGTTTTGCTCGGGCGACGAATTCCGTCGCATCGAATTCAGTTGGATTGAATTGGGCCGCGTACTTCTCGTACTCGACGATCGGAACTTCGCCTTTGTTCATCATCCATTCGGCGCTGTTGGGAAGCTTCTGGCCTTTGTACTGTCCTCCCACGACGGAATAGATTCCCCAGTGAACGAACATGCCAAACTTGGCTTCGCGCCACCAAGCCATTTTTGAATCCTGTTGGGCACCGGATTTAATGGAATGGGTGTCCGCAGATTTTGCGGGATCGTCCGCAGAGAGGGACGGGGTCTGAACCAATAACAGCACGATGGTAAGAATTTGAATCAGCTTGCGCACAAAACCACTTCCACAAATTGGGACGAATTGAATTTAGCTCATGATAATTCGATTTTGATAGAATGCCATAGACAGAACAAGATCAACGGGTGCCCGTTGTCCTGGACGTTGGAAAACGAACCGTGGCAGGTTTGGAATCCTCGCTACCGTTTGATCGCTGCTGGACTGAGCTCTTTGGACATCCGGACCAGCATTTTCTCAAGCGCCAGACGCCCGCGGTCACCTGTGGTGTGGCTTCGTTTGAGCGCGAAATCAGCTTCGACCAACCAATCCAAGATGCGGGCGGCGCGATCACGGCCGAGTTGTTTCAGGCGATCGTGAGCCATGTCGACTTCGCCTCCCCAAGGCCGAAAGCCGGCGGCACTGATGGCGGACGACATGTCGGGCCGTTCGCCATCACGGACTTGGCGCAAAACGTTCTCTGTCGCGCTGGCGTAGCGACGAAGCGACCATGAGAGTTGCCCAAACAGAGCCAAGGGATGTTCTCCATTTTTCAGGAGGCGGTCCAGTAGCGTGAGGGCTTTTCCGGAATCGCCATCCACGGCGGCGCCGATTGCGTCCCACATGGTTTGCGTTCGCCAACCGCCCACGACCTTTCCGACAGTGTCAACGGTGACTTTGCCCTTGTCCGCATAGAGCGCCAGTTTCTGTAGCTCCTGATCCATTCGACCGAACTCACAGTCGGTGAGGTCGATCAGCATTTGAGCTCCGGCAGCAGGCAGTTTGAATTCGTGTTCGTCGGCAGCTTGTTGGATCAACCATTTCGCCACCCGCTTTGTGTCGGTTTTCTTTGATTTGGCAGACGGAGTCGGGGGCGTGCAGCGAATCTGGATTCCCTCTTTATTGACCCGTTTGTAGAGTTTGGTGTTCGCGGCCCAAGTATCTACTAGCAGAATCAGCAGTCCGCTGGCTCGCGAATCGACGAGGTCTTCCAAGCGATCGCGATGTTGTTTGACGAAACTGTCGGCATCGTCGATCACGACGACTTTGGGACCGCCACCGCCAAACAGAGATTGCGTGGACAGCTCGTCCAGCACGTCGGCAAGCTGAGCTTGGTTCCCGTCAAATCGGGACGCCGAAAAATCGTCTGCATCACCCAGCAGATGTTGGGCGGCTTTTCTCTTGAGGTAGCGCTCGCCGCCGAACATAACACAGACGCCTTGAGGCAAGGATTCGATGTTTTCGTCTAGGAAATCGAAGACGTGGTGAGTGCCGTTTTTCATGTTGCGAAACGCCTCGGTGTGATGGGGCGAAACAGTTGGAGGATTTTCAACTTATCAGATGGCTTCAGGTTAAAGGGCTGAGGGTAATTTACGAGCCGACTGGTGGGTTCCAAGGGAGGTAAATCCGGCATGATTGCTGAGGTTTCATTGGGAATTGCAATTTTCAGGTGCTAGACACTCTCAAAAGTCCGATTTTATGTCTTGAATTGGCTGTTTTCGCGAACTTGAAATCGGAAATGCTGTCATGTTTGGGTCGATAATGCAATTGTCGACTGGGTCGTCCCAGCCGAGACGCGATGTTTCGTAATAAAAGCTGATTTTTGAAACAGTTGGGCTGGATTGGTATGGACTTTGGCGGGGATGTGACGCATTATTCTGATCTCCAACCATTAAAAACTGGGATTCTTGGCGAAACCCCGAATTTCGTTCCAGTTTTGGACCCAATTTGCCCAATCTTGACCACATCAACCATTTTTTTCATCAGGCAATTCAATGAGCCAGCAACTCGATGGTGCACAAGCACTAATCAAAACACTCGATGAACTTGGAATCGAATATATCTTTGGTTACTCGGGTGGGGCCGCGATCCCAATTTTTGATGCTCTTGAGACTGTCAAAACGAACATCAAGTTTGTGTTGGTTCGCCATGAACAGGGCGCGACTCACATGGCCGATGGCTATGCCCGCGCGACTGGAAAGCCTGCCGCCGTGTTGGTGACGTCGGGACCGGGTGCTGGAAACACCGTCACCGGTTTGATGACTGCCATGATGGATTCAGTTCCCATGCTGGTGATCTGTGGTCAGCAGGTGACGTGGATGCTGGGCAAAGACGCTTTCCAAGAAGCGGATATCTTTGGCATCACGATTCCTGTCGTGAAGCACAATTATCTGGTTAAGGATTCCAATGACCTTCCTCGGGTAGCGCGTGAGGCTTATCACATCGCCACCACCGGTCGACCGGGTCCGGTTCTGATTGACGTCCCTAAGAACATTTCGTCAGGCGATTTTACGGGAGAGTTGAATCCTCCGTTCCGAATTCCTGGCTTCCGCCCGGAGACCGCCTTTGAGATTGACCAGACTTCGGTCGACGAAGCGGCGCGGTTGATCAAAAGCGCGGAACGCCCCGTGATCCTTGCCGGGCAAGGTTGCATGATCTCGCGTGGTGACAAAGAACTGATGGAACTGGCGACGACTTTGGGCGCCCCGGTAACATCAACGTTGCTGGGCAAAGGTGTCTTCCCTGAGAACCATGACCTTTCGCTGGGCATGCTGGGGATGCACGGAACTGCCTATGCCAACAAAGCGATGATCGAGTGCGATTTGTTGCTGAATGTGGGTTCGCGTTTCGATGACCGGATCATTGGTAACCCAGAGAAGTTCTGTCAGGACGCCAAGATCATTCACATCGATATCGATCCGACGGAGATGAACAAAATGATTCGTCCCGACGTGCAGATCGTCGGCGATGCCAAAACAGCGTTGCAGTTGCTGAACCGCCAGATCAAACCGTTGCCGACTGAAGGTTGGTTGAAAAAGCTTGATGGTTATAAGACCAAGTATCCGCTGAACTATCGGAAGCAAGGTGGTTTGCGGATGCAGCAGGTCATCAGCGAGCTCTACGATCAAACCGGTGGCGACGCGATTGTTTCTACCGATGTGGGCCAGCATCAGATGTGGGCGGCTCAGTTCTTCAAATCGAACGAACCGTATTCATGGTTGTCTTCGGGCGGCGCTGGCACGATGGGATTCGGTTTCCCTGCCGCCATTGGTGCTCAGTTTGGCAATATGGACAAAACCGTTATCGCGATCTGCGGTGACGGTGGTTTTCAGATGACGATGTTTGAGCTGGCGACGGCTCAGATTCACAAACTTCCGATCAAGATTGTTGTTTTGAACAATCATTACTTGGGGATGGTGCGACAGTGGCAGGAGTTGTTCTTTGAGAACCGTGAATCGGGAGTCGATTTGCTCGGCAATCCGGACTTCTGCAAAATGGCTGCGGCTTACGACATCCCTAGCGTCAACATCAAACGGCCTGCGGACGTCAAACGCAAGATCGAAGAAGCGTTGGCGTACAATGACGGCCCGATGTTGATCCACGCCGAATGTGTCAAAAACGAAAATGTATTTCCGATGGTTCCTGCGGGAGCCGCTCTGGAAGAGATGCTTGTCGAACCTCCAACCACGAAATTGGCCAAACCCATCGGATCGACGTAGACCCGAAATCGTTTGCCAATTTTTACCGACCACTTTTTAATACCGATTTGATCCGATGCCTCAAACCATTGCGACAACTGACAACGAAGTTTCTGTTTCCAAACGAATCGACAAGCAAACGCTATCGATTCATGTCAAGAACGAACCCGGAGTCCTGATGCGAATCGCGCAGGTGTTTGCCCGCCGCGCATTCAATATCAGTTCACTGGTGGTTGCCGAAAGCCGTGATTCTCAATTCGCCAGAATGACCATCGGTTTGACGGGTGCCCCAGAAGGATTTGAGCAAATCATCAAGCAGGTCAGCAAGTTGATCGACGTGATTCACTGCTATGAGCACACGTCGGACGATTCGGTGGCCAAGGAAATGATGATGATCAAGTTTCTGGTCCCCAAATCAGAGCGGACCGATGCGATCAATATCATTGAGCATTTTGGGGGTCGGACTGTTGATTTGACTCACACTTCGATGATCGCCCTCGTTATTGGTGAATCAACTGTGGTCGATTCGGCTTTGGAGATGTTGTCCCAGTTTGAAATCATCGAGGTGATTCGAACGGGGCAGGTCGTGATGGCTCGCGGCGAAGCATCGACGTAAGAAGCGTTTGAGGTTTAGAACGGTTTGACCCCTTACTGGTTCTGCCATGGGTCTCCAACTGATGATCAGGCTCCACCGGTCTCGTTGAGTTTACAGCGAGAAGTCGTGTTGGGAGCAGCGCTCTCCGGAATCGAACGAGGATGGTCAGTAGCCAGTCGATGGCTGCGCCTGTCGACCGAGACGCCCAGTTGAGACGCCGCAGTTGAGGCTCACAGCAGCCACGGGAAATTCTTTACGGTGTGGGAGATTGCGATTGCCTTTGCATTCTCCCTTGGGCACTATCGACGACGTCTTTGTTGCGCATCGTAATATCGTGGCGGCAGCGGAATCGCCGGATCGAAAGTGCCTCCACTGAATCCATCTGCAACATATGCAACAATTCGATCCCGATTTGTTATCCGCAATACCTTCAATCGAGGGTTTTGGGCTCGCGTGATCTTTCTTGGCTAGGATGGGGCGTTCTCGCACTCGAGTGTCCCACCCAAGGTCAACATGGATTTGTACGATTACTCTTCGGAAAAATCACACCGTTTCGACACGGACCCATCAAGAGGGGCGTCTCGAATTTCGCGAGCCACGAATTCCTTGCAGGACCAAGAAATTCCGAACCTGCCCGCGGGAAATGCTTGCGATGATGCGGGACAATGCAGCACGGTGGACGAGGCATTGAAAGTGATTCATGCTTCTTTTCCCTTCACTCCCTCTGTCCAAACGGTTGCCGGTCAGGTCGGAGTTCATCGGTCTCATTTGGCAAGAGTCTTTCGTAAGTCTGCGGGGACTTCCATTTCGGAATACGTGAGAGAGCTTCGAATCGAGATGGCGAAGCGATTGCTGACAACCACCGACAAGTCGCTTGCCGTCATTGCGGCCGAGTGCGGGTTTAGTGGTCAGAGCCATTTCACTCGCTGCTTTCGCGCCATCACTCGATCGACGCCCGGAAAGTGGCGTCGCCAAATCGATGATGCTTCTCGGTCTTTGCCAGCACAGCGATCGCCTTTGCCTCCAAAAGCATCTCATTAACGACAAGAAATCGGATTTGATAGCCGACCGATTCGTGGATCAATTTTCGGGGTGCCATGCTCACGCGAAGCATGAGCATGCCCTATTGGAGCAGCTTCACCTGCCTTGGAGTGCTGAGGGCAACGGATCAACATGGTCACGCAAGCGTGAACCATGGCACCCAAGAAATCGGATTTGATAGCCGACCGATTCGTGGATCAATTTTCGGGGTGCCAT
>CAZDZX010000138.1:7226-10838 GCA_964510005.1 uncultured Pirellulaceae bacterium
TCAACATGGTCACGCAAGCGTGAACCATGGCACCCAAGAAATCGGATTTGATAGCTGGCCGATTCGTGGATCAATTTTCGGGGTGCCATGCTCACGCGAAGTATGAGCATGCCCCATTGGAGGAACTTCACCTGCCTTGGTGGAATGCGATGCAGCGATCTATCTAGATATCGTTTTTGCGATCATCAAAGTCGGCGCCGCAGGACCAGCAAATCGCAAACCCCTCATCGACGGCCTCGCCACATTTGCAATTCCAAGAGGGGGTGGGAAGGGCGTGTAGCTCCTTTTCAATTTGGCTGACCAATGCGCGAGCTTTTTCTAAATCCTTCTGGCGAATTCGCACGTCTACGGCGACTAAGCCCGAGGCGGTCAATCCGGCTCCAAAAATGTTCACTCCATCACCACCTGTCACCCATGCTTCGATCCCGTTATCTATCAACGCGTTCTTCATGAGCACCGCTTCGTATTCCAGTTCATACGCTGCAAAACGCACCAAATTGTTGTCTTCATGATTCATGGAAAAACTCAATAGATTCGTGATAACTACAAACACGGCTGGGTAGATATTAGCGAAAATAAGACCAGCATGCAAAAAAAATCAAATGCGTGGGACGGATCGACTGCGGCGGTGATAATACTGAAAGAGACGAACCAACTAACATCGCCAAAGGGCGTCGCTTGAACGAACCTCTGAAACGACTGTACGACCAAAATGCTGCGGCGCTTCGGTTGTACGCGCGGACGTGGTGTCGTTTTCCTGACGACGCGTTGCAGGAAGCCATGATCGAACTGGCCAAACAACCTCAAATGCCTGCCGAACCCCTCGCATGGCTCTTTCGAGCCGTCAAGTTTCGAGCCATGAACCTGCATCGAAGTGAACGGCGTCGACATCAGCGGGAACAAATTGCCGCCGATCAGCGTGCCCCTTTCTTCGTTCAAGACCCGGCCAGCGAGGTCGATGCAGCGGCGGTCGAGTCGGCGCTGCAGCAGCTGACAGACAGCGACCGCGAGATCGTGGTGGCTCGGATCTGGGGCGGGCTTTCGTTTGAGCAAATCGCAGAACTCAGCAACCTTTCCTCCAGCTCGGCGCACCGCCACTATCGCGCCGCGCTGGAACAGTTGAAACAATATCTGGGCGATACCAACCACACACTTTCTTTAAAGAGGAATCGGTCATGAGCCATTTGGAACCGGACGAATTGCCGGATTGGAATGATGACAACGATGCGTTGGAGCAGCAGTTGCGTGGTCTCCGCCCGACTCCAGCGCAACCGTGGAGTGCGATTTCAGAATCGATCGACGGTTCGCAGACTGAGTTAGCCACCAACCGGGCGCCGGTTTCTTCTTCGGTGTTGCCGGCGGTCCTTAGTCACTCGCTGACAGCGGCCATCGGGTTGGCTGTTGGTGTTGGCGCGATGTTGCTGATTCAACAACGCAGCGATTCAGCAACGACTCAGGCCGCGGTTGCGACCGAAGAGTTACACGTTGGTGTCGAGCTTGCCGCTGAACAGCCGGCCACAGAAACGCCGCTGCTTGTTGCGAAATCCCCAACGGCCCCTAGCACCAACCAGCCCCCGTGGCGACCCCATCGATTCGGTAACACTGATGTTAACAACGTTCTTCGCGACCTCAGGCCGCTGACCGTGTTTGGAGCAATCGACGCGCGACTGGTCCGCAGCGATGACTGGCCGAAGCAACATGAGATCAACGAACTCAATTCATCAGATGAGTCCGACGGTGACGACGATCAGCCAGACGATATGCCGGTCGAGCGTCCTGTGCTGTCTCCACGCTCGTTTCACTTATTCTTCAACGATCTATCGTGCTCCACCGCAGACAAACTATTTCCTACCGCCAAAGGTTCTCGATCATGAAACGAACTTCATTCGGCTTAAACCAATATTGGATCGCGATCACGTTGGCGTTGCTTGTCGTCATCGGTTGTTCTACATCTATCGCCACTGCGCAAGTTGTTGCTGCCTTGAGGGCGCCTAAAAAGCCTGCTGATTCGGATGCCGAAAAATATGGTGTCTGGACTGAAGTAAAAGACGAAGCCGGCGAAAATCGTCAGCAGATGCGTTTACGGGTCTACCCCAAAGCAGTTTCCGTACCGGCGTTCAAACATCGCCTGATCCCAGCGGCAAGCGAACGTGTGGATGGGAACTCTGCCTTGTTCTATCTGAAAGCAATCGGGTTTTTTGAACAGCGTAACGCCAGAGAGCAGCTGACAAAACTTGAGCGAAAGTGGCGAGATGAGGCAACCGAAGAGGCTCGCGATTGGGGGGACTATCCTCCTTACACTTGGCATGATGCGGCACCAGAATCATTACCAATGGATGAAGTCAGGCAGTATCTAAAGCTACTTTCTT
This sequence comes from uncultured Pirellulaceae bacterium, assembly GCA_964510005.1. Classification (GTDB taxonomy): domain Bacteria; phylum Planctomycetota; class Planctomycetia; order Pirellulales; family Pirellulaceae; genus Mariniblastus. The sequence goes on from CAZDZX010000138.1 coordinate 9,596, forward strand.
TTCAACCAGAATTCCTATACGACGCCGCACGACGGACTCGGTTTGAGCATGACAGGGCGATTGAGCGGGAAACGAATCCGATGGGTTACTTGTTGCCTTCGATTCAGCAGCATCGTGAAATTGCTCGAATTCAAACCGTTCGCTGTCGGTTTGCGATTGCCGAAGGGAGGATCGACGATGCGGTGGAGGTCGTGGGTCAAATGATGGCATTGGGACGGCACCTTGGTACTGACGAATTCTTGGTTTCCTGCCTTGTTGGAGCAGCCGTTCACGGAATTGGTGTCAAAAATGGCTTGGTGTTGTCGCAGCACCCCGACACGCCGAACCTTTACTGGGCGATCGCCGCCTGTCCCGAACCGGCTATCGACTTAAGTCGTGCCTTCGCGATGGAGCGAAACTTCTTGATGCTGCAATTTCCAATCTTCAAAGAAGTCACCGAGGCCATTCGTCCCCCAGAATTTTGGGTCAGTTTCCTACAGCGATTTACCAAATTCGGGAATGAATACAACCAACTCTATGGCGAAGAATTGAAGTTGGAATGGGACCCATTTCACGCTGCGACCGTCATCGCGAAAGACTATCCAACGGCTCGCGACTTTCTTCACGAAGTCGTTGGCATGTCGGAACAGCAACTGGACCAATACCCCAAAGCCCAGGTCGTGTTTCTGGCCATCGTGAAATACTACGAACTGGCTCAAGACGAGGGGTTAAAACAAATCGTCGTGCCCTTTGTTAGTCGCTCCAAGGATGATGAATCCGAATTGATTAAGCGCTGGAGTTCACGCTTCTGCCCAAACCCCGGTCAGCTTATTTTAAGTAAGTCGTTTCTCCCGATTGGGGAGCTATTTGTTCCCGCTACCCGTCAGGTGATTGAGGCAAAAACAAGAGTCGATCAGCAGCAAAACCTCTGGCAAACCGTCGAAGCCTTGCGCATGACAGCTGCTGAAAATGGAGGCAAGTTTCCCGATTCGCTCGATCAGCTAGTCGTTCCGGCGCCACTCGATCCGGCGACCAACCTCCCGTTCAAGTATGAACATGACGGGGGTGTTGCCATCGTGCGGGCGAAGAAAATCGGTTGGCAAGCATATGAAATCAAACTGGAACTGGCGAACCAAGACGATCAAAAAAGGAAATAGAATGAATGTTCTTTGTGCTGAAACATCTAGAGCTCGCGTCGCTGTATGGATCGCCGCATTGCTGGTCACGCTGGGTCTTGTGGGGTCCTTGCACGGGCAAGAGCTCG
>CAZDZX010000139.1:0-9266 GCA_964510005.1 uncultured Pirellulaceae bacterium
CTGCGGCGGCGTGTTGGCGGCGTTGATGGCTGGCAACTCCGTGATCCTCAAACCGGCAGGGGAATCGGTGCTAACGGCTTGGACGATGATCAACATGCTGTGGGACGCTGGCGTGCCCCGCGATGTGCTGCAGTTTTTGCCGATGGAAGACGGACCCGTTGGCAAGGGTCTGATCTCCGATCCGCGTGTGGCCGCCGTGGTGCTGACGGGCGCCTATCAAACCGCTCAAATGTTTCAGTCGTGGCGACCGAATCTAAAACTGCTCGCTGAAACCAGTGGAAAAAATTGCCTGATCATCTCGGCCACGGCGGACCTTGATTTGGCGATCAAAGATCTGGTTCATGGCGCGTTTGGACATGCCGGACAAAAGTGCTCTGCCACCAGCCTCGCTCTTGTTCACGAAGCGGTCTACCACAGCGAAAAGTTTCGACAGCAATTGGTCGATGCAGCCGCCAGCCGGAAAGTGGGCCCCGCCCATGACCCCACCGCCGTTGTCACGCCGATCATCCGCGAAGCCGGCGACGAACTGAAGCGAGGCCTGACTCAACTGGACGCCGGTGAAGAGTGGTTGCTGGAACCGCAGATGATCGATGGGAATCCCTGCCAGTGGACTCCTGGAATTCGAATCGGCGTGAAAGCGGATTCGTGGTACCACAGTACCGAGTGCTTTGGTCCGGTGCTGGGTTTGATGAGCGTGCCGTCGTTTGAAAAAGCGTTGCAGATTCAAAATTCAAGCGAATTTGGACTCACCGGCGGGCTCCACTCGCTGGAGCCGCTAGAAATTGATCGCTGGCGCGAAGAAGTTCAAGTCGGCAATGCTTACATCAACCGATCGACCACCGGCGCCATCGTTCAGCGCCAACCGTTTGGTGGCTGGAAAAATTCGTGTATCGGCCCGGGCTCCAAAGCCGGCGGCCCCAACTACGTTAGCCTGTTTTGCAACTGGACCGAAACGGCAGCGCCCACCCACAAAGCGAGGATCACTCAGCAACTCTCCGATTGGATCAAGCGGATGCTGAACGAACCGGCTCAGCAACAGTCCGCCATTGCGGCGGCGGAAAGCTGTCAGCATTGGTGGGAAAACGAATTTTCAAAATCGCATGACCCGTCTCAAATCCATGGCGAAACCAATGACTTTCGCTACCGCGCTCGCAAATCGCATTTCATTCGAATCGAAAACAACGACGCAGCAACTCACAAAGAAGCGCTGGTGCGACTGGCAGTGGCCTGTCAGATCGGCGGCTGCGAATTGCACGTCAGCGCAGCAGCCGATTCCGAATTCGGGTTAGGCGAATTTGCGAAATCGTGGCGAGTGGAATCCACTTTCGATTTTTGCAACCGGCTGTCAAATGAGAAAGGATCGGCCGCGATTTCCGTGCTGGGCGATGTTTCCCCAGAACTCTGGAACGCCTCCAACGAACAGAACTTCCCGGTCTTTACTGGGGAAGTCGTGAGCAATGGTCGCTTGCTGATGCTGCGAATTTTTCGCGAACAGGCCATCGCAGAAACCGTGCATCGCTACGGGAATATCGTCTAATCCCATTCGATTCCCTGCGTTTTGTGATATCCATCGCGTTTGACGAACACTCATCTCAATGCAGACTGTTAAACTAAGCATGCTGAATCAACCTCTGATTCCAAACTCATCGAATCAGCCTCTGATTCCAAAACTCATCTGAACTGAAAGAAAGATCGCAAAACATGAAATCCTTTTCACTCTGGTTGTGTACTGTTGTTGGCTTGGGCGTGTTGTGGGTTGGTTCGGCGTTCGCTGACAAACACACCGCCGATGAATCGAATAACCCAACGGTTTCGTCCAAGTTCGTCGATGAGGCCTCTGCACCTGAGGAAGCCTTCACGCTGTGGTATCGCAAGCCGGCCAAGAAGTGGGAAACCGAAGGCCTGCCGGTGGGCAACGGACGCCTGGCAGCGATGGTTCTGGGCGGCGTGAACCAAGAGCGAATTCAGTTCAACGAAGAAACGCTGTGGGACGGCGAACACCTGCAACGCCACAACGAACGAGCCCTCAAGGCGTTGCCGAAAATTCAAAAAATGCTGTTCGACGGCAAAAACAAAGCGGCGGCGAAGCTTGCGGGCAAAGCCATGATGGGCAACCCACCCAAAGTCAAATCGTATCAAACCTTTGGCGATCTGCTGCTGGACTTTCCCGACCAAGAGGAAGTCGCCGGGTATCGCCGCGATCTCGATCTCACCACCGCCATCAGTCGAGTCAACTACAAAGCCGACGGAGTGACTTACACGCGTGAAGTCTTTGTCAGCCACGCGGATCAAGTCATCGTGATTCACCTGTCGGCTGACCAAGCCGGCAAGCTTAATTTTACGGCTCGGTTCGCGCGTGAGAATGTTATTTTTTCGTCCGGCCCGGACAACCGCTTGACCATGAAGGGCAAACTGGTGATGGGCTATGAAGCCCAGTTGCTGCCCAAAGTCACCGGCGGCACAACCACGATCGAAGACGGGCGCTTGAAAGTCTCTGATGCGGACGAAGTCACCCTGTTCCTCAACGCGGCCACCAGCTACGTCAGTGCCGAAGACCTCACCGCTGACCCGACCGCTCGCTGCGAAAAGCCACTCGCAACAGCGTCGGCGAAAAGCTACAGCCAACTTCGAGAAGAACACATTAAAGATCACCAGCAACTGTTCAACCGCGTCAAAATTGACTTGGGCAAAACCGCTGCCATGAAAATGCCAACCGACGAGCGACTGCTGGCCGTCAAAAAAGGCGAACAGGACTCGCAACTGGAGGCGCTTTATTTTCAGTACGGTCGCTATCTGCTGATCAGCAGTTCTCGCGATGGATTCCTGCCAGCTAACTTGCAAGGAAAATGGTGCCAGTTCTACAAAGCGCCATGGAACAGTGACTATCACCTGAACATCAATTTCCAGATGAACTATTGGCCGGCTCAGATTACCAATCTGTCTGAGTGCCACATGCCGTATTTTGATTATGTGGAATCGTTGGTTCCCTACGGTGCAGAGACCGCGAAAAAGCACTACGGTTGCGAAGGCTGGGTCGTGCATCACTTGTCGGATATTTTTGGGAAAACAACTCCGGCTGATGGAGTTCACGGGGTCTGGCCGATGGGCGCCGCGTGGCTGACCCGCGACTTTCTAGAGCACTACCATTTCTCGGGCGATCGCGAGTTCCTCGAAAAACGAGCCTATCCGATCCTCAAAAGCGCCTCTCGGTTTATCCTCGACTTTCTGATCGAAGCCCCCGAGGGCACACCGGCAGCGGGTCGCTTGGTCACCAGCCCTTCTCACTCTCCTGAGAATGCTTTTATCAAAGCCGATGGTACCAAATCCCAATTTACGTACGCCGCGACGATGGACTTGCAGATCATTCATGACCTGTTCACCAACTTGCTGGAAGCCAACAAGATTTTGGGCGCCGACGGAAGCTTTGATTCTGAGTTCCGCACGGAAATCGAAACGGCGTTGAAGAAACTGCAGCCGATGCAGATCAGCCCCAAAGATGGACGGCTGCAAGAATGGGTCGAAGACTACAAGGAAAGTTCTCCAAGGCATCGACACGTTTCCCATCTGTTCGGATTGCATCCCGGGCGTCAGATCAATCGCAACGACACGCCCGAGTTCTACGAGGCGGCCAGAAAGACGTTGGAGAAGCGTGGCGACCGCAGCACCGGCTGGAGCATGGGCTGGAAAACGAACTTCTGGGCAAGGTTTCACAACGGAGAGCGGGCTCACAAACTTCTTCGGACTCTGCTGGCCAAAGGCACACTGTCGAACATGTTCGATACTCATCCGCCATTCCAAATCGATGGCAACTTTGGCGGGGCTGCGGCCGTGGCTGAGATGCTGCTGCAAAGCCACGCCGGCGAAGTCGAACTGTTACCGGCGCTTCCCAAAGCATGGGGATCGGGATCCATTACGGGACTTCGAGCCCGGGGCGGTTTCGAAGTCGATATCGTTTGGAAGGACGGTAAACTGACCGACAGTAAGATCCGCTCGCTCAACGGCAATCCGCTGAAATTACGATACCAGGACTCGGTCACCGAAGTGAATCCTGCCAAAGGCGAATCGTTTCAGTGGGATGGAAAATAACCGATGGTAGGGTGTGACGTGTCGCAGCCTCCTGTTCACTTTCCCTGCCCAATGGGAGGAAACATTTGAGGACTCCCGTGGGCAATCCCCCTCCTCAACAGAAACGAAGATTTAGCATCCGCACGATGCTGGTCGTCGTTGCGATCTGCGCGGGACTGATTTGGCTGACGACGGAGTACGGCAAAATCGAATGCCGCTTCACGATCGTTGGTTCCGATCTGACCGCCACGGCGGAGGGGCGCTACAGTGGCACCGTTCGCTGGCAGTACTGCCGAGCCGCCGATGTTCGCTCGGCAGCCGGACAGCAGCAGAAACGCGAAACGGTTTTGCTGGTTGACCACGTTCACAGCAACCGCATTTCCCATCTAAATGACGGAGATGTATTTGAGGTGCGTTATCGCCCGGCTGACAATCTGTTGTTTGAAAAAGAAAATCCGTTCATCCTATTTCTGACTCGCAAGCTGGGCATTCCCCAAGATGAAATCGTCGGGTTTGTGGAGCTTGAGGGCGAATCTCAAGTCATCGCCCGCGGAAAATAACCGGCGTCATGACGTTGAGCGCCGCTTCGGAGGGTGATCTTTGCGACGTAATCCGGTAAAAAGTAAGGACTCCGATTCATCATCCACCACTGCCAATACGATCATGCCTGAAAAAACTTTCCAAGCAGACCTCGATTTTCTTCGCAGCCATTTCACTGCCCACGTTCTCAAAAATGATGAAGGGGCTCGCGCTGCGGTGGTCCCCGAACTTCAGGGACGCACGATGACCTGTTCGTCCAATGGAGACGAAGGCCAGAGCTACGGCTACATCAAATACGACGCGTTCGGGCAAGAGACACTCGATCCGCAGATCAATCTCTACGGCGGCGAAGACCGAATTTGGATCTCACCCGAAGGCGGCCAGTTTTCGGTTTTCTTTGATCCCGACGTTCCAATGACCTACGAAAATTGGCGCACCCCTCCGGTGCTGGATTCGGAAACATGGGACGTGTCGGAAAAAAGCGACACTTCGATCACGTTTGAGAAATCCAAGCCGATGATGAACATGAGCGGGTTTACGTTCGATCTGAAGATGCATCGTCAGATCAATCTGCTGGACCGCCAGACCGTTGCCGGGCATTTGAAAACCAATTTGAATTCCCTTAGCGTGGTCGGTCACGAAAGCATTAACACCTTGGCCAACGGCGGCGACAAACCGTGGAAAGAAGAAACCGGCTTGATTGGTTTATGGCTGATCAGCATGAACAAACCCAGCCCGACGGCTTCGTTGATCGTTCCGTTTCGCAAAGGTGACGTTGCGGATCTGGGAAAGATCGTGGAAGCCAATTACTTTGGCGAATTGGACTCCAGCCGACTGGCCGTCAACGAAGAAGCTGGCCTGATCTTCCTCAAAGGCGACGGGGACTTCCGCAGCAAACTTGGGCTCTCCCAGCAACGGGCGCTGCCTTACATGGGAAGCTGGGACGCGCAGCGACAGGTCCTGACCGTGGTTCAGTTCAACATGCCCGCCGAAGCACCACACGGTTACACGAACAACCTGTGGGAGTTTCAAGAGCAACCCTTTGCTGGCGACGTCATCAACGGCTACAACGATGGCCCCAACGAAAGCGGTGGAAAACTGGGCGGGTTCTACGAACTGGAAACCGTGAGCCCGGCTTTGGCGCTGCAACCGGGTGAATCGTTCATGCACTTGCATCGCACGGTTCGCATGGCCGGAGATCGCAGCGAACTGGATGCCGTTTGCAACGATGTCTTCGGAGTTTCACTGGACTTGGTCGAAAGCCAGTTGGGCTAAAAAGGCAACGGCTCACAAAACGGAAAACAGAATTTCATATGTCTCTGATACGAACTTCAATCGAATCCAACGTCGCTCGCATTGTTCTTTGCCGCAGCGATAAACGAAACGCGCTCAGTCGACAGCTGTTGACCGAGTTAAATTCCGCCGTCACAGACGCACTAAACAACCCGCAGACTCGGGTGCTGGTGCTGGAGGCAGAAGGCAGTGTGTTCTGCGCCGGCATGGACCTTGGGGAAATGCAGCAGCGAGCCACCTCCGAAAATGGCCGTGAAGAATGGCAAAAAGATTCGAAGGACTACTGCGAACTACTGATCTCGCTTTATTCGGCAACCGTCCCCACGATCGCCGTCTTGCAAGGACCTGTCTTGGCCGGTGGCGTCGGTATGATCTTGGCCTGCGATTTTGTGATCGCGGCGGAGGGCGCTTTTGTTTCGCTACCCGAACCGCAGCGCGGTATCACGGCAGCGATGGTGACACCGCTGTTGGTCCATCGTGTCGGTGCCGGGCCGGCGGCAGCGCTGCTGTTGTCGGGAGATCGCATGACGGTCACTCGCGCCCAGCAATTGGGCATGATCTATCAGGTCGTCAACGGGGAAGACCTTGATGGAACAGCGCAACAATTGGCCACTTCGATCATGAAGGGCTCGCCTCAAGCCCTCGCCACCACGAAACAGCATGTGGATCGGATCGCGGGCGGGAATATGGCCGAAAAACTACGGGACTCGATCGAGGTATCGGCAGCAGCTCGCGCGACCGACGATGCTCGTGAAGGGCTGGCGGCCTTTCTTGAGAAAAGAGCACCCGGCTGGCAAACCAGCGATTCCTGAACGCGACGGGCCGTGCTTGCCCCCGAAAGTCGGCAAATCCTGCCCTGAACGAAACAAATCCATCGATTTTGATACCGTTTGGGAAACGATCATTTGAGTCCCGCTGGTTTTGGCCTTTAATTGGGGGATCACTGCATCTTTGGCAACACATTCTGGATCTGGAAACATGAGCGCACTTCGTTTTTTTGGCCTGATTTTTATTGGATTGAACCTCGCGTTCTGCAGCCTTGCGTCAGCCCAAGCGGTTCGGCCTGACAACGGCAAGTTCAACCAACAGGACAAATTCCGTCAGCTAGAAGAAATCCTGCCAACCCCGGGGACTTATCGAACCGCCTCGGGCGCTCCCGGCCGCGGCTACTGGCAGCAGAAGGTCGACTATGAAATCTCGATCGCGCTCAACGACAAAGACCAAACGCTCGTCGGCAGCGAAAAGATCACCTACATCAACAACAGCCCCGACAAACTCAAGTACCTCTGGTTACAGCTTGATGGGAACATCCATCGTCCGGACTCGCTGGGCAACCGAGCCCGCACCGCCGACCGCTTAGCGCGGGGTGTTTCCGATTTGGATCGGATCACGTTTAAGACGATGCAACAGCTGCTGGCCAGAGAGAGCTTTGATGGCGGCTTCAACATCACCGGCTGCGAGGATCTTGAAAACGGCGGAGAACTGAAACACACGATCGTCGAAACGATGATGCGAGTCGATTTGGCCAAGCCATTGGCCAGCGGCGAGAGCTTTTCATTCCAAGTCAATTGGAACTACAAAATCAACAACAGCAAACTGGTCAGCGGACGCAGCGGCTGTGAATATTTTGAAGAAGACGGCAACTGGCTGTACGAAGTCGCCCAGTGGTTTCCGCGACTCTGCGCCTACACCGACACCAACGGCTGGCAACACAAACAATTTCTTGGCCGCGGTGAATTCACATTGGAGATGGGCGATTACTTGGTCCGCATCACCGTCCCGGCCGACCACATTGTGGCTTCGTCTGGCGTACTGCTGAATCCGAACGAAGTCCTGACAAAGAAACAAAAAAAGCGATTGGAGAAAGCAAAATCGGCCAAGAAGCCAATGTTCATCGTGACTCCCGAGGAAGCGGAAAAGAACGAAGCATCGAAATCTAGGAAAACGAAAACGTGGATCTTCAAAGCCGATCAAGTTCGTGATTTCGCTTGGGCATCGTCGCGGAAATTTATCTGGGATGCGATGCAGCACAACATGGGTGAAAAACCTGTGATGGCCATGTCGTTTTACCCCAAAGAAGGCGAACCGCTGTGGAGTCGCTATTCGACCCACGCCATCATCCATACGCTGGAAGTCTATTCACGATACACGTTTGACTATCCATGGCCGGTTGCGATTTCGGTCAACGGCCCCGTGGGCGGAATGGAGTATCCGATGATTTGCTTCAACGGTCCCCGCCCCGAACGCGATGGGACTTATTCCAAGCGTACGAAATACGGATTGATTTCGGTCATCATCCACGAAGTCGGACACAACTATTTCCCGATGATCGTCAACTCGGATGAGCGCCAATGGACGTGGATGGATGAAGGCCTGAACACGTTTCTGCAGTTTTTGGCCGAGCAAGAATGGGAAGAAGATTACCCGTCTCGACGCGGCGAACCTAAGGACATTGTCGGATACATGGTCAGCCAAAATCAGGTGCCGATCATGACCAATTCGGATTCGATCCTCCAGTTTGGCCCCAACGCGTACAGCAAGCCAGCCACGGCGCTGAACATTCTCAGAGAAACGATCCTTGGCCGTGAGCTATTTGATTTTGCTCTCAAAGAGTATTCCGTCCGTTGGAAATTCAAGCGGCCCATGCCGGCGGACTTTTTCCGCACCATGGAAGACGCCAGCGGCGTGGACCTTGACTGGTTCTGGCGCGGTTGGTTTTACTCAACGGACCACGTTGATATTGCCGTCACCAACGTGCGGCAGCTAAACGTGAACACCCTCAACCCCGAAGTTGAATTGGGCAGGGCTCAGGAAAAGCGTGATGGGGCAGCGGAAACGCTTTCGGAGCAACGCAACAAAGAGCTGAAGAAACGGACCGACGAATTCCCGGAACTGAAGGACTTCTACAACGACTACGACGAACTCAAAGTCACGCCTTCGGATATTTTGGGATACCGCCGACACCTTTCCAGTCTAAGCGAAAAGGAACGAAAGCTGCTTGCCGAGAAACGCAACTTTTTCATAATCGATTTTGAAAATGTCGGTGGCCTCGTGATGCCGATCATCTTCGACGCGATCCATGAAGATGGTTCGCGGAAGCGGCACGTGATTCCAGCCGAGATCTGGTCACGCAACAACCAAAAGGTCTCGCGTTTGCTGATCACTGAAAAAATGATCAAGTCGATTGAATTGGATCCGCAACTGCAGACTGCCGACGCGGACCTTTCCAACAACCACTTCCCGCCCAAAATCGTGCAGTCGCGATTCCAAGCTTATCGACAGCGAAAGGAGGCCAACCGAATGCAGATCGAGGAAAGGCTGCGCCGCTGGACCGAGGAGATGGAGGAAGATATGGAGGTCGAGGAAGA
>CAZDZX010000139.1:9366-10728 GCA_964510005.1 uncultured Pirellulaceae bacterium
GAGGAAGAGGAAAAGGATGAAGAGGAAGAGGCAGAAGAAAGCTCTGAAGAAATGAGCAGCGAAGAGAATGCAGCCGAGGCAGGTGGCGAGGACGGCGATCAATCGATGGAGGGCAAAAATGCATTCGATGATGAAGAAGATGAAGCTGAAATCGAGCAGGAAGCCAAAGACGGCGCCAAGGAAGAAGAGGTCGAAGAAGGCGATCCACCTGCAGCCGAATCGAGTGACGATACTGATGACGAAAGCTCAGAAGAGGAATCGGACAAATGATCCATTTTTTGCTGTCACTGACCCTGCTGGCGTTCACGACGACCGGCATGGCTCCCCATCCCTACCACGTTTCCCGCGCTGAGATTCAGTACAACGCTCAACGTGGCACCTTCGAAGTCGCACTTTGCGTCTGGCCTGATGATCTGGAAAAGGTAATTCAAGACGACAAAAAGTCCGTGGTGTTGGACAAGCTTTCGGAGCAGGAGCGGGATCAATTGATCAGTGATTATGTTTCCAAAAAGTTCCGTGTCTGCCCAAGTCCTTCCGCTCAGCCAAAGGCCACGCCCACCGATTCGAAGACAGCAGCCCCTCCAGAGAAAAAAGAGGTCCCCAGCTGCAGCATTCGCTGGGTCGGTTCCGAAGTCGCACTGAAACAAGCGTGGCTGTATTTTGAGATTGACGCTGGGAAGAAAACAAAACAATGGTCGTTTGAAAATCGAATGTTCTTTGAGCTGAATGATGATCAACAGAACCAGATTCAGATTCAAACCCAAGCCCAGACCATTCGCAGACGCGGTCGGGGCGGTCAGCTATTTTCGCGAACGCTTTCCGCGGTCGATCCAACAGCCACTTGGGCTCAGAAAGCCAAAGCCGATCAGTAGGTCCGGCCGATCGTTCACGAAGCTGTAAACATTTGTTTGTAGCGATGGCTTTAAGCGAATTTGCCGACTTCTTCCCACCTGCTGTCCGACTAAAGCTGTTACTACGGACGTTCGGTCGAGTAACAAAAAGACTGGACCAACGCTACTCTTAGGCAGGGCAGCTGCTCGACCAGCGTTTTGAATCACTAAGTTTTCTTCAACTTCTGCATTCGCATCCGAGAAACACCGACGTTTGCCACCGATCCGATAAAAATCTTGCGGCTTTTATGTTGCGTTTTCCCTTGGCATTGGGAACAATAAGAAAAATCGTCATGCTCAAACGAAACGTGATGATAGGACGATTTTTTGTCCGACGATAATCCCACCGTTCCGCAAAAAAAAAGTAGTTCAAAACTTTTCAACTGGAGCCTACCTCAAATGTCATTAAAGAAGCTTTTTTCGTTTGCCGTCATCGCACTTGCGAGCTTTTATAGCTCTGCCGAAGCACAGA
>CAZDZX010000140.1:0-10646 GCA_964510005.1 uncultured Pirellulaceae bacterium
CACCTACTCGTTCCGACAGGTTGATAACGTCAACACTCGGTTCACTAAACGTGGCCACTACCCGCTTCCCAACGCATCGCGAGAGAATCGAATGTCAAATGACAATCCCTATGATCCGGGCGCAACTCCCACCGACGCACCCAGCGATTCCGCTCCAGAATCAACGATCTCCAGCGGACATGCGGCTTACAACGTCGTTTCCGACACGGTCACTGGCCTAAACGTCCGCAAGAGCGACAACAAATTCCAAGCCAAATTCATTGCCATCTCAATGCTTGTGCTGGCACTTGTCGGCAGCTTGCTGGCGTGGTTGATTCCCAGCTGGCGGATGCCGTGGTTTATGGGAGCAATCCTTGGAGTGGTCGCTGGCATGATCTTTGGGGTACTTGCCAGTGGTACCTACCTAATGATTTATCGCTCCATTCAACATGCCAAAGGGAAGCACGACTAACCAACCGGCCACGGACAATCCGCTAATTTCTCAATGACTTCAACAAGTTCATGCGGCCGATGGTTCGCGTCGCCCACAAACTGGTCAATAAGCCGATCACGATGATGACGGCAAACATCAGAACCAGTGACAACCACGGGACCGAAGCGCTGCCGAACAGAAAATGAGGCACCGTACAGCACAGCGCCGCCAACACGCCGACTCCCAACCCGACTCCCAACAGCCAGAGATTTTCGCCGAAGATCATCGATCGAATCCGCGATCCGCTATACCCAACCGCCCGCAGCAAACCCAGTTCCTGCTGCCGCTCGAAGATGTTTCGAATCTGAACCGCGGCAAGACCAATCGTGCCCAACAACAACCCCAGCGCACCCAAAGTCTGAAACGTGCTCAAGTAAGTATTCTGAACCGACATAAAATTCGTCAACAACACGTCGGCCGATTTTGCGTCAAAGCCCTGATCGCTCAACTCCTTTTCCAGAATCGCCACGTTGGCAGAACCTTCGGCGGGATCATCGATCAGAAAATATCGCGACCCACCGATATAGGGAAACGCTCGCACGAAATTCTCTTCCGAGATCAACAGGCTGCCTTGCAGAATCGTATTGCTCAAAAAGCCAACGACGCGGAACGTGACCGTTTCACCGCTATCAAAATGGACTTTGTATTCTCCCCCCGGTGCGAAAATCTTCAAACTGTAATTGGCAGTATTTTTGTCGATGATGACAGGGATGGCGCCATCGTCGCTCGCGCGATTCAACAGCGTCCAAGGATTGGCTTGTTCTTCGTCCGATGTCGCGATCGATCCGCCCCACGCAAACGCGACTTGCTGCGATTCATCAAAACGTTGAATCAAACCCTGAGGGATTCCCAGCACTCGCGGCTGGGTGGATTGATACAGATTGTTGCAACTGGCATCCTCCCCAGGCTTCAGTCGCAGTCCATAAATTTCCACGTCGCCCGTTAACGCAGCATCGCCCAACAGCTCCTGCTGCCCAGCAGCCGATCCAAGGTCGACGACAACCGGCTGACTGGATTGGGCCACGTAATCGAATCCCGCCGTTCCTTTTTCCGAGGGCGCCAGCCGAAACGCGCTGACGGAGATGATCAAAAAACTAGCGACCGCGACCAGCCCAACGGTCAGGGTACTCCGCAGCGGATTGCGCTTCAGTGTCGAAGACGCCATCTGCCGAAAATCTTCCAACGGTGATTCATTGCCGTCGGTTTTCAGATGGCGAAACACCAGCATCAACAATGCCGTCAACACACAAAAACCGGCCCCCATAAAGGCACCGGCTTGAGCATCCCCGTACAGCTTCGTCGCCAGAGCAGCTAAGAAAACGGCGACCACCAATAGAGCCATCGCAGCGATCAGCAACCATGCCGGCGCTCCAGCGGCCGTCGAATTTACCGCCGTCATTTCTCCAGTCAGCAACGCCCGCGTTGGCCGGCGGCGAACACTGCGCAAAACCCAAGCAATCGTTCCGGCACAAACTGCTATGCCACCCACGATCCCGGCGATGATACTGATCGGACCCACGTGAAGATCGATGATCGGTTTCGCGATCGCACCGACCCACCATGTTTTCAACCCGTGGATCAACAAAGCCGCGTATCCGATTCCAATCAGCGACCCGACGATGGCGCCCACCAAGCAAACCAGCAGCATTTCGCGAATCCAGATTTGAAAGACCTGCTTTTGCGAAAGCCCCACGGCGCCCAGCAATCCGATTTCGCGGCAGCGAGACTGCAGCGCCAGTCGAAACAATAGGGAAACCAAAACCAAACCCGAAACGATGACAAACATACTCAAGGCAAGAAACAGCACATCAAACGGCGTTGAACCCGACGAAGCGCGAACGGCGTTTTCGCGAATGGGAATCAGATCAAAACTGGTCGCACCGGGCGTGGCCGCAATGCTGGCGAGCATGTCTTTTTCTAGGGACTTCCTTTCTCCTGATGCATTCGGAATCCGAAACGAAGTCACATTCCCAAACCGGCTTCCCCATAACTTCTGGCCGGTCGCCAGCGACACAAAAGCCTTGGGCGCCGTCCGATACAGCCCCCAGTAGTCATCATCGGCGGCGCGAATTTTACTGGCCGTTTCAAACGGCAAATCCCAGTCTTCGATCGATGCGGCATCGGAAACGCCAGGAACCTCGGGGGTCAGATACCAGTCATTGGCCAACGTCGGAGCGGACTCAAAACTGGGCGGTGTGACCTTACCGCGTCGCACGCGAAACGTCGATTTAGGCTGAGTCAGTTTCGCGATGGCGGTCACGGTGAAGGTCGCCGAACTTTCGCTTTGCTGTCCGTGAGTCGTTTCTGGATCGAACCACGTGACCACCAACTCATCACCGACGCTGGCGCCGATGTCGCCGGCAGCCCACTCGTTGAGCACGATCTGGTTATCGACAAGCGCTTCAATTCGATTGCCCGCGGTATCCAGCAGAGGAAAATCGTCCGCAATGTCGATGGCCGAAACCATCGAAAAGGGAATGCCCGAGGCTTCCGACGCTAACCGGATATCGTTTGCCAGGTAGGTGAACACGGGCTTAATCGAATCGGACGGAAATGTCTTTTCAATGGCACGAACCACGGCCGGACGCAGCACCAATTGATCCGAAGAAAGGCTCCAGTATTGGAAAGCGTTCTCTCCCGCGTGATCAACGGCAACCTCTTTTAACAACAGGCCTTCGTCTTCCAGAGAGACAACCGAAAGTTTTGAATCCTGTTCTGCATCTGACGCATCACCAAGTTTTCGAAAAACGACATTGGCTTGGTTAGAATCAGATTTGTGCCGGAGTGCTTTTCGAGACAGTGCATCTTGTAGCAATTCAATTGGCACAAAAATATTCGGCGTATCAAGCTGGCTGGGATGCAACCCGAACCGACCGAAACCCTGATTCGGAACGACGTTGGCGACTTTGATACCGACAATGCTTTCGACCAGATTGCTTTTCGCACCCAGTGCCGATTCGGAAGGCAACTGAGTGGGCTTGGGGATTCGCAGTGTGAGCTCCGCCGATTCGACATGACTCAATTGCTCAGCCAGCGCCTGATTGATGATGGCATTATCGTCGGCAATCGATAGGCCTTCGAAGGTCTTCGGATCAATGTTCCAGAAATCCTTGGGGATGCCAAAGACATTGACATTGGTAGCTCGTGAAACGGTTCCCGATTCAGTTTCCAGTTCAACGGTTCCGTTATTGAACAGAATGGCAGGAATCGACAGCCTGCCTTCCGCATCAACATGCTGAAAATTCGAAGCCTTAAAAAAACCTTGCGAGACAAGGATCTGATCGGTCTCTCCCAATCGATCCAAGGCCAAATTTCGCAGGCTTGTTCGCATGCTTTCGCCGACCAGCAGCGCACCGGTGAGCACCGCCGTGGCCGCCGCAACGCCCAGCACAATCGCCAGATTGGTTTTGCGATAATGGAGGAAACTCTTGAGGGCCAGTTGCCAAAAGCTCATTGTCCAACTCGTGAATCTGCGGATGGGATTACCAATAAAAAAAGCCGGATGATTTTAACATCCGGCCGTGGTAATGATATCGCAGTAGCAGAATCAATCTTCGCTTGGATCCAGTTCTGGTTTCTCATTTACCGATTCTGGTTTTTCCAGATCCGATTTTTCTTTGAGAAGCTGAGCCAAGAACTCCTGAAGGCTTTCGTCTTCGATCAGCTCAACGGCTTCTTTTTGTGCCGTAATCGCTTCGTCTAGCTTGCCACACTGATGAAGCAGGCTGGCGTGAGAGGCAAGACTGGCTCCGATCAATGTTGGATTGTCACCACCGCGAGATTTTTCGACAGCCCGCTTGGTCAGATCACTGGCTGCCTTCAGCAGTTCCGGATCCGCATCGCCTGCGACGGATTGGGCAAGCCGGATCAGCTGGATAGGTTTATCAGCAAACAGCTTACCGGTGTCTTTGAGGGCTTCGACGGCCACCTTACCGCCCTTCTCCATGGCAATGATCATTCGCAGTCGCAATGTCTTCGGCGAAATCGCATCGGCGGCTTTTTCAACAGCAACCATCTCGTTGGTCATCGCTAACGCTCCATCGACATCACCGACACGAATCAAGCCGATGACTTCTGGCAATTTCTGTTGGTGTTCGCGGGTGACTTTAAGCCTCTTTCTGAGCGGCTCACGATCCCACTTGTCAGCCAAAATCTGCTCCAAGGGTTCGTCGATTGCAGTCGGATGGCCAATCCATTCGATCTCGCCCGTTTTGCCAACAACAAACGCTTTGGGAATTCCACTCAATCCCGATGCTTCCATGTAGTCGCGAAAAACGGATTCGTCCGGGTCGGCAGTCAAACAGTAAGCGTTAGTCAGTTCAGCAAACGTGATGCCCTCACCACCTGGATACTCCTGAGGCAGAAACTTTTCGATCGTTTCCATATCTTCGATGGTGACGCTGATAAACTGAACACCATCTTCGATGTGCTTGGCTTGGCTTTCGGCAAGATGAGGCATCACTCCAATACAAGGTCCACACCACGTCGCCCAAAACTCGACGACGTAAACTTTGCCTTTTTCGAAAGATGTGACGTGAGGCAATGTGCCATCCCGATCGCTTATCCAAAACTCAATGTCCAGTTCCGGAGCCTTGGAGCCAATGGTTAAAATTTGCGGTTCAGCTTTAGCCGTTGCCGCGCTCGGTTTGTCGAGGAGAAGCGGTTCATCGGCGCGGGACACTCCGCCGGAAAACAAAAAAGAAGCTCCAAATGCCAAGACAAATCGGAAGAAGCATCGGATCACTGGTAGACTGTTGTTTTGCATGGTTGCTCTGCTTGAAACAGGAAAGGTAAGATTTCGAGCCATAAAGTGGGTTATCGGCAGAGGCATTGGATCAATACCACAGAAGTGGCCTTTTTTACAATCCTCCGGTAATTCACGGCTAATCTCTACTCTAATAGTGCTTTCACCGGCCCTAGTCTTTCCTCTTGGCATACAAAAATGCGGCAGTTTCTGCCAAAATGTTCGTTGTAGAGTTCTGGGCTTAGGCGGTCATCCTCCTGATTGGAACTTTCCAAACGCTTTTTTACCGTTTTACTTATAGAAACGACGAAATGACGACTCAAATCCTCAAAGCTCGTGCTGGCGAAATTACTCCTGAAATGGAGTTCGTTGCCAAGCGCGAATCGTTGAATCCGGAACTGATCCGGGACGAAGTGGCTGCTGGCCGCATGGTGATTCCTGCCAACACAGTCCACCTGACCAAAAAGCTGGAACCGATGTGCATTGGGATCGCTTCCAAATGCAAAATCAACGCCAACATCGGAAACAGTGCTGTCACCAGCGACGTGAATGAGGAATTGGAAAAGCTCCATACCTCCGTTCACCATGGTGCCGACACGGTCATGGATCTTTCCACCGGAAAGGACATCGACAACATCCGCGCCGCCATCATCGATGCATCGCCTGTTCCAATCGGCACCGTCCCGATCTACCAGATGCTCGAAGAGCTCGGTGGCAATATCGAAGACATGCGAGCCCAGCACTTTTTGGACATGGTCGAACATCAAGCCAAACAGGGCGTCGACTACATGACCATTCACTGCGGCGTGCTGATGAAGCACTTGCATCTGACGACCCAGCGCGTGACCGGTATCGTCTCGCGCGGTGGTTCTCTGATCGCCAAATGGATGATGGTTCACCGTAAAGAGAATCCGCTTTACGAAGCCTTCGATGATCTTTGCGACATCATGAAACAATACGATGTGACGTGGAGTCTGGGTGACGGGCTTCGTCCGGGAAGTATTGCCGACGCCAGCGATGCGGCTCAGTTTGCTGAACTGGATGTCCTGGGCGAGCTGACAAAGCGCGGCCAAGACAATGGCACGCAAGTCATGGTTGAAGGGCCCGGTCATATCCCGATGCATCAGATTCAGATGAACATCGAAAAACAGATCGAAATCTGCAACGGCGCTCCGTTCTACGTCCTTGGCCCACTGGTCACCGATGTTGCACCGGGTTACGACCACATCACCAGTGCCATCGGCGCTGCGATGGCAGGTTGGCATGGCGCTGCGATGCTGTGCTACGTGACTCCGAAAGAGCACCTTGGGTTGCCTAACAACGAGGACGTGAAACAAGGCGTGATCGCCTACAAAATTTCGGCTCATGCGGCCGACGTGGCTCGCGGCCGAACCGGCGCTCAGGACCGAGACGACGCGCTGTCGAAAGCCCGATTCGAGTTTGATTGGAACGAGCAGTTCCGTCTTTCGCTGGATCCGGAGACCGCGCAAGCCTATCACGATGAGACTTTGCCGCAGGATACTTTCAAGAGCGCCCACTTCTGTTCGATGTGCGGCCCCAAGTATTGCTCGATGAAGATCACCGAAGATATCCGCAAGATGGCGAAAGAATCTGGCGAACTGGTTCCTCTGGAATCTGACAACTCCTGATCAATACGACGCTAACAAAGACGCGGCTGGCTCGATCTTACGTGGATTGGCCAGCCGTTTGTTTTGCGTTGTTCGTTTCAGCGAGCGTGAGTTCAAACAACCGGTTTGAAGTTAACGGCTTCGCGCCACCGCTCTGCCATCCACTCAAACCAATCCTTTGAACTCAAACCCAGTGTCTCAACCTCCCTCTCCATCGCCTGAACTGATGTCCCCCGCCGGTGGCTGGCCGCAATTGCGTGCCGCCATCGAAGCCGGTGCCGATGCCGTCTATTTTGGCTTGAACCACTTTTCCGCTCGAGCGAAAGTCGGTTTCGATCTGGCCGAATTGCCCAACGTTTTCAAAACGCTGCACCGCCGAGGCGTTCGCGGTTTTGTCACTTTCAACACCCTCGTTTTCGATCACGAAGTCGACGCCGCCAAACAGGCCATCGAAACGATTGCCGCCGCCAATGCGGACGCCATCATCGTGCAAGACGTTGGCATCGCGCGCCTCGCTCGCGAAATCGCGCCGCAGTTAGCCATCCACGGCAGCACGCAAATGTCGATCACCAGCGCCCAAGGCGCGGAACTGGCCAAATCGCTGGGCTGCAATCGTGTCGTGTTGGGAAGAGAACTATCGCTAACTGACATTCGAAAAATTGCTTCGCAGACTGATGTCGAACTGGAGTGCTTTGTGCATGGCGCTCTATGCGTGTCGTATTCGGGACAGTGTTTCAGCAGCGAGGCATGGGGCGGGCGCAGTGCCAACCGCGGGCAGTGCGCTCAAGCCTGCCGTTTGTCCTACGATTTGATTGTCGACGGAAACGTACAAGACCTCGGCCCGCATCGCTATTTGCTTTCGCCGGGTGATCTCTATGCGATCGAACAGATTCCCGAACTGATCGACATTGGTGTCTCTTGCCTAAAAATCGAAGGCCGTTACAAGGACGCCGACTACGTGGCCGCCACGACTCGCGCCTACCGCGAAGCCATCGATCTGGCCGTATTGAAACTGCCCAACGATGATGCCCCCCAAGAAAAAGAAGAGCTGGAACAGATTTACTCCCGCGGCCTTGGGGCTCATTTTATTTCCGGAGTCAATCATCAGACCGCAGTCATTGGCCGGGCGCCGCGACACCGCGGGCGGAAAGTCGCCGTCGTCGTTGAAGTGGGCCATTCCACGGTCGATGTAAAAATGGAAACGGAAATCGAACCCGGAGACGGTTTGGTTTTCGATGCCGCCGATTGGCGCAGCCCCGATGAACCCGAAGAAGGCGGTAGCGTTTACACCGTCAAATCGAGGGGCGGCGACGTCGTGCGACTGGGTTTCGAGCATGACAAATTGGATTTTGATCGAATCCGAATCGGCGATTGGGTCTGGCGAACGAATCAGCCTTCGATTTCAAAGTCACTCAAGCCCATCACCAAAGCCGGCAAACCGGCCTACACACGGCCACTGAGTTTTGAAGTCTCGGCCCGCCAAGGCCAACCGCTGGTCGTGACCGCGATTCACCACAGTGGACTGAAAGCCCAATACACTTCCGAATCCAATCTGGTCGCCGCAGAGAAGCGAGCTTTGGATGACGAAACGCTGCTATCCAAACTGGGGCGATTGGGCGGAACTCCGTTTCATATTGGCGCCATCGTTCGACTTGATCACGAAGAAGTCTTTGTCCCCACCAGCGTGCTCAACGAAGCCCGCCGAATTTTGGTGGAAGCGCTGTTGGACGCCGTGGAGACTCGCAAGCCTGGCGGAAAACACTCGCCCGTTGAAGTTCAGGAGCTTTCGTTTTCCAACGCCGCGCTTTCCAACCCAGCAACAGACAGCCCGCCTCGATTGCACCTGCTGGTGCGGACCGCCGAACAATTGGACGCGGCCATCAACGTCAAACCTGATTCCATCACGCTGGATTATTTGGAACTGTACGGTCTGCGTCCATCGGTTGAAAAAATCCAAGCCGCGGGATTGGTGGCCCGTGTTGCCAGCCCGCGGATCCTCAAGCCCAGCGAACAGAACATCGTTCGCTTCCTCACTTCGCTGGAAGCCGAAATTGTGGTTCGCAGCGGTGGCTTGCTGGCCGATTTATTGAAAACGGATGTTGACCGAAATCTGTTGATCGGAGATTTCAGTTTAAATGTTGCCAACCGTCACACCGTGGACGTTTTCCGCGCCATGGGTTTGACGCGACTGGCTCCGACTTATGATCTCAATGCCAAACAGATCGCAGACCTTGCCGCGTGCTCGAGCATGCTGGAAGTGATCGCTTACAGCCACCTTCCCGTTTTCCATACCGAACATTGTGTGTTCTGCCGTTTTCTATCTGAGGGAACGGACCACACGAACTGCGGCCACCCCTGTGAAAAACATCGCATCGCTGTGCGAGATCATCAAGGCCGCCAACATCCCGTGATGGCGGATGTCGGTTGTCGCAACACCGTCTTCGGCGCCCAAGCCCAAACAAACCCCCAAGCCATCGCGGACTGGTTGCAGGCGGGCATCCGCAATTTCCGTTTGGAGTTCGTCTACCAGACGCCTGAGCAAATCGAAGCCATCGCGGGTGCCTTTGGTGAGCATCTCAATCAAAGCATGACTGCCGATGAACTGAACCGAATCCTGACCGAGAATTCACCACAGAGCATTACCGAAGGCAGCTTGTTCGTGCCTCCCGGTTTCGACAGCCTCGTGCAGTTGAAGTAATTGCGCTTCAATGTTCGGCCGCGGAGCGTCCGAACCACAAGCCACTCCGTGGGCTGGATACTCCGCGACCAGCAAATTTCTAATCGCCAAGCAACGACGGCTTTGTCGACCACGTCACACTTCGTCGTGTTCCTTTGGCGACTCTGTAAGTCATTCAACATTTAAATCGAACATCTGTCTTTCTTAACCGATACTGTAGAACACGGCGAGTAGGTGTCCATTGGAGCAAAGATGAAAATATTGATTGGCGGAATTGCCTTGGTTGGGGCAGCGGCCTGCATTGTTTGGTTTGGCACCGGCTTGAAACCCGCGCTGGGATTCGGCGCCGAATCGGCAAGCCCTTCCTCCGCCGCCCTCGGCGATCAGGTTTCTGATTTGCCATCGGACGATCCAGAAGAATCGAAGCACGTCGAACTTTTGTCGTTCTTTAAGCTCACCGCACCCAACCCCGTGGTCGTCCAAGAGGGCCTCAAAGAGGTCCGCGAAAAATGGCATCCCGGTTCGGCCACCATTCTGGTCGAGATCGTCCGATTTGGCCGGTCGCGAAACGCTCTGCAAGGCACCGTTGAGTTGCTGGAAGAAAAAACAGGTCAGAAATTCGGCGCTGATTTCACCAAGTGGAACAACTGGATCTGGAGTCAGAAATACAATCCACACCCCCAGTACCTTGCTTTCAAATCACAGCTCTATCGTTTGATCGATCCGCGCTTCGAAGAGTATTTCAGAGAAGCCGAAAAGGCGACCATCCGCTTGGACCAAGTCGTTTGGGGAGGCGTCATTCGCGACGGCATTCCACCGTTGAAAGATCCTAAAATGATCTCCGTTGCCGAAGCCGACTACTTGGCCGACACCGATGTCGTTTTTGGCATCGACCTGAACGATGATCCACGCTGCTACCCCAAACGAATTCTGGCTTGGCACGAAATGTTCAAAGACACCATCGGCGGCGAGTCGGTGTGTGGCGTTTACTGAACGCTTTGCGGATCTCTGATCGTGTATCAGACTGAACTCAACGGCGTCCACCACGAACTGGGAACCAGCGGTTTCTTGTATCGCTCCAACAAAGTCATGTACGACCATAAGACGAAGTCCGGTTGGTCGACT
>CAZDZX010000141.1:0-10597 GCA_964510005.1 uncultured Pirellulaceae bacterium
CGAAAACGGTGGATAGCAGTGTGACACACGCGAGTCCGGACCTTGCGCGTGGTTTTGGAATGACAGGTCTATCGTCCGGACTTGGCGATCGTTGACGCTATGCTTTTCGGAAGATTGAATGACAATTGTTGCTAAAACGTTTGAGGCCGAGTTGGTCAATCGGGACATCTCATACTCGGTCACGGACGATGGTCGCTATGAGCTGTTTGTCGGTGATGCGAAGTTAACTATATCCATCGACAATATTCGTCGCGACTTTGATCGTGATGGTGATGTGAGCGCCGTATCCCGATTTGTAGAAAACGTTCTCAAAGATTTGAACTTCCAAACCCTCGATTGGCATGAGGTCAGAAATTTCGTTCGATATTCACTGGAACCGTCAGACTACGACATGGGCTTTGGTGACGTTGTTCACAATGTTATCAATGACGAACTGGTGCAACTTTATGTGTTCTCGTCACCGGATCGCTCGCAAATATCTTGGATATCACCGTCTAGTGTTTCAAATTGGGGAATTTCGGTTGACGAATTGAAATTCCAGGCTGAGTCAAACATGTCTCAATTGGTTGAAAACGCACGCCTTGAGACTCTGGACATGAACGGAAATCTACTCGGCATGATTTCCACAGAAATCACGGAATTCAAATCATCGCTAGTGCTATCTGCTAGTTTTCGGACGCTTGTCGAGCCAACGCATGGATGGCCTGTTTTTGCAGTGTTGCCTTGTCGCGACTTTGCATACATCGTTCGATGTGACAATCAGGAGTTTCTCGGCGTCCTGGGGAGGGTGGTGGTTGATGAATACAACAAATCTGGCTACCCAATTACAAAGGACGTCTTGAGAATTTCCGACGATGGGATCATAGCAATTGGAACGTTTCCGGATCCTACTTAATCGGCGTATGACAATCCGACTGACCCAAGCAAGCGATGACAAAAACAACCCAATTCATCAGTGTTGAAATCACAATCCGTACCGACGCAGAATGCGATGAATGGATCGAGTGGTTCGAGCAGCAAGATAACTGTGTCAATAAAATCGCGGACAAAGAATCCAAATGGCACGTCTACTTTGACCCGATACCCTCAGCAGATGCAAACAAAACCATTTTCGATTTGTGTGCTGCGATCGAGAAGTTGCCAGGCTCAGTCCGTAGGCACTGGGACAATGCAAACAAACGGGAGTTTCACATTGGATATGATGTTGGAGACGAACCGCATTGGTACGATCAGCATCTCGAATTGGAAACACTCCAGCGGGCGGTTAAACTCAATGCAAGTATCCGAATTGCGATGCACGCAACTTCTGATTGAAGGCGTTTAAAATGTGATACACGCAAAGTCGGACTTGCGCGTGTTTTTGAAATGAAAGATCGCTGGTTCCGGCTCGGCGATGACTGTCGTTATGTTGCTTATGGGACATGAACTCATAATTTATGGTGTCATCGAAGGCGCCGTTGCTGGGCAGAGAAGTCACAGCCATCTTCATGGGCGAAACGAGGCTGTAATCGAATCTTTGCCTGAAACTGATGACTGGCCGTGGCTAACCAGAGCAATGTTTCAGCTGCCAGCGGGCCGTCCGCAGGGCACCTACCGAACTCAAATCATCCATTTTGGCTTGTCGATGAAAGATGGTATTCCACTCAACCGTTCGGGAGGATACGACGATGGCTACCATCCGATTCATAGTTGGCGACATCCGGCTCGCGATTCGATTACCGGCTGGATAGAAAAGTTCGAAACGCTTCTCAGACAAATGTACTGGTTCGGCGCTGACGTCCACGTCCACACAGATTTTGAGCCAGACCGAAAATTCTCTTACGTTCTTACTGACACATCGTTCAAAGCCATGTGTGACCCACACGACCCAAAACCGATAAACGATTGGACGCTGTCTGTAACGGCAACATAAGGTTGTGTTGCACCCGGAACCGCGGGCGCGAGGTTTTCATTGTTTTGTTTGTTCGTAACTGACGATTGACCTATGGCTGACCCACGGGGCATAATAGCCCGATGCACGGAAGCCGACAGCGTTGCTATTGACCCATAAGATGAAAACACAGACGCGAAAATCTAAAGCCCCTCCGGGGGAATTTCGCCAGCAATGCCTCAAGTGTTTTCGCACGCCCGAGCTTTGCTATTGCGAGGCTGTCGGTTCGATTGAGAACCAGACCGAAATCCTGATTCTTCAGCATCGACGCGAGCGCATGCATCCGTTCAACACAGCGAGAATTGTGGATCGCACTTTGAACAACAGCCAGTTGATTTGCGAGCGGAATGAAGATCTAGCAGCGCGAGCGTTACCGATCTCTGACAATGCGGGGTTGCTGTACCCCAGCAAGGACGCGGTACTCCTGACGGACATTCCTGCGGACCAACGGCCCGACCAGTTGATAATTCTTGATGGAACGTGGCACCATGCGAAGACGTTGTATCGCGATGTTGATCGTCTCCATGCGTTGCCGAAGTATCGATTGGCTCCCACAGAGCCGGGGAAGTATCGAATCCGAATGGAACCCAATGAGACTTCTTTGTCGACGTTGGAAGCCGTTGCCGCCGCCCTTCGGCAATTGGAACCCGAAACCGAAAACATCGATGCGTTGATGACGGCGTTCGATTGTATGATCGAGAAACAGTTGGACCACCCGGAATCGGTCTATAGCGGACTGGCGGTGAGGCCGAAAAAGATCCCCAACCCTAACGTGCCCAAATCGATCAGCCATCCGGTTGGAAATCTTGTTCTGGCATACGGTGAAGCCGCACCGATCGACTACGCAGAGGTCGGTAGCTGGGGCGAATTGAATAAAAAGAGATCGACCAGCAAACTTCCGCCAGTGTATTGGTGTGCTCATCGGTTAGGCGCGAGCGGTAGCGAGGATCGTTTCTGTTGTTTCCTCGACGGCGGTCAGGACCTTGCTTCGAAGTTTTATGACTTCATGAATCTGCCGGAAGACGAGTTCGAAAATGGGGTTTCGACCGCAGTGTTCGCGGAGAAGTGGCGTGACTTTATCCGCGAAGATGATTTACTACTTATTTACAATCGAAATGCACTTCACCTACTGCACAATTCTGGAATTGCGACTAACAATCATTTAGCGGTGAACAGTATCAATTATGATCCGCTGCAGGAGCATTCTTCGATCGAATCGTTCGTTGAATTCTCTGGGGGTGAACTGTCGCCGCCGCTGTTTAAAGGCAGGGCAGGGCGAAGGCTGGCAACCATGACGTCGCTGGTGGAAGTGTTAGCCAAAACAAAAACCGATTAAAGAAAGCCTTTTGCCAGACTTCCTTGGCACAGGCCCTCGCTGGCACCTTAGCGGGAGAATCCGTTGGCGGCTGTGCGCAATGCTGGCCCCACGCGGTGAGCGCTTAAATCTCAGGTAAAGGCGCAGAAGCGGAGAGATTTCACTGAAGAGGTCTTTGCGCTTTCTCCGGCCGGCATCAAGTAAATCCCATTGGCTGGCTCGCGCCAACTATCCCTTGGCGAATATCTCCTTGAGCGGTTTAGGAGATCTATCGTTCTGGATTTTGCTGATCGTTTGGTTCAACAATTCGATTTGCTGTCGGTCTCCGTTGCTTTTTCGGGGTTTCCGATTGAGCGTCTGCTGCATGGACTTGAGCGCGGGCAAATGCTGCTTGGCCGCTCCCCCGTAGGTCGCCAAAACGGCAAGGCATTTCTTGACGCGAGGTCCCTGACCCCAGCGATCGGTTTCCATCACGTCGAGGCAGACTTCCATGCCCTCTTTGATTCGGTGCTTGGCCAACAATTCCAACCCACGAAGGCGAATCGTATCCGCAAACATATTTCCTGTGGGGGCCGGTTCCACGACCGCGCGATGGATCGCTGGCAAAATCGGCTTCAACTCGTTGAAAGACAGGTTTCGATAAACCGTCGCCAATGAACCACGGGCTTTGCCATCCTGATTTTGCAAACCCTCCCGCACGACTTTATAAAGTTGCTCGCGATCGATTCCGTCAAGCGAACGGGCCAGCATGCCACCTCGTTGATCGAACAGCAAACCGCTCAGATATCGCTGCTGCATTCCTCGCGGGTCGGACTTCAAGTCAACATCGGAGAACAAAGCAAACAAATCCGGAATGGCGACCCGCGCGTTTCGCCCCATCGAAGCCAACGCTTGGGCGGCTTTGATTCGCAACCACATGTCGTCGGATTTTAGCGTCTTGCGCAGCGCCGGAATTGCGGCAGACGATTTGCCTCGTCGCATTGCAAGGGCTTCGCAAGCTCCCAGTCGGGAGTCGATGTTTTTACTTTTCAGCATTGAGATCAGTCGAGCGTTAAAATCTCCGTTCCGCTTAGCAAGGGCTTGAGCGGCACGATGTCTCACGATCGGCGACCAACTTGAAAGCCCCTTGAAAATTTCCGTGGTGGATTTTTTGACGTACAACTGATTCTTGCGAGCCGCGACGTAGCCCCGACCGTCCTCGATCAACTGCTTGGCCTCTCGCTCGCTGAGGCTCCCAACGGTCTTCTGCTCTTTTCCCGTCAGGTAGATTTTTCGCAATGGCTGGCCGTAAGCCAACAGGAAAGCGCCCGAGGCATCCCAGCCTTTGAACTTGTCCTTCTTCGCTTGAGCTGGGCCTTGGTGTTCGAAGGATCCATCCCATTTTCGAGCCAAATCGAAATACCAGCTGTATTCCTTCATCCAAGCACCACTGGCATTGGGGCCGGACAGAGAAACCGCAGGCATCGCCCAAAACAGATTGAAAAAGTTCCCCGTGTGACCACGCTCTCGTTCGTTGCCATAAGAAGCAACCGACATGTGCGAAAAGTAAGTTGCCGTTTCTCGCTCGCCCAGCAAGTTGAACAGAATCGCAGCCGCCCCATTTTTCCCGTTGTCTTCGTGCGACTCCATCCAAGGCGGATGGTCGCCGTAGGGGATCGAACCTTTGCCCGCGTAGAAACGCAGCAGCTGCGTACTTTTCTCAATCGCGTCATCGAGCTTTTTACTTTTGACGCCGGCTTTGCGAGCCATCACCAACGACGTTGTTAGTGGAATTCCGGGAGCATTCATCATCCCATAACCCTGAAGCCGCCCGTCATCGCGAGCGAATCGATGCCCCCACGAACCGACGGCGCTTTGCCCGTCGACAATCTCTAAAGACATTCGTTTCAACTGGGACAGGTAAGTCCGATCGCCAGTCGCCATCGTGTATTCGGCGACCATCATGTTCGCGGGTCCGTAGTACCAACTGCACAGCCCTCTGCCTTCAGTATCCGAATACTGAGAGATCTTTTTCATCTGACGTTTGATGATGGGCAAGTGCTTTTTGTCTCCACTGGAGAGCAGTGCCAAATTGTTTAGGCAATAAGTTAGCAGGTTGCTTCTGCCGGGGCGGGACGACGACATCCGTTGGGCTAAGGCGTCACAGCCCATCTCGAAGATCTTTTTGGATTTTGGGCAGTCAAAAGGTGCCGTATCGGAGTAGCGGCCTAGGACTTTCAGCTTCAGGAAAGTTTGCTTCTTTTTGCCATCTCGCCATACGTCCAGTGCAAGTTTCCCATGAGTCGCCTCTGCTTCCCCAATCGCGACCCCGAACTCAACACGCGGGTCAAAACTGAATTTGGATTTGTTGACTCCGGTGATGACATCGCCGACTTTCAGTTTTCCATCGGCTGGTGACTTTGGATCGACTTTTGTGATCAGAATCTGCCGAGCCTTAGTCGACTCAAATTGATCGGTGTGAATCCAACCCCGAGCGCCGGTTGGCCCAAGATTCCAGTCGTGATCAAAACCCGCTGGGACATCATCCCCTTTAGTAAAATCGGGCACGGGAACCGATGGGCTCTTTTGTGCGACCGCGGCGTCCGAATAGGTCAGACAAATCGCGATGACAAAACAACCGCCAAGGCAATGGCGGAGAACTTCCCTGAGAAGGTTTTGAAGCATTCTAAAATCCCATCTTTTTTGTTTCGTTATTCTCTGTTCGCTGTTCGTCGAACACGCCTGATTTTCCAATAAGGCTAAGGATAGTCAACACAGAGCTCTTCAAGGCAGGTGAATCGCCACACTTATCACACGAGGGCAGAATTCCAGAATCACTACCGCTAATCTGGATTAACGGATGATTAGATCCGGCTGCCGAGTTTGTCTGTCATCCCAAAAAGTCGCTGCCCCATTAACATGGGCAGATTGCCTGTCGACTGCAAACCTAGCCCACGGGGATCCCACGCTGGACCATAAACTTCAGCAGAGTGCGGGAATCGGTGAAAAGCTCAGCATCGATGCCGGCTTCTTTGGCAGCATCGACATTTTCCTGCCGGTCGTCGGTAAAGAAAATTTGATCGATATCGCAACCCGTCCTTTCCTGAGCCAGCTTGATTGCGGATTGGTAGATCACGGGATCGGGCTTCATACTCTTCTCTTCGTAGCTCAATACTGCATCCCGAAACAGCCCCATACAAGCAAACGTTTCTCGGGCATACTCCCAATGGGCCGAACAGGTATTCGAAAGCACCGCCATTGGAAAGTTAATGGAGCTCAGTTGCGAAAGGATCGGCATGATGGAGACGTTCAGCCAAAAGATCTCGCTAACGGCACGCAGCAAGGCCTGCTTCTGAACCTGCGTTTCGGCGCGGGCGCAAAATTCCGAATGGAATTCATCCGCGTTAAGTTCACCTCGCTCAAAGCGGTTCTCAAGATCAAACGGTGGCTCAAATAACAAAGATTTTATAATTGCGGGCTCGATACCGGCGAGTTTTCCTACCTGCTGATTGATGCGTGCGTGGTCAAAGTCCAACAATACCTTGCCCATATCAAAAAAAATGAACCGCGTTTGATTACGCATTGAAACAATCGTCCTTTCTTGCTGTTGCTGGGTTTTCCGACCAAAGCGACTTTCGCTCCCGTACACTCTATAATCTGAACTCTATTTCGTAACAGGATAAGCTCACCCATGGAACAGGCAACCGCCTTGAAGACTCGACCTACGAATCTCAAAGAACTGATCGACAGCGGGTGGACATCCAAACCCGTGAAACAAGAAATTCAGGACAATTTTGTTCGCATGCTGGCAGCTGGCGAAGACCTCTATCCTGGCATCGTGGGGTATGAGAACACTGTCATTCCTGAGATCAACATTGCGCTGCTGTCCAACCACGACATGTTGTTCCTTGGCGAGAAAGGGCAGGGCAAGAGCCGGATGATGCGAGGGATGGTTCGGTTTCTGGACGAGTACGTTCCGTTTCTGGATATTCCTGATACGCCTTTTCACGAAGATCCCCTTCTTCCGATTTCCTCCGCCGCCAAAAAAGTCGTCGACGCCAACGATCCAGCTGAAATCCCGATCGCGTGGTGGCATCGTGACGACCGCTACGCCGAACGACTGGCCCCAGGAACCAAGTTCGCCGACATCATCGGCGAGATCGATCCGGCGAAACTGGCCGGGGGCGTCAGCATGTCCAAAGAAGAAGCGCTGCATTTCGGGTTGATCCCGCGAATGCATCGAGGCATCTTTGCGATCAACGAACTGCCGGAGTTGGATGAATTGGTGCAAGTCGGCTTGTTCAACATCCTTGAGGAACGCGATGTTCAGATCCGCGGCTTTCCCGTTCAATTTGACATCGATGTGTTGATTATGTTTTCAGCCAACCCTTCCACGTACAACCGTAGCGGCAAAGTCATCCCGCAGTTGAAGGATCGCATTGGCAGTTTGATCCAGACTCATTATCCTGGCGAGCGGGATTTGGGCATCGAGATTATGGAACAGGAGTCCGATGTTGATCTGGGCGGCGAGTATCCGGTTGCGGTCCCTTACTTCATGAAAGAAGTCTGCGAACAGATCACCGTCCAAGCTCGCAAATCGAAGTACGTCGACCAGCAATCGGGCGTCAGTGCCCGATTCAGCCTTGCCAATTTTCGGACGATGGTCGCCAGTGCTCGCCAGCGCGGTATCGTGCTGGGCGAAAAACCGGCGGTGCCGCGAATTAGCGATCTGGGCCATCTCTACACGTCCTCATTGGGCAAGTTGGAACTGGATTTGATGGGCAGTCATCAGATGTCGGAAAAGCAAGTGCTCGACGCCATCGTGGCAGAAGCCATTCAGATCGTTTTCACCGAATACGTCACCGAACATGGGCTTGAGGAAATTGCAGAGCTATTCGGCAAAGGCGTTCGCATCGAAGTCGGTGACATGATTCCGTCGACTCAGTATGCCGAACGCCTGAAGCGGGTCCCGCCCGCGTGGGAAAAGGCCTTTGAGATCAATGCGTCTTCCGACGATGCGGTCCGTGCCTCCTGTGTTGAGTTTGTGTTGGCGGGTTTGTATGCGATCGACAAAATTTCTCGTTCGCAGGATCACGGCGAATCGTCTTACGAAATCTGAGCGCACCCATGGATCCTAAAAAACGCGGCGGCATTCTTCACACTTATCAGAAGTACGATCCGGTGAATTTCCCCGGGCCGACACAGCCTCCCTCTGACATCGTCTCTCCGCTGATGAACCAGATGATGGCCTACGGTTCGCAGCGTGAATTGACCGACGAAGAACTCGCCAGAGCCATCCACCTGGACCCATCGCAATTGGGGAATTTCGGACCCAGTCTGGACTTTATCAAAGCCGTTCTCGAAGAACAGAAACGAAAGATTCTTGAGAAGTACGAAACTGATACCGTTCGCAAGAAGGCCGGCCAAGTCTTTCGCAAGCGAGCGAAAAAGGCTCCGAAAATGGATTCAGACATCCGCCGGGCCTACGACGAAGCCGTCAATCAGGAGCAGCTTTATGATTTAGAGAGGCTGTGGTATCGCAGTTCCGACGACAGCGATCAGATGGCTCAGCACATGATGTCCGTCATCGCTCGCTTGCAAGATAAATATCAGATCGACGAACTGCATTCCAAATATGACTTTACGGGCAACGAATCGCTAACGATTCCTGAAGCTCTCGAAATCAAGGAGATGTTGGACAAAATCGAGGAGTTACTTCAGCAGGTTGAGGAGGCTGCTGAAACCGGACAGATCGGCATCATTGATCTGCAAGAAATGCAAACGTTTCTGGACGAAGAGACTCAGCATTCGCTGAATGAAATGCAGCGGCAAATTCAGGAATACATGGAGAACGTGGCCAAAGAACAGGGATTCGAAAAACATGAAGGCAAATACCGTCTGACTCCTAAAGCCTATCGGACGTTTCAAAACAAGTTGCTTTCGAGGATCTTTAGCCACCTAAAGGAATCCAATAGCGGTCGACATTTCGATGCCGCTGTCGACGGTGAGGGCGCCGTTGAAATGCAAGCCACCAAGCCGTACGAGTTTGGGGACTCGGTGGCCAACATGGATATCCCCCAGACGTTCGTCAACGCGCTGATCCGGGACAACACGCAGAAACCGATTCGGCTTAAATCGGAAGACATCGAGATCCATCGGACGCGCAACAATCCCAAAGCCGCGACGGTCATCATCATGGACATGAGCGGTTCGATGCGCTACGACGGACAGTACATCAATGTAAAGCGAATGGCGTTGGCGATGGACGGGCTGATTCGCAGTGAGTATCCCGGTGACTATTTGAATTTCATCGAAATGTACACCTTTGGTAAAGTCCGCCGCCAAGGAGAGATCATTGATTTGCTGCCAAAACCGGTCACGATCACGAACCCCGTGGTGCAACTGAAAGTCGACATGAATCGCGAAGAAGTCAGCGAGCACATGGTGCATCCGCACTTTACCAACATCCAGCACAGCCTCCGACTGGCTCGGCAGTTGCTGGCCAACGTGAACACACCCAACAAGCAGGTGATGCTGATCACCGACGGGCTGCCAACGGCACACTTTGAAGATTCAACGTTGTACATGCTCTATCCGCCTCATGAGAAAACGGAGCAGGCGACGATGCGCGAAGGCATGATGTGTGCCAACGAAGGCATCACCATCAACACGTTTCTGGTTCCCAGTTGGTCTCAATCGGAAGAGGACATTCGATTCGCCTATCGGCTGAGCGAATCAACAACGGGCCGAGTCTTTTTCACTTCTGGCGGTGACCTCGATCGATTCGTGGTGTGGGACTACATCAATCGCAAACGCGAAATTCTGTAGTCACAGCAGGCCTTCAAGCCGGCGAAAAATTTGTAGCCGGACCGGCAACAGTTCAGAGTCGATCGTTTGGTCGTCGTGTTCTCTTGATTTCTGAAATCTTGGGACACCAGCCACCTTGGGAAAGAAAGACTCAAACGATTTCGCTGCCCGACTGTCCACCTAGGATGGGAGCCCGGTGGGAGCTCAATCGAATCGCCGATGAATGCCTGCTGGCAGCCCGGCGATGAAACCGCGACGGCTCCCGGATTTCCCTCAATTCCGAGGATTTTGGATTCAAGCCGGTCATCGGGTTGTTTCAAAGACGGGAATTGGCGTCATTTTTAAGGAAATCGCGATCCTGAGTTTATGTACGATTGTCCAGTTTCCGAAGATAATCTCAGTTCGGGCGGTGTTAAGCCGCCCGAAGGGTCAGTACAGGCCTCCGATACTACTTGACGGTAACGGAAGCTGTTCTTACCCTTTCACTCTTCGGCGACGTGGCCAAGTGGCTAAGGCGACGGATTGCAAATCCGTTATTCGCGGGTTCGAATCCCGCCGTCGCCTCT
>CAZDZX010000142.1:0-10376 GCA_964510005.1 uncultured Pirellulaceae bacterium
GAACTGCCGTGCCGCAAACCGGCTTGCTGGTATGCCGTGATAACGTCTGGAATGGCACGCAGCAACGTACCGACGGCGTCAAAGACAAATGTTCGGTTCATGGCAGCGATCCCAGCAAGTGAGCTACAGCGTCTTTATCGATCCGAGTACACCCGTGTTGTTTCTTCTTTCGTCACAGGAGTCTGGCGTCCGTCGGCTTTCATGTTAATGGCCACGCGGTGATCACCATCGGTTTTTCCAGTCGCGGTAACAGTAAAGGTAATTTCTTCACCGGGACGCATCGCACTGATCGATTCAAACAGCACTTGCTGCCCACGAATCTCATTTCGCAGATTGCTATCGACCGACCGCGGCAATAAACCCGCAGGAAAATCGAGCTGCAACTGGACGTTGGACGCGGCTTGGGTGCCCTGATTGACGGCCCGGATTCGGTAACGTGTATCGGCACCAATCTCAATCGGATCCACCAGATCATCGATGCTGAAGAAGACATCCACGAGATGTTCCACGTGCAATTTTTGCCGCGTATCGGCTTTCTGCTTCAGATCCGCGAGGGCTTCGAATTTGATATCCTGATCACCGGCTTCGATGGGAACGGTCACCAGTTTTACATCCGCATCCACGCCGGGGTTGAGGACAGGCATCACCCACGTGACGGTGTGTGAATTCGAGTTGTAGCGACCGCGATTGTCAGCGCTGACAAAACGCAGGCCACTGGGAAGCCTCGCAATCATTTCCACGTTGGTGGCTTTGGCGGTGCCGAGGTTGTCGACCGCAAATGTATGAGTCGCCTGTCGCTGCAGATAGCGATGTTTCGGACCCGAACTTTCGACCGTCAATTTAGGGGCCACGATTTCGATCGGAGTCTCATGCTTGGCTCGCAAGCCGCCTTTGGCAGATGCGAACATGATATTGTTTCGCTTGCCGACTTTGGCTGCCCGCAAGCCGAGTTTCACACGACGCGTTTGGCCTGGCAGCAGAGTCCCAATTTCGTATTCCAACTCGCGAGAACCGTCTTGATATTCCAGCAAGTCAGGAACTTGCTCTTGAATGATGACATCCCGAGCCGGACCGTTTCCAGAGTTTTCCACGATCACATCAAAGATCACATTGTTTCCGATGAGCGTCCGGGGTTCGGTGGTGTGCCGAATTTTGAGGTCCGGTCGCGTCACGAGTGTTCGCATCGAGGCACGGGTGGCAAACAGGACTTGCGCCACGCTGCCGATTTCACCCGGTTCGACGGGTTTAAGCTGCAAGCGAATGGTTTTCTCTTCACCGGGACGAAGCGATTCAAGATTCCATTGCAGGTCACCTGCAGCCGCATGGTTGGACGGTTTGGGGTTGGCACTGATAAACTCGGTTCCCGAAGGCACTTTGTCGATCACCTGAACGCTTTCGGCGGTTGCCCGTCCGACATTTTTGACTCGGATTTCGAAATCGGTTGTCTCGTTAAGCTGAATTTCTCGCGGACAAAGCTTTTCAATCACCAAGGCCGGCGTTTGAGCTCCATCGTATTTTCGGTCACCCGGTACCGGGCTGACCATGCCCGATCGAACGATCGATCGACTGGCCGAAGCCGTTAACGCGGGGACGCGACTCTCAGAGCGAGTTCGGGTTCCGGTGTTGGAACGAGCGCTGTTCCGAGAGGTATCCGAACCAAACGAAGGCGTCTGGGCACGAACAGCTGGCTGGGAGCGAACCGCTGGTGCTTTGGCTCGAACAGCTGGCGGTTTGGGTTGCGGTCGAGAGCCGAACCCGGAACCTGAGACGTTTGTACTCCCCGATGGAGGCGCCGCCGATCGTGAGATCGGGCTCAAGGGCTGGCTGTTGAAACCCGCTGACGCACGTGAGCTCGAACCGTCATTGGATCCCGGTGGCTTTTTCACTGGCGGTGCCGGCGCAAAGGGTCGCCGTGTCGACAGCGAATCGATTTTGGGATTGGCTTCGACCGGTTGCAGACGTCCGCTGGGAAACGGAGAACTGGGAGGCGCAGGTTTCTTTTGAATTGGATTCCCCGAAAAACCATTGGTCGCAGGGGCTTTGGCGGAAAATGGATTCCGGCTGCCTTCCAATAGATTGTTGGCTGAGTTTTTCAACTGGTTGGCGGTGTCGGCGGTTTTGCTGGCCGCCGAATTCAACAGATTGTTCGTGCTGTTTTTTAGCTGATTGGTGGTGGCAGAAAAAGGATTCTGCGTGGGTGGCGAGGGACGGGCAGCGGTGGCAAACTGTCTGACAGGCGCACCGTTACCCAACTGCGCGAACCGATCTGGCGGAGGCGTCTTGCGTGGCACGGTAGTGCTGGCTTTGGCAATCACCGGAGGAACAACGCGGGGTGCGACAACGGGGGGCGGAGAAACTGGCGAGCCCTGCCGAGTCGGCGGCTTCGACGCGATGACGGTCTTTTTCTTGGGCGCGATAACCGGAGGTGGAGCCAGTTTTCGCTTGGCCGATTGGAATCCGGTTTTAAAAGTGTTACTGGTTTTGTTGGCCAGACTGTTGGCATTCGCTTTGACGTCAGCTAAACCACTGACGGCTTTTTCGCCCAAGGTTTCGGAAGTCTCAGCAACCGCGTTACCCACCAATGAATTTTCTTCAGAACTCGGTTTGGGTTTCCCCGAAAGAGACTGAATGACGGCAAAGGTCCCCAAAGCTACAAACAATCCGACGGCTAGGAACCGGCCGATGAGTGCAAATTTTCCACGAGATTTTTCTTCGTGTTGAGGCGGTAAAGAATCTTGATTGTCAGGCATCGTTTAATCCAGTCAGATGTGACAGACATGGACCGATCGCGCAAGCCAGCAGCTGACCTGATTCTTCGGCATCCATGCCTTTGCCCTGCGTTTTGTCACTTTCGCCGGGCCGTTTAAAATTTCACAACTCTTTCGATACCATAATTCTCCGATTTCTGGCAAGATCAGTTCAAGTTTCGCGGATTGGTATAGGGCGTATCGGGATCCCCATCCAGAATACAGAGGTCAGCTTCAGAGCCACATTGCGGAATTATTGAATTGAAAGCCTCTCCATCCCAAACTGATAGCACACTATGCGAATGGTTCCAGGAAGTGCTCCGGCACGAGTCTGCCGCCATCGAAGCTGCCGCGGTTCGAAGCGGTCCCGAAATCGCTCAGGCGGTTTCGCAACTGGCGTCCGTCGAAGGCCACGTTGTCGTTACGGGCATGGGCAAGATGGGATGCATCGCCCGCAAAGCTGCCGCCACGTTTAGCAGCACCGGGACCCCCGCGATTTTCCTCGACCCCGCCGATGCGATGCACGGTTCGCTGGGCACCGTTACGCCGGGCTCCGTTTTGCTGGCGCTGTCCAACAGTGGCGAAACTCGTGAGGTCCTAGATTTGCTTCCGTTTATGCTCCGCCACGGCGTCAGCATCATCGCCGTGACCGGATCGGTTGAATCGTCTTTGGCGCGACATGCGAATTTGGCGATCGATGCCAGCGTCACCCGTGAAGCCGATCCAGAATCGATCGCTCCGACCAGTAGCTCCACGTTAGCGTTGGCGATCTGTGACGCTTTGGCGGTGACGCTGATGAGGATGCGAGGATTCTCCAAAGAACAGTTCGCCATTTTTCATCCAGGCGGATACTTGGGAAAGAAATTGCTGCTCAAGGTCCATGACTTGATGCACGCCGGAGACCGGATACCGTTGATTGCATCGGATGCCACGTTGGGTTCGGCCATCGCCACCATCAGCCAGAAAGGCTTGGGGTGCGTGTTTGTCTGTGATGGGACTCAATTGCTGGGGGTCATTACCGATGGAGATGTGCGGCGAACCTTCGAGAAAACAGCTGACAATAACGACAACCCATTGATGCGACCGGCGGACGAATTCATGTCGCGATCCCCAGCGACCATCCAGTCGACCGATCTGGCCGCCGCCGCGTTGGAATTGATGGAACAACAGCAGATTACTGTGCTGCCGGTTCTGGATGACGCCAACGAAGTCGTCGGAGTGGTCCACTTGCATGATTTGATTCGCAGTGGTTTGGCCTGAGCCGAGCGCCGAAACAACCTTTCACCCGATCCTTTGATGACCGCATTAGATCCGAAAACCGAAACCACGACTGACGTTGCGGCCGAGACCGTACCGGAACTGGAAATAGAATTCAGTGACGCGGTGACCGTGTATGATTCTGCTTCCGAAATTCGCCAGCCCGTTCAGCTGTTTAAAAACATCTTTGCTGACGTTCTCGCCGGTCGTGAATTGGCATGGCGATTGTTTCTGCGAAATCTTCGCGGGCTCTATCGGCAAACGGCGCTGGGATTGTTCTGGGCGTTTTTGCCACCGATCGCCAACACCGCAGTCTGGGTCTTTCTGAAAGAGCAGGGCGTGTTTGAGCTGGGGACCGACATGGCGGTCAACGGAACGCTGTATATCCTGACCGGGATGATTCTCTGGCAGGCGTTTATCGATGCGTTTCAGATGCCGATGAAAGCTCTCAACCAAAACCGAGCCATGATCAGCAAGCTGCGTTTCCCGCGGGAATCGTTGCTAATGGTGGGACTGGGCGAAGTCCTATTTGATTGTGCCATTCGATCGCTGTTATTGATTCCAGCATTTTTATGGTTTCAAGTTGTACCGGGGTCGATGCTGCTGGCCGCGCTGCCACTGGTGATTTTAATGATCCTGTTCGCGGCCGGGCTGGGGATGGTATTGATGCCCCTCGGTTCGCTGTACCAAGACGTTGGACGGTTTATTTCGCTGGTGACCCCGTTCTGGATGATTTTGACGCCAATCATTTACGCGGCATCGGGCGACAGTTTATGGGGTCAGTTGATGGTCTGGCTAAATCCAGCGGCGCCTTTGTTGGTGCTCAGTCGCGATTTGATGCTGTTGAATTCGTCCGCGTTCTGGGTACCGGGTCTCCTATTTGCGGGCCTTGCGATCCCTGTGTTTCTGTTTGGACTGGCCGTGTTTCGGATTTCCATTCCCGTGATTGTCGAACGCATGAAAGTGTCTTAGGGGAAGGGAAATGTCAGAAGATACAATGTTGGACGTGTCGAACGTCACGAAAGTTTTTTGTCGCGATCTTAAACGGTCCATGCGATACGGTTTGCACGATCTGGGACGGGAAGTCTTGGGTCGTGGCAAGGACCGATCGTTTGAGAACCTTCGCGCGGGAGAATTTCTGTCGGTCAAGGACGCCAGTTTCAAAGTCGAACCCGGCGAATGTGTGGCCATGATCGGTCCCAATGGGGCGGGCAAGAGCACCATGCTGAAGATGATCAATGGCTTGCTGAAACCGGATCGAGGCCAGATCCGCATCCGGGGAAAGATCGGCGCGCTGATCGAACTGGGCACCGGTTTTAACCCGATCCTGTCGGGACGCGAAAACATCTACATCAATGCCGCGGTGCTGGGCATGAGCAAGCGACAGGTCGACGATGTGTTCGACAAAATCGTCGATTTTGCAGAACTGCCTCACGTTATTGATGCTCCGGTAAAAACGTACAGTTCTGGAATGAAAGTTCGTTTGGGGTTTTCGGTGGCGGCCAATCTGCGGCCGCAACTGCTGTTGGTGGATGAAGTACTGGCCGTGGGCGATGTCGGATTCCGCATGAAATGCTTCCAACACCTGCGGACCTTGGTCGCCAATGGAGTTTCGATCGTGCTGGTTTCTCATGCGATTGGGATGTTACAGCGGGTCGCCACTCGTTCGATCGTTTTCCATCGCGGCCGCATTGTTCACGATGGCGACCTTGAAACCGGTTGCGCCGTGTACGAAGAAGTCCTTGGCGATAGCGTCAAAAAGAAAATCGAACGCAGCGGTCAACCGGCGACCGATGCAAACGTTGCCGAAGTCACGACCGTCGATGCATCAGGGAAACCACAATCGGAGTTTCAAACCGGCGATTGCATTCGAGTCAAAATCCGGATGGATTCCGTTCGCAAGATTGACCGTGCGCGATTGATCGTTGCATTGACTTCGCCCACACTGGGCGTGCTGGCTTCGATGTCGACCCCCTATCAGGATTTCCGTTTTGATTTGGATCCGGAAACGCATCCCGAGGGTCGCTACGTGACAATCGAGCTGCCCAATTTTCCATTGCTGATCGGATCCTACAGTTTTAACATCTCGCTCTACGGTCCCGAGTCAACGGATTTCTTTCACCGCCGTTCTCGCTGTGGGAGCTTTCGGATCGTCGGGCCGCCAAACAATCCAGACGGCTACGGAATCTGCGGCACAATGCAATTGGACCACCGCTGGAAGCTGGAGCAATAAAACATCATGGCTGATCCGGAACTTCATTTTATTGTGAGCGCTCCCAGAAGCGGTTCGACATGGTTGTCCCATGCCTTGAACCAGCATCCGGAAATCTATGCAACCGAACAGCGGTTGTTTGGAGACTTCTGTGAAATCTGGCAAAACAACAATGGTTCGACCTCGCCTCGAATCACCTTCGACAGTTACGCCAAAGCATTTTCAGGGCACTACTTTCACGAACCCCTTGGTCTCGATCGGGCTTCGTTTCAAAAATCCTTTCAAAAGTCCTTCGCGAACTTTCTGGTCGGATTTGCGACTCGCCGTTGTGGCAAGCAGTTCGTGTTCGACAAAGTCACGCCCTATCCGGCCACAGCAGACAAAGTCGTGACCAAGATCCGCGGTTTGTTCCCCCAAGCGAAGATCGTCCAACTGGTTCGGGATGGCCGGGATGTGTTGACCAGCGGTACGTTCGACTGGCTGCTCAAAGACGCGCAAGGAACCGATCGATACCGGTACTTCGTGGACCGCGAACCGGGTTTCGTTTTAAATCGTTTCTTTGACGACGACGTGATCCACAAATGGGCTTCCAACTGGAAGGAAACGATTGAGGCTTTCGAGGATTCGCCAGCCGATCTAAGGATTTCTTACGAGGCGATGAAGGGTGACCTCGAAGGCGAACTCAAGAAAATTGCGGCGCTGGTTGGAGCCGATCCGATTGGATTGGATTCGCTGACGAAGGTGACTTTCGAGCAGATCGCTGGCAGAGAGGCTGGCGACGATTCCCAGCCCACAGCCAAGGCTCGCAAGGGCGTGGTGGGTGATTGGAAAGAGCATTTCACTCGAGCCGATGCGGAACTGTTTCATTCGATCGCCGGAGGTCACTTGGTATCCCTTGGCTATGAAGCCAACGCCAAATGGGTCGAAGCTTGCCCCGCTCAGCTGGGGCTGCAAAACCCGCAGAAATCATAATCCAACCAAGCTCGTTATTCGGAACAGTTCACCCGTCGGTTAGCCGATTCGGTAGTTCGGGCTCAAAGTTAAACTGGGAAGCACTCATAAAAGATTCCGGCTGCTGGGCTGTTAAACTGTAGCGATTAGTCTCAAATTCTGTGTTTTTTTTTTCAATCGGCATGTAACCAATAAGCCGATTTAAATATCTGTAGCGTTTCTTCCGATCCTCCCTATGTTGCCCGCACACAATAGTTTGGATAGGACCCGTGACCAAAGCTACTTGCATAGCCACCACTGTTTTTCTTCTAGCGTTCGCTTACAACGCTGTCGAGGCTCAGCAATCGTTTGTGCCCTCGAAGTATGCGTCGTATTACCAAGATGGCAGTACTGCCAAGGTTAAGCCGCTAGAAATCGCAGCGCCCAAGATTCAGGGCACGAAACTTGAAGCCCACCCTTCTGTCACCGCACCCAGCAGCTCGCAGGATTCCGTGATCAGTAAACGGGAACCCGCGACCAGCAAACAGGATCCCATGCCCAGCACGCAGGACCACGCGTCCGGCAGTGATTCTAAACACGAAGAGGTCGTTGACTGTGGCTGTGAAGTCCCCGAAAAGAAAGAAGAAAAGAAGAAAGAAGACGAGCCTGTGGAATACAGCCTGTCTTACAAAAAGGGCTTTCTAATCGCCCCCAAGGACAAGGAAAAATCTCCGTACTCGCTGCGGATCAATGGTCGTTCTCAGTTTCGCTATGCGGGATTCAGTCCCGATGCAGATACGTTCACCAATCAAGGTGGAACGATTGATCTTGAAAGTCAAAGTGGATTCGAAATTGAGCGTGCTCGTATTGAGTTTCGTGGATTCTTTATCAACGAAAACCTAACGTATTACTTCAATCTCGATGGTGATACCGATGACAATCACCAAATCATCTTTCACGATTTCTGGGTCGACTATCGGATCAGCGACCTGTTCAACATCCGCGTTGGTAAAGCAAAAGTTCCTGCCAGTTACGAGTGGCTGGAAAGTTCATCGACGACCCGTTTTGCCGACCGTTCCGTTTCCACGACGTTCTTTAGAGCGGACCGAAGTACCGGCGTTTGGTTCTTCGGCGAATCAAAGGAAAACAACTTCTATTGGCAAACTGCGATCGTCAATGGATTTGTCGCGACCGACTTGGACCAAGGCGACATTGATGACGTGTTTAGCTACGCAGGTCTGGCTTACTGGGACCCGCTGGGGGACTTCGGTAAAGGTCACTCGGATATCAAACACACGAAAGACCTGAAGCTTCGGTTTGGTATCTCTGGAGCATTCTCCAACCAGAACCCCTTTGCCGATGGCAGCAACACCGAAGAAGTCGGGTTTGCCCAAATCAGTGATGGAACGGATCTGGTCGCCCCAGGTGCTCTGGGTGCCGGTTTGACCGTCAACAATTTTGATCTCT
Organism: uncultured Pirellulaceae bacterium; assembly: GCA_964510005.1. Classification (GTDB taxonomy): domain Bacteria; phylum Planctomycetota; class Planctomycetia; order Pirellulales; family Pirellulaceae; genus Mariniblastus. The sequence goes on from CAZDZX010000142.1 coordinate 8,614, forward strand.
ATCTGGTCTCATTGTTTTCTAGCGGTAAGTACCGCGGTTGGAGCTGGAACTCAGAATTCTACGCCCGCTGGTTGCAAGACATCGAAACGATCGAAGGTCCTGTGCCTGTCGACAACAAGTTGTTTGACAGTGGTTTCTACACCGACGTCGGTTACACCATCGTTCCTAACAAGTTCGAAGTGATCGGACGGATTTCGAATGTGGACGGCCTGTTTGGTGACGCATGGGAATATGCCGGCGGTGCCAACTGGTTCCTCAACGGAACTCACAAGCACAAAATTACGTTTGATGCGACCATCCTCGATGGCAACCCGTCATCAAGCTCAAGCCCGAACTTCTCCGTGGGTCAAAACGGTGTGCTGTATCGTCTTCAATACCAAGCCGCTTTTTAGTGAATTGGAATTTGAAAGCGTTGGGCCGGTTCAGACCGGCCTTTTTTATTGTACGATCAAAACTGTGGCATGGACGTCCGCTTCGCCGGTCGAACCGAAATCGACTCCTAACCACCTGATTTGGAGACGCCATGAAACGAAGACATTTCGTTCAAGCCGGAGTTGCCGGCTGTCTATTGAGCTCCGCTTGTTTTGCCAAAACCCCGCGCCTGATTGAGGACGGGGTCGCAGATTCGCTGGAAGGCCGGATTTTCAAGTCGCTGAAAATCGGGATGGTCAAAGCTCCCGGATCGCTGACCGAAAAGTTCCGCGCGGCCAAGGCCGCCGGCTTTGATGCGATCGAATTGGATGCCCCGCTGCGGTTTACTAAAACCACGATCGAGGGGGCCCAACACGCCATTTCCGAAAGCGGTCTGATTGTCGATGGGACGGTGTGTGGATCTCACTGGAAGGCAACCCATACGCATCCCGATCCCGACATCCGCCAACAAGCACTGGGCGATCTCGTTAAAGCGATTCAGCAAACCGATGCGTTGGGAGGTAAAACAGTGCTGTTAGTTGCCGGACAGGGCAAAGACGGAAAGCCGGCCGAGATTGAGGCCCGCGCGGTCGAAAACATCTCCAAGGCGTTACCCACTGCGGCCCGGCACGGTATCACCATTGCAATCGAAAATGTCTGGAATCAGATGCACTACGATCACGATGGACCCAACACCCAAACCGCCGATCGACTGATCAAGTTCGTGGATGCGTTTGGATCCCCGTTAGTCGGCATGCAATTTGATATCGGCAACCACTGGAAATATGGAAACATGGGCGACTGGATCCGCCAATTGGGAAAACGGATCGTGAAGCTAGATCTCAAAGGCTTTTCCAGAGCCACCGGCAAGTTCACCCACATTGGTGCTGGCGATGTCGATTGGGCCGATGTTCGCAAGGCTCTGGTGGAGATTAACTTTCATGGCTACGCCGCCGCCGAAGTCGCTGGAGGCGGTCCCGAAAGGCTGCAGGAGATTTCAACCAACGTGAATCGTGTGATGGGTTTGACCGATTGAGTGCAGGGCCGGTTCCCACTGCTTACGGCGACGAGATCCGTGCCTGCCAATCCCGCCAATCGACTCCCGTGGAGGAAATTGGATTCTGATGAACGGCCTCGACGATGGATCCTTGCTGATCGGAATCGTGTTCGATTGCGATTTTAAAAAACGCCAGTACGCCTCCATCAAATTCGTACTCCTCTGGCCAGTTTCGAGGCGGTGGTGAATTCAAAAAATCCGCATAGATGATCCACACGCCGTACGTTTGATGAGCATTCGCGTTGAGAGTGTTTGATGGAAAGCCACCGGCTGGAATACTGTAGTCAAATTCCAA
>CAZDZX010000143.1:0-10365 GCA_964510005.1 uncultured Pirellulaceae bacterium
GTTCTCTAAAACCGGTGCTTCTAGATCAACCTGGCACTGCGGCTAGGTAGCCATTGGATTCAACGATGCGAACGGGCGTTTCGTAGAGCTCGCTGATCACGCTGTCGCAGAGGATTTCCTCTTTGGTTCCTGTTCGAAATACCTCACCCTTTTTCAGCAAGATCACATTGGTGACTTCGGGGGGGATTTCGTGGACGTGGTGCGTGACCACGACCAACGTTTTCCCTTGCTGGATCAGCCGGCTGGCGGTTAACAAGTACTGGAAAATTCCCGGGATGTCCAAACCCGCAGTCGGTTCGTCAAAGATCATCGAAGCGGGGTCGTGGACCAAGGCGCGGGCCAACAGGCAGCGACGCTGTTCGCCCGTCGACATCGTTCCGTAGGCTTTGGAACGCAGGTTCTCGATCGAGAGCTCCGCCAGCAATTGATCGGCGCGAGCCCGTTGGGCGTCGTCCATGTCGAGATGGTCGGGAACGCCGACGCTGCAAAAGAACCCCGACGAGACGACATCGTATCCGGTGACATCGTCCCGATATCGGTTCTGCTGGTCGTGGGAAACGATGCCCATCTTTTTTCGCAGTTCCCATACATTCCAGCGGGTCTTGCCGAGGATCTCGACGACGCACTTGGGGGTCGGGTTGGGGTAGATCTGGCGAGTGACGATTTTCAACAGAGTCGATTTTCCGGCTCCGTTGGGCCCCAAGATGGCGGTGCTTTCACCCCATGGAACGTCCAAGTCAAAACCGTTGAAGACCTTTGTTTTTCCTCGCCATGCAGTGGCGTTTCTGATTTTTAGCAAGTTCATGTAGGTAGCTTAGCAGAATGCGAGAAATCTTGGAGGCTTGGTGGAATGCGTTGCAGGAAGCAGCATGGTCACGCGAGCGCGAGCCATGGCACCCGAGCCACGGATGAAGAGGGCGTTCGTTGCATGGCTCATCTGTGCTTTATCTGTGTTTCATTTGTGGCCGGTAATGGCAGGTCCAACATGGTCACGCAAGCGTGAGCCATGGCACCCGAGCCATGGATGAAGACGACCTTCATTGCATGACTCATCTGTGCTTTATCTGTGGCCGGTAATCGTGGAGGCAAACATGGTCACGCAAGCGTGAGCCATGGCACCCGAACACCCGACATGGGATGGCGGTGGGGTGCTTTAGGTAGGGGCGTCTGGCGCGCATTCCGCCTCAAGGCGGTACCACGCACGAACGGAGGCGCTACGAACAATCGCCTAGGCGCCGGCTGTGTCCAGCCAGGGGTCTTGGCCCATCTCGCGCTGAACTTCTTGGCGCTGGTGGTCGTGGTACAGCAGCAACGTGCGGGCTTTGAAGTGACGGGCCTCGATCTTCTGTTGGGCTTTTACAAATAGACCTGAAAATCGAGCCAGCCGGGCAGGGGACTCTTGTTTAAGCTTTTCCAATCGCGACGCTGCTTTTTCACCAAGCCCATTCTTTAAGATGTCGTCTTCGCAAGAGAGGAAGATGCGGTAGCTACCCGGATCGCCTTGGCGACCGCAGCGGCCGATCAGCTGGCGGTCGATGCGCGCCGATTCATGCAACTCGGAAATGATTACGTGTAAGCCGCCCAGTGCCAACGCCTCCTCGCTAATGCGGATGTCGGTTCCCCGACCCGCCATGTTGGTCGCCACAGTGACTTTTCCAAGCTGCCCGGCCTGTTCCACAATCTCGGCTTCGCGAGAAAGGTGGCGGGCGTTGAGGATCTCATGCTCCACGCCCAGTTGTTTCAGTAGGTTTGCGAGGGCCTCCGATTTGTCGATCGAGCGGGTGCCCACCAGCACCGGACGGCCTTGTCGATTCAGTTTGGCGACTTCGTCCGCGATGGCCGTCCACTTCTCGGCTTCGGTGCCGAACACGGAATCTTTCCAGCGCTTGCGCTGGGGCGGTTTGTTGGTGGGGACATTGATCACGCCAACCTGATAGATCTTTTTAAGCTCCGGTCCGGAGTTGGCGACCGTTCCGGTCATGCCCGCAATATGTTCGTACTTGAGAAACAGGTCCTGAATCGTAACGCGGGCCGATTCTCCGGTTTCGACGCCTGGTTCCAGGCCCTCATTGGCTTCGATCGTCTGATGGATGCCGTTGGACCAGCGACGTCCTTCGGCGAGGCGACCTGTAAATTCGTCAACGATGACGACTTCTTCGTCGCGAATGACGTAATGCCGATCCAGTTGATAGTTCTGCGAAACGAAAATCGCGGTCTCGATCTGCTCGTAGACGTCCAAAATGGGAGTCCGATTCAGAATCGATGGCATCGGGCAGGTTCGGGCTTGGCGCCGCCCCGTCGCCGTCAACGTGATCGACTTGTTTTTCTCATCGACCGAATAGTGATCCATCTCTGTGAACTTGGATAGGTTTTCGATGGACCATTTATAAAGTGCGACTTTGGCTTGGGTGACCGCGTCGGGGATGCTGCTGACAATCAGCGGCGTGCGGGCTTCGTCGATCAGGATCGAATCGGCTTCGTCGACCAGCATAAAATTCAGCCCGCGCTGAACCGTATCGCTGGGGTTGGCAAGTCCACCGGTGAGCGAGGCGACAATCGATCGACCGGCTTCGTCAGAGTGCCGTCTGAACAGTCGGTCCCGCAAGAAATCGAATCCGATTTCTTTGGCCGTCGAATAGGTGATGTCAGCCGCATAGGCGGCGCGGCGGTCGGCTTTTGAGGAGCTGCCCAACACGGTACCGATGGACATGCCAAGGAACTCGTAGACGGACCGCATCAGTTCGGCGTCGCGTTCGGCCAGATAGTCGTTGGCGGTTGCCAGGTGGGCGCCATTTTGAGTCAGCGCTGCTAGGTACATCGGCAGTGTGGCGGTGAGTGTTTTTCCTTCTCCTGTCTGCATGACCACGATGTTGTCATCAAACATGGCGATGCCGCCGATCAGCTGCACCGGATAGTGACGCATGTTGAGGACGCGGGTGGAGGCTTCACGGACCAGAGCGTAGGCTTCGGGAAGGAGGTCCCAGAGAGGTTTGCCAGCGAGGGCTTCGTAGCGAAGCGAGAGGCTGTGCTTTCGCAGTTGTGATTCATCCAGCGGGGCAAATTTCTTCCCGATCGAATCAATACGCCGAGCGATGTTGCGGTACTTTGAGACGTTGTTGGTGCCGATTATCGATAGTCGGCTGGGAACCTTGTTTAGCACGCCAAACATCGGTTTCTACTCAAGTGGGCGGTAGGGATATCAGTTTGTTTTATTTTAGAATGAGTTTGAGCCAGGATCACGGCTCGTCCAGTCAGCGTCTGCGGCGCGGGTGCCGTTGGCGTAAGGATCATAGGTGGCAGTGGCTTGGCTGACGACCAAGTTCGGGTTCTGTACGAAATTGCCTGGGGCAAAGCCATTGTTGTTATTGACGAATCCGCCGGTGGCGAAGCCGCGTGTCCCGGAGGCTGCTGCGAGGTTGGGTTGCCCGACGAATTGTCCGGTCGCGAATCCGTTATTTGCAAACGCATTGTTTTGATTCTGAGCAAATTGGACTCCCGAGGCTCGGGAGTAGAATTGCGATGGGGCCCGCACGTTGGAGGCATCAGCGACTGGCAATCGTGTGCCGTCACGCGTTTCGTTGACTTGAGTTGTGTTGTAATTCGGTGAGTCGATGAACGAGTTGCCATAGCCTGCGTTGGCGACGCGAGCCTGACTGTTTGGCTGATAGTATTGGCCTGGATTGTTGCCGGCCGCGGTGGGCTGGTTGTTGTTGGCGTTGTTCGTATTGTTGGCGTTGCTGACCAAGACACTGCTGCCAGGGTTCGGTTGGCTTTGGTTGTTGTTCGTCGGCGAGGCCGAATTGCTTTGGTTGCTATTCGGTGTCGCGATATTCGAGCGTAGCGAACTATTGTCGCCGATGGGGTGCCAGCCGTTTTGCCGATTGAATTCGGAAATCCGGGAAGTGGTGGGTGCGTTGGCCCTAGTATTTAACAGTCCGTTGGTGCCCGGCAGATTGTTGCGGGCCACCGAGGGAATATTAAGTTGCCCGGTGCCGATGGGTGGGATCAGCCCGTTTCGCCCAACGGATGATCCTTGGCCTTGGAATTGTTGTAGGCCAGGATTGAACTGTTGTTGGAAGTTCGGGTTGAACTGTTGCAGGTTCGGATTGAACGGCTGTTGGAAGTTCGGGTTGAACTGTTGTTGCTGGAAGCCTGGATTGAACCCCTGTTGAAAACCGGGGTTGCACTGGGAGCCGCTGCGGCATCCCGCATGTGCGAGGCAGATCACTGCTAGGGCAGCGATGATGGCTGGGTAATTTTTACAAAACATTACAGCAAGCACTCTTTTGGTTAAAGCTTTGGAGTAAATTGCGTCGGGACGTTAGCAACATGGCAGCGCAACGCAATATCAATTGGAATCGCGTGGCGGAAATCGCTGGCAGATCGATGGCCGGCGAAATCGAGAGCGGTTGGTTGAAAAATGGACTTTTGGAAGTCGGGATCGAGTCGCGATTTGGTTTGCGAAGGCGGTTTTTGTCGGGATTTGTTGAGTAAACGGCCAAAACCTGTTTGCTGATTGCAATCTGGCGACTTCCTGAGACAATCTTGGATTACATTTTTTTCAAACCAAGATACGAATAGATGCAAGCTGAAATTCACACAGCCAAAGGGCTGATGAAAGTTGACTTTTACGCCGATGACGCTCCTGCCACGGTCAAGAACTTTACCGATCTGGCCAAGAAAGGATTTTATGACGGGCTAACGTTTCACCGTGTTCTGCCCGATTTCGTAATCCAAGGCGGATGTCCTGACGGAAACGGAACCGGCGGACCGGGCTACAAGATCGACTGTGAGACCACTGGTGAGAATCAGTACCACGATCGGGGAGTGCTTTCGATGGCACACGCGGGTCCCAACACGGGCGGATCGCAGTTCTTTATCTGCCACAGTCGGACCAACACCCAGCACCTTGACCGGAAACACACTTGTTTCGGCAAAGTCACTGAGGGGTTGGATGTGATCGATCAGATTGAGGTCGGGGATTCGATCGAAAAAGTTGTCGTGGTTGAATAGCGTTTTGCAAAAACAGGCCTACCACGTTTGGGGTAGGCCTGACCCATTCGAAATGAGCGAGGCATGTGACCTCGCTTTTGTTTTTTAATGCAGGTGAACTGTTTCGTGAATTCAGCGACTGAGAAAGCAAATACGCTGATCGAAGCCTTGGCTTGGATTCGGCGTTTTCGCGATAAAACAACCGTCATCAAAGTCGGCGGCAGTGTCCTTGGCGATACCGAAGCGCTCCAGCACCTGTTGTTGGATATCCACTTTATGGAAACGGTGGGCATGCGTCCGGTGATTGTCCACGGTGGCGGATCGCGAATCAGTGCTGCCATGGAAACGGCAGGCATCGAGCCAAATTTTGTGCAGGGACGCCGCTACACCGATGCGGCTTCGCTGGAGATTGTGGAAAAGGTTTTGGCGGAGGAAACCAACGCCGAATTGGCCGAGACTTATGAAAAAGTTGGCGGTCGAGCGATGACGTTGAACTTTCAGTCGACGCCCGTGCTGACCGGTGAAGTCCTGAAGTTGCAAGACGATGATGGAAAGCCAGTCGATTTGGGCTTCGTCGGGACGGTCACGAAAGTCGATCGGTTGGTGATTGACAATCTTTGTTACGCTGGCCAAGTCCCGTTTATTCCTTCGATGTGCGAAACCGAAGCCGGCCAAAAACTGAACGTCAATGCGGATTCGGTCGCAACGGTTGTGGCGCAGCAGATGAACGCCGAAAAACTGGTTTTTGTTAGCGACGTGCCTGGCGTGCTGCGGGATCCTGAAGATCCCGAATCGTCGATTTCGTCGTTGACGGTCTCCCAAGCCGAGCAGTTGATTGGCGAAGGAGTTATTTCGGGGGGCATGATCCCCAAAATTGAAGCCTGTATTGAAACCGTCAAACGTGGAGTTTCGAAAGTCCACATTATCGATGGTCGATTAAGGCACGGCTTGCTGATGGAAATTTATACTTCCAGTGGCATTGGCACCGTTATCACAGCAGACTGACTCGCTTTACTGAAAGACAGGTATATGAGACACGTTCTATCCCTTACTGATTTTACTTCGTCCGAAATCAAAGCCGTTTTGGATACGGCGGCCCAGTACAAACAGGGGCTCCGTGATGGAAATCGCCCGCCACTGCTGGCCGGACACACGGTGGGTTTGCTGTTTGAGAAGCCCTCGTTGCGAACTCGGGTTAGTTTTGAATCGCTATCTTCGCAGTTGGGTGGGACCTGTCTGTTCCTGGGCGAGGATGTGGGCTGGGGCAAGCGTGAGCCGATTTGCGATTTCATGCCGATTCTGACCAGCTACGTGGACCTGTTGGTGATCCGCGCCAAAAGCCACGAAAAAGTCTGCGAGGCCGTGGAGTATAGCCAGTGCCCGGTCATCAACGGATTGACGGACGTTTGTCATCCTTGTCAGGCGTTTGCGGATGTTTTGACGATGCAGGAAGTCGCCGGAGATGGATTTGCGGATTGTCATTTGACTTACGTCGGCGATGCCAACAATGTGACTTATTCACTGGCGGTCATCTGCAGCAAGTTGGGTCTGAAGATGTCGATTGTGGCTCCCGAGGGGTACCAATTCGAAAAATCGTTTATCGAACAGTTGGACCGTGAAAACGAAGGCGGATTTATCCGTCAGACCGACAATATTGCGGAAGGGGTCGATGGGGCGAATTTTGTCTACACCGATGTTTGGACCAGCATGGGCCAAGAAGCCGAATCGGCGCAGCGCTTGAAAGATCTGGCTGGATTTCAGGTCAACAGCGAGCTGATGAAGCTGGCCGCCGACGATGTGAAGTTTCTGCATTGTTTGCCGGCTCGCCGTGGCGAGGAAGTCACCGCTGAGGTGATTGATTCGGAGCGCAGTGTGATCGTGCAGCAGGCCAACAATCGTTTGCATGCCCAAAAGGGATTGGTGATCTGGCTGTTGGGTGAGGATTCTTAGGCTGGCGTTGGATGTTTGCCACGAAGGGGATTGCCGAATCGTTCTGCGGGTGGCGCTACGCTTTCTGCTCTACTGATTTAGTGCTCGCCGGGATAACAAATGCGAAATCCGCTAACAAGGAAACTTCCTAGGCTGTGACACAACGAGCCAACCTTCGATTCTCGGCAAAAGTACAATCCCGATCAGCAAGTAAATCGCGGGAAGCAGGGAAAGTAAGGCAGTTACGCTGGCTTGGACGTCGTGCAGAACTGAGAGAATAGTGAGGTGATCGTTGTCTTTTTGCCAGCTTACCGTGATCTAGACGGGTGTTTGGGGCGGGAATTCAACCGGCGAAAGTGAGTATCGGCCTTTGATTCGGGGTTTCGAGTTGCCTCGCGAAACCGAAATGGGGGATTTTTGAGAAGTGGAGATCTTTTTCCCTGAATCCAATAAATTTGCGAACTGCAAACGCCGATTGACAATCAGTCTGGCGATGGATTAGTATTTCGCCCTGTTGGTCAGGTAGCTCAGTTGGTAGAGCACGGCCCTGAAAAGGCCGGTGTCGGCGGTTCGAGCCCGCCCCTGACCACTTTGGATGTTCAATTGGCACATCCAACGCATTTAGCGCAGTAAAGAAATTAATTCTTTGCTGCGTTTTTTCGTGCGCTGTCTGCGTCGCTCAGATTTCCCTTGAGCTTTATTTTGTCTTTCAAAGCCCTTGAATTTGTCGGGCTTGGGTGGGGTGTCCTCGTTTGTGGGCGGGTTTCGCAGGACCGATTTTTCGGATTTCTCCAAAAGCCACGGCCCCCTTGGGATTGCTGAGTGTTAAAACGGCAACATCGTCTACCCTCTTGGGCAATCGAACCTCTCATTGGAGACACCAATTATGTGTAAGTCGCTTTGGGTTGCAGCAGCAGCCATCGTTCTTTTTGGATCACTTTCGAATTTGCACGCGCAGGAAGGCGCCGGTGGAGATACTCCTCCAGCTGCCCGCGGACAGCGTGGACCCGGCGGAGGCCCAGGCGGTCCCGGAGGGCGACGTGGTGGTCCTGGCGGCGGTGATTTCATGAAAACATTTATGTCAAACATGCCGTTGATGAAAGCGCTTGATGCGGATGGCAACGGAGAGCTTTCGGCTCAGGAAATTGCAAACGCCTCCAAAGCCCTAGCTTCAATCGATAAAGACGGCGACGGCGTCCTGAAAGTCACTGAAATGATGCCCGACATGTCCAGGATGCGTGGTGGACGCGGCGGTCGCGGTGGTGGTGGTCGTGGCGGCGCTGGCGGACGTCGTGGCGGTCCCGGTGGTGGTCCTGGCGGCGCCGGTGGTGGCCAGCGTCCCAAGCGACCTGCGTTAGATGATGAATAGTTCTTTTGTCTGAAGCCAAAAAATCGAACAGGGTATTTTCATGAATCGAATTTTTACTTTGATGATGGGCTTGGTGGTCGCGATCGCTGCCGCTGCCTCTTCTGCCGACGCTGACGACTGGCTGCGATTTCGTGGCAAGCAAGGTACGGGCGTTTATACTTCCGAGAAATCTTTCCCGGCTGAATTCGACAATGAAAAAAACCTGAACTGGAAGGTGAAGCTGCCCGGTGCGGGGGCTTCATCGCCAATCATTGTCGGTGACCGCATTTTTGTGACCTGCTACAGCGGTTACGGCCAAGACCGAAGAGACCCGGGAAAGATCTCCAAGCTGATGCGCCACGTGGTTTGCTTTAGCCGGACTGATGGATCAAAACTCTGGCAGAAGGATTTTAAACCCGAAGCCAAAGAAGATCCTTTTTCCGGGATGGGAGTTCCGGAGCACGGATATAGCTCGAGCACGCCTGTTTCGGATGGCAAAAAGCTGTACGTGTTTTTCGGAAAGTCGGGTGTGTATGCATTCGACTTGGATGGAAACCAACTATGGAAAAAGAGTGTCGGTACAGGCTCCGGTCGAATGCGCTGGGGATCGGGGGCAAGTCCGGTTTTGCACAACAATGTGCTGGTGATCAACGCCACCGATGAAGCCAATGCCATCGTTGGGCTGAACACCGAAGACGGTGAAGAAGTCTGGAAGGCGGATGACATTTCTAATGCTTGGATGACGCCACTGGTGGCTGGCGAAGGTGATCAGGCGACTTTGATCCTGAGTGTTCCCGGTGAGATTTGGGGGATGAATCCAGCCAAAGGAAAACTCCGCTGGTACACGACCAACGGGGTTCAGGATATTTCTGTTTCGGCCAGCCCGATGCTCAACGGCGACAAAGTGGTTGCCATGGGCGGACGATCGCGAACGGGAGTCTCCGTCAAGCTTGGTGGCAAAGGAGACGTGACAAAGTCGCATACCGTTTGGAGCGGCCGCGCGATTGGAAGAATCATGACGCCCGTCATCTACGACGGTCACATTTTTGCGATCTCAGGTGGCATCGCGACTTGTGCGGATGCCGAAAGTGGAGAAGAAGTTTTTCGCAGTCGATTGCCTTCGGCGGGCGATTCCAGCCCACAGCGGCGTGGTCCCAGTGGTGACTATTGTTCGCCGGTGATTGTGGACGGAAAGCTTATTCAGTTCACCAAGAAAGGTGTTTGCTATGTGATTGCGGCCAAATCCAAATTTGAACTGTTGGCGACCAACACGTTCAAGGACGACGGCAGCGAGTTCAATAGCACTCCGTCATTTGCAGACGGGAACATGTATGTTCGCTCGAATCGCTTTCTGTATTCCATTGGGGCACAGGAGTGAGTTGCGGTTCCTTGAAACCCAGTGTTTTATAAATACAAAAAGGCGGGTGCAATTGATTTGCACCCGCCTTTTTTGTTTGTCGCTGTGAGGCGTTTTGTCGTGGAGAGTTTAATTAAAACCAAACGGCTTGTTAAACCGAACTACCTGCGACAAGCGCCAAGATGACGGTAATGCCAATGGAAAGGAAGCCAAGCAGGAAGGAGATGGCAGTCATCACTCCTAAGATTTTGAAATAAGTGGCAAGCTTGGCCGCCGCTTCAGTGGCTTTGGCTTCGTTGCCGGTTCGTTTTGCTGACTCCAACAGTTTGGCAGCTTGGGTCAAGCAGAGGCCCATCCAAATCATGATCCCGCCCACAAGCACGATGCAGTAAGGAATGCCAACAATGATCTGAAGCCATCCAAAGAACTTCATCCATCCGCGGACGTGATAGAGAGGTCGCATCGCTCCCAAGCCCGCGAGCTTTCCACCTGATGAAGGGTTCTGAGGTGAAGCAAAGGGTTCGGCAGCAGGTTGTTGTACCTGCTGTTGTGGTGGCGCCTGCTGTTGAGTTTGTATCTGCTGTTGTGGCATCGGCTTGGGTGGAGCTGCTGCTTGGTTTACCACGGGTGCCGCAGCGGCGGCTGGCGGTGCTGGGGCTCCAAAGTTTGGAATATTCAATCCACTGCCGGTGGCGGTGGGGCGGGATTCTCCAATGCCTGCGAACGCCGAAGCACTGGG
>CAZDZX010000144.1:0-10351 GCA_964510005.1 uncultured Pirellulaceae bacterium
GTGTATTTGTTTGCTACTAGGTTGATTGCCTCCATCAACCGCTCGCGACGCTGGCCCAACCAGCCACATTGACTATCCCACCTATTTTGACGGAATTGTCCAGGTCCGCCGGCCTACACATTGTCGCCGAAGCAACATTGCGTCGCATTTCTGATTTCGCTAAAAGAGGCCCTCACGTTGAGTTTGAGAGTCTGATCTAGCAAGGATGCCCATGGTCCAATTGTCCAATAACTCATTGTCGGATTTTGTCCGCCAAGTAGTTTTCGGGTTTCAAAATCGCTGCCAGACCAACTCGATTCGGCTGGAACTGGACATCGAAGACGTCGACACGCCCTTCAGTTGCGACACCATCAAAACGGCTGCCGCCTCTCTGCTGGAGCACGCGATCGAATCGCTGCCCGACGGCGGAGAAATCGAAGTCACGTTGATCAATTCTGAATATCAATGGGAACTGGAAGTCGCCCATTGTGAATCGAAAGAAACAGAGACCCCAGAAACTGTGGGTTTGAAAATTTACACCGAAAGCGAACACCAGATGCGGCTTGAAGCTGCATCACTGACATTGGGCGGAAGCGTGCAAACGTGGAAGTGCCCGCTGGGTGGATTGGCCCATGTGCTGATCGTACCCAAACTCGAAAACGGCCTCTCGGGTAGAGACCTGAGCCACGACAAGGCTGCTTGACATTATTTTGCGAAACCATGGCGCGGAGCCTCAAGGATGAATCTTTCCGCTGATATCAAAAAATTTCTCAATCGACCCCAGATGCCTGCAGTGCTCTTGGGGATCTTTATCCTTGGACTGATCATCTTTTTGCAGGTGGTGCAGTCCCATCAGACGCCACCGCTGGTCCCCTTAGTGGACAGCCCCAACGTCGGTGAAACCGATGCGCAGCGGATGCAGTTTGCCCTCGGGCAAGCCGGCATTTCCGGATCCCAAATCGAAAATGGGCTCCTGCTTGTCCCCGCCAACAAAAAAGAAGCCTCGCTCAAAGCCATCGCTGACAACGGTGCCCTACCAGATTTCCTGCGAACAAGCTCCAACGAAACGCCCACCATCAATCCGTTTCTCTCACGATCCCAACAGCAACGCATCGCGGAATCGGAAAAGAAACGAGAGATCTGCAATATGGTCAAACGACTGCCATTTGTCGAAAACGCAGATTTCGAAATGGACACTTGCAACAACAAAACACTTTTCACCAGCGATGAGAAAACCGCAGTGGTTCTAGTCGCACCCAAAAACAAGCTTTCTCTCGATGGTCAGCAAGTCGCCACGGTGCGGCAGATGATCGCCGGAGCTGTTGCCGGATTGCAACCCACTGACATTGTTGTCATCGACATTGCCGCTGGATACGCTCACCGCAGTGGCCAAGGCGTTGTTGAAGTCACTCCGATTGACCAACGACCAGCTTTCGAACAGGAAGTCTGGTACCAGAAACGAATCAAGCATGCGGTATCCCGATTTGGTGATATTGGAGTCGATGTTCAAGTTGATCTGACGCCCGTCATTCCAAAATCTCCGGTCATTCAACAGGTGGCCGCTCGCACGACTCCGCAACTACCAAAAAGCAACGACTATCAGTCCGCCGGCATCATTGGCACCAACGGGACGGCCTCGATTTACAGCCATTCTGACCATGCTCCTGCTCCCAAAACCCCTGTCGTGGTGCAAGCCGCAGCGACGCAACCGGTTCCCAAATTCGAAAGCAATATCGCGGTCACGTTGGACATCCCTCAATCCGTTGTCGCTAAATACCAGCGAAATCGGATTGGAAACTTGGATGCAAACGCTCCGTCAAATCCAATCGAACAACTCAAACATCAACTGGCAACGGCCGTACGTCCGGTCCTGCCGGCGTCCAGTTTCTCACAATCGAAACCGTTTCCGGTAACGTTTAAAGTCTCTCGACCGACCGCTGTTCAAACGGCCCAACCGCAGTGGCGCCAGCAACTCAAAAAATTCGTTTCTCAACATTGGCCTTCGATTGCCGTTCTGGCAACGGGTTTGCTGTTGATCTCGATCACGATGCGTCGACAGCCGCCAAAACAAATTATCGAAGAAGATCCGGATGAGGATATTCTTTCGATCCAGTCGACAACCGTTGAACCGACCGACAATCCAACTCCCGAGATCGCAATTGCTCAATCGGAAGACTACGTCCGCCGGGAAGCAGAACAGCGACTTAATCGGATGGTCGAAAAAGATCCCGATTCAGCAGCCAAAGTGATCGAATCGTGGATTCGCAACGCAGGGTAGTGCACTGCCAAAACCTCCCTCCACGCTCCCCCTCCTACAATGTCAAATTCGACAACACCACGCTCAAGTCGCATCGAGGACCTAGAAATCCTTCGCGCGATCGCCGTGATTCTGGTCTTTGTGCATCACTGCAAAGGCAATTTGATCTATTGGCGTAGCGAAGCCAAAGACATCTTTTTCACTTGGTTCGGCGGCGATGTGGGTGTCGACCTATTCTTTGGCATCTCGGGTTACATCATTGCCCGCAGCCTGCTGCCCAAACTCAAACAGAGTGCCGACAACCGGCAGTTTTTCAGGATCACCATCGCGTTCTGGATCCGTCGTTTTTGGCGCTTGGTTCCATCGGCATGGTTCTGGTTGGCGTTTCCTCTGTTGCTATTTGTCGTTTTCAGCAACAGCAGCCCAGAACCCTCTGAACTATCCATCGGCTCTCCCTATCGAACGCTTACCCTCCAAGGCAATGTCGTGGCGGCAGTGGCGGCGGTGCTGCACATCGCGAATTTTTCCTTCGGGCACACGTTCGGCAACCCGGACCACAACAATCTCTTCTTTCCTTATTGGAGCCTGTCCCTCGAGGAGCAATTCTATCTGTTGCTTCCGTTTCTAGTATTTTTCTGCCGCAAACGTCTGACGCCGATCCTGATGGCCATTATCGCCGTCCAACTGTTCGTGAACCGAGACGCGTTTTCACTTCCTTGGAATATTGTCCGCACCGATGGGCTGTTTTTGGGAGTCCTGATCGCCATCTGGCAAACGCACAGCAACTACGAAGACTTCCACCCCAAGTTCCTTAAATCGTTTGTCGCCCGATCGATCTTTCTAGCATGGTTGGTCATCTCGCTGATCGTGTTGGGTTCCCGATTGGATATGATCCCCGAGACGCATCGATTCAGTTTCGCCACCGTGATCAGTGGCATCGCCGTTTTTGTGGCCTCGTTCAATCAGAACTATATCGTTCGCGGTGGCCCCTTGAAGCCAATTTTGATGTGGATCGGAGCCCGTTCTTACGGCATTTATCTGGCACACATTCCGATATTTGCCATCACCCGAGAGATCTTTCATCGGACCAATTCGGATACGCCACTGGAGACTCGCAGCTTGGGGGCGATGACCTTGCTGGTGGTCTCAGCCACCGTTCTGACCTTGATCGCCGTTGAGCTAAACTATCGATACCTTGAAAAGCCTCTTCAGGAAAAAGGCCGGCGTATCTCTAAGAATTACCTTGAGCGATCCGATTCCGACTCCGGCGACGAAAACACGAGCTCGACTGTCTAGGCCCCTCAACTCCACAGAAGGGGCTCAGCAAGGCGCACCCACAATGGTCACAATTTGGAAAAGCGGATAGCATATCAATTGCGTGATTTATCCTCCTGAAACATTATCGCGTTTCCTGCTTTATGCCCACAGACAATGATGAGTCAAAATCAAGAAATCTGGAACCTTCAGCGGAATCAAAACCGATTCTGATTCCGCTGGATGATCCGCGACGGATGCAAGCGCTTAATGATCTCGATGTGCTCGACGCGCCCTCACGTCGAAGCTTTCAGATGCTCGTCGAGTTGGCGAACAAGTTTCTTTCAACACCGGTCGCACTGATTTCGCTAGTGACCCCTCAACGACAGTTCTTTCTCAGTTCCAGTGGATTGGGTGAACCTTGGGCAAGCTGTCGCGAAACGCCGCTGACGCATTCATTTTGCCAACACGTCGTCAACCGCAACGAATCCCTAGTCGTCACCGACGCCGACAGCCACGAGCTTGTCAAAGACAACTTGGCCATTAGCGAACTGGGCGTGAAGGCTTACTTGGGCGTTCCGATCGTGCTTCCCGATGGCAATGTGATTGGGTCGTTCTGTGCGATCGACAGCGCCCCGCGCCAATGGACGGTCGAAGACCACGAGACGATCGAGAAATTGGTCGAACTTACCGTGGTGGAATTGACGGTTAAACGAGCGGCACGAGAGCGACAGCGAACACTAGAAAATCGCTTGATCCAAACCCAAAAAATGCAGTCGCTGGGTCAGTTAGTCGGAGGAGTCGCTCACGACTTCAACAACGTACTTGGCGGGATTCAGATTCAAGCGGAACTTCTGAAAGCTCAACTGAAAGAAGAAGACGAAGCAGGTCCGGTCGATCAAATTCAACAAACGGTTGAATCCGCAAAACTGATCGTGCAACAACTGCTGAACTGGAGTCGGCCGTCCACAAACGAGAAACGCACCGCCTCGCTAACGAGAGTCGTCGAAGCCACACTTCCGTTGATCTCGACATACGCCACCAAATTCATCGAAATCAGCTTCAAGCCTACCGAGTGTGCCGACACGGTGCGCATGGACCAGAGCAAGATCGGACAAATCCTGCTGAACCTTTGTAGCAATTCGGCCCACGCCATGCGTCTCTCCGGCGGCAAGATTACAATCGAAGTTGATTCCGCAGACATTGATGCCGCTCACGCCGCATCGATGGAACTGGAACAAGGGCCCCATGTGGTACTGCGAGTCTCCGACGAAGGTTGCGGCATCCCCACAGAGTTGCAACAACGCATCCACGACCCTTACTTTACGACCAAACCGATCGGCGAGGGAACGGGCTTGGGATTATGGACGGTTTATGGAATTGCCCGGCAGCACAACGGACAGATCCAGGTGGAAAGCTCGCCCAACAAGGGCACCACCATCGAAGTCTATTTCCCGCTGTCTGAGGAACCGGTCGACGACACCCCGCTCCCAGCCGCCAAACCGCCGCTGGCAAAAAATAGCGGACGTCGAGTTTTGGTAATTGACGACCAGCCTACGATTCTCAATGGGCTGGTGAGCCTGCTGAACATGTCCGGCTATCAAGCTCGTGGATTCACCAACGGCCTCGAAGCCCTTCGACTGTTCGCGGAAGATCCGGAAGCCTTCGATGTCGTCATCACCGACCAAATCATGCCACACATTAGCGGCGAGGAGTTGATTCGGGAAATCAAAACCCTCCGCAAAGAGATACCCGTCATCATGTGTTCGGGATACAGCGAGATCATCGAGAAGCCCGACCAATTGGCTCGGCACGCGGATGCGTTTCTAGAAAAGCCAAGTCAATTTTCGCGGCTGGCAGATATGATCAACAATCTCTGCAGCTAGCCGCGCGCTCAGCACACATGAGCGGCAAGGCGTTAGCCGAATGGCACTTACTTTAGGCCAGCGGCCGATACAACCGCTGCCGGTGGCGTAAGCCACCGGATAGTCTTCTCGCGGAACTTAGGCCAGCGGCACGTCGGTTCAACGCATTGTCATATGGCGAACATTATCAATAGGTATTGCAAGGTGCAATAAATCCGATGGCGACTTGGGGATAAAACCCGTGCTTGCCTATCTTGCCACTGTCCGTTTTCGATTTGCGGGGCTGTTGTGACCGTCGCTAAGTTTGAACCAGTGTTGCCGCTTCTCAAAATTGGTAAGGATAAGAAACGGGGACAGGTCGGACAGGTCCAGCTTACTTCTTTTTTTGTCGTCCGGGGCGTCTCAGCGTGGGTTCGACTCCAATCTTCTTTGCAGTCCGGCAAGGTGAAGGTTTCTCAAATTGGGCATGCTCATGCTTCACGTGAGCATGGCACCCGGCACCCAGCCAGAAACCGGGAAACCAGTTCACCCATGGATCCTGCGGACGAATCACCCCGCATCCGCCTAAAGGCGGTACTGCAAACTTTCTACAAAGCCGCCAATACGGCAGCCACTAGAAGTTCGCAACTTCACCGCCGGCTCGAGAACCGAGTGCCTGAAAAATCAGCTCCGCAATGTCATCATTAATGAACTGCGTGGAACCATCACCCAACGCCACATTGATGCCGCCCGGATGGTAGCTGCGGAAGTCTTCGAAACCGCCTGTTGGATCGTTCGGGCTGTGATCCGTTGCGCCCACAATTCGAGCAAACGGTTCGCTAATTCCGGGAACCAATCCCAACCATGTTACCGGCCCTAAATCATTGCGTCGCTCGCCGATAATGATCGTGTTACTCGATCCATCAGTAATATTATTGAAGCCAACTTCACTGTTGCCAAAAAAGACGCCGTCGCCTTGGAAAGGATTTCCTTGGATTTCGATGTTTCCAAAAACGCCCGAATAATTCGAACGAGCAAGACTCAGTTGAGTGCTTGACGTGCTCTGCTGATTCGTTGTACCGCTACCATTACCGACCGGGTCTGGCACAGTGGCACCGGCACCAAATTCCAATACGTCTGGATCTGGGTCTGAGGGACAAATGAAGGTGGGAATGACTTCTTCCAGTACAAGAGCATTGATCGGATCGGTCAGGGAAACCTCGAAATCAATCCGGTCTGAAAGATTCATCTGATCGATGAGGGCAGCAACTCAGCGGACCAAGCCCAGCCTGGCAGAAACGCATCGCTGTCAGAGACATTCTCGCTGTTGGCCGTCCAACCATCGGGGAACACCATATGCGCACTTTCGAAGTTCATCACTCCCAGAGCAAGCTGCCGGATGTTGTTGCCACATTGAATTCGTCGAGCCGCTTCGCGAACCTGCTGAATGGCAGGCAGCAACATCCCGATCAAGATTCCGATGATCGCAATCACGACCAGCAATTCAACAAGAGTAAAACCCTTCCGCGAAGGAAGCATCTGTTTGGTATCCATCTTGAGTTCCCCTACCCGAAGTTTGCAGCATCCAAAGGCATGGCTGGCGTCCAGCAAATCATGCCGACTGTCTTTTGAGTTCGCTAGTATACATTTTGTACTCGTGGATACGCAAAGAAGGTCTGAATTCACATCGTAATTTTCTCTACGGTTAGAGACCTCACGATTGCAAATCTGGCGGCGGCTGATCTGAACTCGCTCGCGTGCAAGTCAACGTTGTCCGCTCAATCTGCATGAAACCCGCGAATCATGTGGAAATTCCATCTTTTCAAGGCAAAACTCTTGCGAATTTTAAAACCTCAAAAACCATACGGAGTAGTGCTTTGTAAATCGTGAAATTGATCTCAATCGAAAGCACGAACTCGATCAGGCAGCAGCCTGAAGCTCTTACATCAATCCGGCTAGGAAGCGACCGAATTTTGCATGTCAGAATTTGCCTTGATATCGCTCATTCTTCTCACCCTATTGGGCTTGGCCTTTTACGGCTTCATTGCAGTGCTGATGCATCGGTCGGAATACCGATTTCGCAAAGATCCTGACTTAAAAGCTGACAACTCTTTTAACGATGAAGTTCTGGGCGCCAGCGGAATCCTGATCGTTGGAAGTTCGGTGGGGCTCGTGGTTAGCCTGCAGAATGAACTGATAGGCATCCCCATTTTTCGGCACCACGGTTTCTATTGATCACGTGCTGGACTGGTTTCATTTTCGGCGACAACATGCTCTGAAAATGCTTGTTGCGCAAAAAAGCCAATTGCCGCTGCCGTTGGTGACGATGGGTTACGCCGTGGGTCCCTGTTGATCAACCATGCTGAAGGAATCAACGAATCGATCTTCCGCAAACTGGGACAGACAACGGACGCCGTTTCTATTGGCATAATTGGGGTAAGTACCCGTCATCACCACGATTACTTCTTACACATCCCTGCGCAGGCAGGAAATGCAAAAAACTGGGACGAACACCAGTTATTGGTTCAATCTGGGTGGGCCATTTGGCGGATGGTAGAATGAGGCAGCTTTTAAACCACCTTTGAGTCACTTTGCGAAATGCTGATTTGCATTGATGTCTCGAAGTCGGAGTTACTTCGACACATTGGAACTCGTTTCAAATGACAGTGATTTCCGATTAAGTCATTTTACCCTCCTCACTTTGAGACCGCCATTGGACTCGAAAAAGCAGCCAAACCCAAGGCCGCAGGGTTTAAACGGCTCCAAAAATTTAAGGTGGAAAAAATCGAGGCGGCAAATCGCCGCTGTATTTTTGAAAATCACATCTACAATTCACAACCACAAAACGATTCACCTTTTCGATAGTCGATCGACCATCCTCCCTACTCGACCATTCAACTAAACATCATGGCGACCAATACTCCAAATAAAAAATCATCCCGGATGTTTCTCTCGGCACCTCACATGTCGGGCAACGAACTTGAGTATGTGCGACAAGCGTTCGAGTCAAACTATATCGCACCGACTGGGCCACAACTCAATCAGTTCGAGGACCTGTTTCGCGAAATCGCTGGGTTCGAACATTGCGTTGCAGTTGCGAACGGCACTTCGGCGATCCACCTCGTACTCAAGTCGTTGGGCGTGGGCGCCGGAGACATCGTGCTCGGATCAACGCTAACCTTCATTGGCAGTGTGGCTCCGGTAAAATATGTCAATGCAGAACTTGTCTTTGTCGACAGCGACAAAGCAACTTGGAACATGGATCCAAACTTGCTGGAGGCGGAAATAAAATCGCTGATGGCCGCGGGTAAGAAACCTGCCGCAGTACTGCCAACCGAACTCTACGGCCAACCATGCGACCTTGATCGCATTATCGAAATCTGCGAGCCGCACGATATCCCCGTCATTTGCGACAGCGCCGAATCGCTGGGAGCTTCTTACAAGAATCGCCCCGTTGGTGTCGGAGCCCGAGCCGCTACATTTTCGTTCAATGGAAACAAGATCATCACAACTTCTGGCGGTGGCATGGTGGCCAGCGATGATTCCGCTTTGATCGATCACTGCCGCTACTTGGCCACCCAAGCTCGGCAACCGGTGTTGCACTACGAACATCACGACATCGGGTTTAACTATCGCATGAGCAATATCGTTGCCGCGATTGGCATCGGACAATTGGAAGTTCTCGCCGACCGAGTCAACAAGAAGCGATCTATCTTCGATCAGTATCACAACTTTTTGGGCGACGTTCCCGGGCTCAGCTTCATGCCGGAGGCCGCCTACGGTCGCAGCAACCGTTGGTTGACAACCATGCTGGTCGACCCCAAAGTGTTCGGCGCACAGCCACTGGACATCATCGCCGCTCTTGACGCTGAAAACATTGAATCGCGTCCGGTTTGGAATCCGCTTCATCTTAATAAAGCGTTTGCCGATTGTCGCACTGTTGGTGGCTCCGTCTCAGAGTCGCTGTATCGACATGGAGTTTGTCTACCCAGTGGAACGATCATGAGCGAGTCGGATGTAAAGCGCGTCAGCGACATAATTCTTGGTGTTGGCAAGTAACCAGACTGCAAATCGCTCCTATCAGATCGCAACGTTAAGACGCATCATCTCTCCCAAACAACTCCCAATCCATTAACTACTTGTGAATCCACCAGTCATTATAATCGGCGCTGGCCGCAGCGGCACGAACATGCTGCGAGACCTGCTGTGTCAATTGCCGCAGTTCGTCACATGGCCATGCGACGAAATCAACTACATTTGGCGGCACGGCAATCGGGACAATGCGACCGACCAATTTACGCGTGAGATGGCTGATACCAAAACTGCCAAATTCATCCAACAACGATTTGCCGATCTAGAAAAATCGACAGCCAATGTCGCAACCCCCAATCAAACTGTCGTCGAAAAAACTTGCGCCAACACACTGCGGTGCGGTTTCGTTCACGAGATTTTTCCAAAGGCACGGTTTATCCACATCATTCGAGACGGTCGCGACGTCGCGTCTTCGGCAGCATTGCGTTGGAATGCAAAGCTCGACGTTGGCTACCTAGTTAAGAAGGCGCGTTATGTTCCAAAATCGGATCTGCCATTTTATGCTTGGCGATATTTGAAAAGTCGGATTTACAAAATCACGTCTGGCAAGTCACGCCTATCAACATGGGGACCAAAGTTCGCCGGAATGGAATCTGCCTTTACGGACCACAGTCTTGTTGGAGGCTGCGCGATTCAGTGGCGAGAGTGTGTTTCTTCAGCCCAGACGCAGCTTTCAGAAGTCGACTCACAGCAGGTACTAACCCTTCGCTATGAAGAATTCACGGCCCACCCCGCGCGTGAACTGCGTTTGATCTGTGATTTTTTAGGTAACGACGCCAGCGATGACGTGCTTTCAGAACTTGTCAAATCAGTCTCTAACAAGAGCGTTGGCAAGTGGAAGTCTCAGTTGTCTCCCACTGAAATCACCGAGATCAACGAAGTGGCTGGTTCACTTCTCGCCGAGCTTGGTTACGAAGATCACGCC
>CAZDZX010000145.1:0-10319 GCA_964510005.1 uncultured Pirellulaceae bacterium
ATGGTAGTCGTTCCCGATTTACTTGGGCACTCGTGACGGTGCGAGCGACTCTTTGAATTTGCACATCTCCAGCTTGCGTCCCTGATCGGAATAGGTGACTTCGTCCATGAAAGCTTGGATCAGGACCATGCCTCGCCCTACGCCATCTCGGAAACTCTCAGGGTCGCTCGAGTCGGGAACTTGAGTCGTGTCAAAACCATTGCCTTGGTTCTGGATACAGAACTCAATTTTTTCTGGCGTGAAGGTCACCGAAAATTTGACTTTCCGATCTTCGAATTCCCGTTGGCAGGCTCGTTGGCTGATCAGTGGCTTGGCGAGAACCGGAAATTCTTCGCGAGTCATTTCCAGATTGCCGCGGAACATCGCGTTCGTTAACGCACTTTCCAACGCGACGCCCAATTGGACTTGGCAGCGTTGGGTGAATACATCCCACGATGCAGTGACTTCTTGGACCAGTTCAACCAGCGGTTCGATCTGATCGAATGAATTGTCCAGGGCGAACTCAAAGTGCACGTTTTCGGCACAACTCATCAGGCTCCGGTTTCTGGAATCGGCGCGGCTGAGCGAAAGCACGTGAATCACGGTCTCGTAGAGCGAGTTGGCGAGATCTGATTTGGGGACGTAGCTGGCGGCGCCGCTGGCCAACGCTTGCGCCGCAATATTTTCGCTTCCGTGAGCCGTGATTAGAACAACAGGGATTTCCGAAAACCGCTCGTTGATTTCTTGGACCAGATGCAATCCATCGAATTCGGGCATCTGCAAATCGGTGACGACGAGGTCGGGAAGACGCGTCGAGATCTTTGCCAGCGCCTCGGTGACGTCTTTGGCGTAGCTGACTTCCAAGGAAGGATCGGTTTCTAGCAAGCCTCCGGCTAGGCGACGATCAACAGCCGTATCATCCACAATTAGAATTCCAGCCATGGTTAATCCTCTTGTTAGATCAATGGTTTTGATAGCACTTCTTTTTTAATCCATCGGACCGCTCAGTGCCAGTTTCTAAGGGGAAACATGAGGTCGGTATCCCTGTTTTTCTTGAGGATCCTCGAAAAAAACAGGTTTGTTCCGAACAAATTGAAACTGACAGCACTTACTTCGTGGTGAATCAAGTGTCTAATCCGCACAGTAGGAAAGGTTTATCTGGCTCAATTAACCCGATTCGGGTTTCCCGAATTTGTCCGTCCAAGGTATTTGCATTCACAAGTTACCAAGCGAAAAGGTATAAATCGTAGAACTGTTCTGGACTTTTGAGCGTGTTCTTTGGTACAGCATCCCACATAGATAATTCGAATGTGGGCTGACATTTTGGTATGATTCGGGCGACTCCGCTCACTTGACTCAGACAGATCTTTGCCTCACACCCACGAACAAGAGTCTTCCGAATAACCGTCAACCCCTGAGCTGACCATGAGTTCGATTTCCAAACCATCCCTCAACCCTTATAGCTCTACCGTATCGGTGAACAACCGTGCCAGAGTAGAAGTTGGGCTTTTTGCGTTGCCGCAGAATTGGGTGCTTTGGATGTTGAGTGTCCCGATGCTGGTGGCGTTGGGGATCTCTGGATATCTGACTTACGCCTCGATGACGGCGTCAGAGATCGCAGGCTGCAGTGGCAGCGAGCTTTTCGATTGTGGACATGTGGTCAACAGCAAGTGGTCAAAATTCCTCGGAATTCCCGTTAGCTTGATGGCGGTCGCGACTTACGGCGGCATGCTGTTGGCAACGATGTTGACCGCGTCGAAGAAACTATCAACGGCCACCCGACAGTGGGGCTGGACAATCGTCACGGCTTTGGCGATGGCAGCTGCACTTGCAGGTTTGTATTTCATTTTCTTGCAGGTGTTTGTACTTGAGCATCTGTGCCCATGGTGTTTGGGTGCTCACAGTTGCGGTCTGCTGATCGCATTGGTTGTGTTGACCTTTCACCGAGTGAATCCCAGTCGCTTGTTTGGCGCTGCGACCTTCGCGGCGGCCGGTTTGATCCTGATGGCCACGGCTCAGATCAATGCCAAAGAACCCCCGAAGTATGTTATTGAGACTTACGTCCCGATCGAAGTTCCAGCCGATCAGGGATCAGCGACTTATGTGTCGGATTCGCCGGATTCTGAAAGCGATCTGTTTATGAGTCCTGTTGACGACGAAGAAGATCTGTTTGCACCGCCTTCAGAGGACGAAGACCTATTTGCGCCGCCTGTCGATGACGAAACCATTTTCGCGCCGCCAACAGAAGATGCGAGTGATGTTTCGTACAAGGCTATAAAGAGTCAGCTTTCCGAAGCCAAGGGTTTGGCTTTGATGTTCGCTTCCTTGCGAGTCCCTGCGATCAATGTCGCCGTGCTGCAGCAAGAAGGTTCGGCGAAGAAAGCTGCGACACAGGCGGAAGGCTCAGAAAAGAAAGGGTCTCAGGCCAAAAAAGAAGAGCCCGCCCAAAAGCGGGTTTCGACCAAGCCACCTGTTAAAAAGGAAAAGCGAATTGTGTCTTTTCTGGGGGGGCGGCAGAAATTGAACGCCCACGACTGGCCGCTGGTTGGTGATCCCAACGCAAAACATATTTTCATCGAGATGTTTGACTACACTTGCTCTCATTGCCGATCCACAACCAAGGCTCTGTTTGAGGCCAAGAAAAAGCTGGGTGATGATGTTGCTGTGATTGTATTGCCGGTTCCGTTGAATCGAGCCTGTAATTCACATGTGACGCAAGACCATGCGGATCACGTTGAGTCTTGCCAGTTGTCGAAACTGGCGGTTGCTGTTTGGCGGTGTGACCGAAACAAGTTTTCCGAATTCCACATGTGGATGTTCGAGGGAGAGAAATCTCCGATCTATCAGGACGCTCTGGCAAAGGCCAATGAATTGGTTGGCAGTGAAGTTCTGAAAAAGGAACTGTCAAAATCGATTTCAGATCGATACTTGAAGCTGCATGTCCAGCTCTACCAAAAAGTCGGTGCTGGAGCTGTTCCAAAGCTCCTGTTCCCTGCCACTTCTGTCGTCGGTGAGTTTACCGGCGTCGATGCTCTTGTCTCTGTGATTCAAGAGAACACCGGCAAGTAATCGATCGTAAGCGGGGCAACCGTCGATCGGATCGCCCACGACTTATCGGATCACTGCTTTAAAGAGTCGTTTGGATACTGAGCTCGTGCGATCTTCGCGAGGCCTCGGCGGTGCATCGACGTCCGGCAGTTCCTCAAAATCTAGGGAGTCTTCGACGGGTGATTCAGGTTGGCTGGTTTCCGGGTCGGACTTGTTTTCGGTTTCGTACTCACCCTCGTCAGCAGTTGGTTCAAACGGAAGTTGCTCTTCGGTGACTTCGGTTGACTCTGTGACAAACGTCTGGGATTCGCTGATAAATGCGGGAGTGACACTGGCCTGTTGGTTGAATGTTCCGGCCGAAAGCGGTGAAGTGTCGGCGCAGCAACGGTTCCCTTGGACTAGACGGCCAGCGTTGGTGGTGGCTTGGATTTCGGCGTCTTCTGACCAAGAGCCCTCCGTCAAGCGAATGTTGAAACGGCTCAATAGGCTGCCGGTGGTGTAATAGTAATCCAGAATCGCAAGGTTGTAATCGGCAATCGCCCGATGCAACGCGCTTTCGGCAGTCGCCTGACGCTGTTGCGTATCGAGTAAAAAGAAGACTTGGTCTTGGCCTTCTTGGACCCGTTTGCGGCGGGGTTCAAATTCGTCCTGCGAAGCAATTCTGGCGTTGAAGCTGGCTTTCATTCCCATCAGTGCCCGGTCGACTTCCGTGAAGGTTGCGTTCAGGTCATGGGCAACTTGTTTTTCCTGTTCTGCCAGAATCGAATGCTCACGGATCAAACTTAGTTCAGCACTGCGAACCGCCAAATGACCTGCTCGTTTTCCGACGGGACCATTGATCTCAAGGCCCAGCGTCCACTCATCCAGATCGCCTGAGAATAAGTCTTCAACAGCACTGCCGTTGACTCGATCGCGGCTGCCAAAAAGATTGTCTCCGAATCCACGCCAGCCGTAGTTTCCGATCGCATCAACCGTCCATCGATTCAATTGGCGGGCCGCCGTTAGTTCCAGTTCGCGCTGGCGGATGACCCATTTTTGACGACGCAGTTCGACGCGACGCTGTTTAGCCTGTTGGTGGCTGCGATCCCAATCCAGTGCCACGGGAGCCACAATGGGTTCGCTGGAAGGACGAATCACGCGTCCATCCGCAGGTGGGACGCCAATCAGGCGTCGCAGATTTCTTTCGGCGCCAAGGACTCCCAATTGACCGGTCGTGCGACCCGCCAGTGCATCCACGGCGGAGGCCGAGAAAGTGTAGTACTGTTGTCGAGCTTGGGCTTCGTCGTCGGGACGGCCCACGCCGTTGTCAAATCGAAGCTTGCGGTTGTCCCAGATTTCTTGTGCCAGATCGCGGGCGGTCAACTGCGTGTCCAGATTTCGCCACGCGTTGTACAGCTCCCAGTAATTTGTTTCGACGTTGCGAACCAGTTCTCGGACGGAGGCTTCAAAATCGGCCAGCGATTGATCGCTGCGAACGCGAGCAATCAGCACGCCGTTGTACTGCCCGGGGAGAGCATTGGGGCCAGCAATTCGGTTGACCAGCGTTCCGGCTCCACGGGCGAGTGGTTGGCGAAACTCCAGTTGGTTTACCAAATCGTAAGCACTGCCAAAGATGTTTGCCGGCGAGTTGTTACGGTTGTAGTTGATCAGGTTTCGAAACGTGAGCGTTCCACCGTAGGCCGTTTGTTTGTCGATTTGGAACCGGAAATCGGAAGCATTGGTGGTCAACGATGGAGCTCCGGCACCGATGAAAGCATTGTTGAAAGATCGCTCGGAGCGGGCATAGTTAAACACGCTGGTCAGCTGTGCATCGAAGGCGCTCAAGGCCGATTCGACGCCTTGGGGGCCGCTTTCGACGATCCCTTGATCGACCAACGTCGTGGCGGCTTGGGGTGAATTCAAAACAACGCCGCCTAGCTTTTGTAGCACGCGGCTATTCTGCAGTGACATTCGCACGCATTCGTCCAGCGACAGTTCCCACGGTTGGACTTGGTCAAAATTTTCCAGCGTGATCGGGGGGCCGACGTAGTCCTGTTCCTCAATCGCTTCTTCATCGCTGAGGCTGGGTGAGCTGATCTGTTGGAGGTAATCCGCGCAGGGAATGTCCCCGCATTCGGAAAGCCGGACGGGGCTGGTTTTTGTCGAACACCCTGACAGCAGGACGAATGTCATGCTGAAAAAGGTTGACAACAAGGCCACCAAGGTGAGTTTTGAATAACCCAGACGGATCATTTTTTTTAAGACCGGCACAACGAAAAGGATTGGAATCATCCTGATCATCGTCATTATCGGCAAAGTGAAACATGACTGCCGATTCAACACGCAAGCCAACCGCAATGCTCAACGGTGCCCCGACAGAAAGAAGTTGCCTGACCGTTAAATTTTAACAGGTGGCATCGCTTCGAGCCTGTGAACGAGCGCGATCACAGGCTGGAAGCCCGTGCCACCTTTCCTGCGCGCATAGGGTTCGTGGCATTGCAAGCACTGCGATTGGCTCGCTTTAGCGAGCGTAAGTAATTTCCGTACCCACCGCGTTTTCCTCAAACCGTTCTTGGCCCGACTCCAGTCGATAGACTTGCTGTCCCATCACGAAAGTTTGAACCGCCCATCCTTTAAGCGTGGTCCCATCCCAAGGGCTCCACTTGCTCTTGGTTTGCTGGTTCTCATTCGTGATTTGACGTTCCAAAGAAAGATCCACCAGCACAAGGTCTGCATCGTAGCCCGGTTGGATTTGGCCTTTGTTGGCAATGTTCCAAACCCGCGCCGGCGCAGTGCTCATCCAAGACACGACTTGCTCAATTGTGCAGCGGCCTGAGTTGACTTCATTCAGCATCAACGCCAGCGAATTTTCCACAGCCGGTAACCCCGAAGGGCACTTTGGATAGGGTTGGGCTTTTTCTGCCAGCGTGTGAGGCGCGTGATCGGTGGCGACGACTTCGATGGTGTTGTCCAGCAAGGCCTGCCACAATCGCTCATTGTCGGCCGCCGTTTTGATCGAGGGGTTCATCTTGACCAGCGAACCCAGTCGAGCGTAGTCGTCGATATTGAAAAACAGATGGTGAGGGCAGACTTCGGCCGTAATCGTGGAGCCCGCGTTGGCGATCAGTTCCACTTCGTCCGCGGTCGAAACGTGCAGCACATGAAACGGATGATTGTGTCGTGTCGATAGATCGATGGCCCGTTTGGTCGCTATCACTGCCGCGTTGTGGTCGCGGACTTTGGAGTGCGTCGCCACATCGTCGGTGCCGGAGAATTTCTGGGCGTTGGCGCGAACGGTGGTTTCGTCTTCGCAGTGGGCGCAGATCGGTAAATCCGTTTCGGCAAAGATCGTTTCCAATGCTGCTTGTTCGTCGACCAGCAAATTGCCGGTGCTGGATCCGATGAAGATTTTGATGCCCGGTGTGCGTTTGGCGTTTTGCAGTTCCGTCACATTGTTAGGAGTCGCGCCGATGTAGAAGCCGTAATTGACCAAGCACTTTTGCGAAGCGATATCCAACTTCTGGTGGAGGGCATCGACGGTGATGGTGTTGGGCACGGTGTTCGGCATTTCCAGAAAGCTCGTAACACCGCCTTTGGCACAGGCGCGCGTGGCGTGCGTGAGATCTTCCTTTTCGGTCAAGCCGGGTTCGCGAAAGTGAACTTGGTCATCAATGACGCCTGGCAGCAAGTGCAGTCCCGATCCGTCGATGATGTTATCGACGCCGTCTTCGGAAATCGGTTCGGTGGAGACCGTTGCGATCGTGTGGCCTTCGACAAGCACGTGCATGACAGCGGTTTGTGAAGGGGTTACGACTGTCGCGTCCTTGATCAATGTTCGCATTTTGAGAATCACAATTTTTTTAAAGGGGAATGTTTTTGGGAAATGAAGCCGCGAGGTCGGATTGCAGTTGGCAGCGACAACCACGATAATGGAAATCCCAACCCCAATTCAAGCACTCCTCAATTGAAGAACTATGCAGGATTTTGAAAAGCTCGGAGCATTCTATCTTGGCCGTGAGTATGACATGGCCAGTCGCAGTAGTAGAGAAAATCTGTTGTTGTACGATTCCAAGGACCTTTGCACGCATGCGGTCGTCGTCGGGATGACGGGCAGTGGCAAAACGGGCCTTTGTCTCAGTTTGTTGGAGGAAGCGGCGATCGATCGCATTCCTTCGATCATTATTGACCCCAAGGGTGATATTTCGAACCTTCTGCTGACATTCCCGAATCTGACTCCCGAAGAGTTTCGACCTTGGATCGACGAAGGGCAGGCTGCCCGTGCCGGAGTCAGCCCCGAAGAGTTCGCCACCAACGAAGCCGACAAGTGGAAAGAGGGATTGGCTTCGTGGGGTCAGGACGCGGAGCGCGTTCGCAAAATGCGCGAAACGGTAGAGATGCGAGTCTACACGCCAGGAAGCACCTACGGTCGGCCGCTGACGATCCTCAAATCGTTTGGCTGTCCCAATAAAGAAATTCTTAACGACCCGGATCTGCTGGGCGATCGAATCAGCAGTGCGACGTCGGGTTTGCTTTCTCTGATTGGAGTCGATGCCGATCCGATTCAGTCGCGAGAACACATTTTCATTTCGAACTTGCTAAGCAATGCGTGGCGAAATGGACGGGATATGGATTTGGGCCGTTTGATCGGCGAAATTCAATCACCGCCATTCGAGCGTGTGGGAATTGTGGACGTCGATGCGTTCTTCCCGGCGAAGGATCGTTCGTCACTGGCGATGTCGATCAACAATCTGTTGGCCAGTCCGTCGTTTGCCAGTTGGATGGAAGGCGAGCCAATCGACATCAAAAAGATGTTGCACAACGACGACGGCAAACCCTGCGTGTCGATCGTTTCGATCTCACACTTGAACGACCAAGAGCGAATGTTCTTCGTCACGATTTTGCTTAACGAAGTTCTGGGGTGGGTGCGGACTCAACCCGGTACGTCCAGCCTCCGGGCGATTTTGTACATGGACGAAGTCTTCGGTTATTTTCCACCGACCAAGAACCCACCGTCGAAACAGCCGATGCTCACGTTGCTGAAACAGGCGCGTGCGTTTGGGTTGGGCTGCGTGTTGGCGACCCAGAACCCAGTGGATTTGGATTACAAAGGTCTGTCTAACGCGGGGACATGGTTCCTCGGTCGTTTGCAAACCGAACGTGACAAAGCCCGCGTGCTGGAAGGGCTCGAAGGGGCCACAACCACCGCCGGGGCTGCCTTTGATCGCGGGCAGATGGAAGAGATCCTTGCCGGGTTGGGCAATCGCGTGTTCTTGATGAACAATGTGCACGACGATCAGCCAACGGTTTTCGAAACGCGATGGGCCATGTCCTATCTTCGCGGTCCGTTGACGCGGACGCAAATTCAAAAACTGGTGGACGCGGATCCGGCTTACGATCGCGAAGCCGTGGCGACATCGCTTTCAGAAAGTCGCGTGACCCGCGGCGGTGCCGAACCGGTCGCCAGCATGGAACCCCAAGTTGATCAGACTCAGTTGATTCCGACTGAAATTGATCAGCTGTTTGTCGAACCGAATCGTCGTATCAATGAGGGCGAAAAACTGGTCTATCGTCCGGCTTTGCTGGCGCGAGGGCAGTTGCACTACGTTCGTGCGACTTACAAAATCGACCAATGGGAAGAGAAAACATTTCTGGCTCAGATCACTGGAGGCCAGACGCCTGATGAGGTTTGGGACGAAGCCGAAGAAGTTTTAGAAAATCTGGACATCTATCGGGAAGCCGATGGCGAAGCTCAGTTTGCCAAACTGCCGACCGATATGCAGAAGGCCAAGAACTACAAGCGTTGGGAGAAGGAGTTCAAGGAGTATCTGTATAAGGATCTTCCGATGGCGGTCTACAAATGTCCGGACATGAAAATGTACAGTGCTCCGGGAGAAACTCTGGGGGACTTCAAGGTTCGTTTGGAGCAGATGGTTTCGGAGCGTCGTGATGAAGCGACTGAGAAGCTTCGCAAGCGATATGCGACTAAGTTCACGACGATTCGCGACCGGATTCGCCGCGCCGAAGACAAGGTCGAAAAAGAAGAAGCGGATTACAAGGCCAGTCGCATGAACAGCGTGCTGTCGGTCGGCACGACATTGATGAGCGCGTTTTTGGGGCGGAAGACCGTCAGCGTGACCAACGCTCGACGGGCTCAAAGTTCGATGCGTTCCTTCGGGCGATCGTCGAAAGAGAAAAGCGACATTGGCCGCGCTCAAGATAACCTGGAAGACCTGCACCACAAATTCGAGGCCCTTGAAGATGAATTCAAGGAAGAGGTCGAAAAGGTGGAAGACAAACTTGCGGTGGAGAACCTCGAGTTTGAGGAACTGACATTGGCTCCCCGGAAGGGCGATCTGTCGGTTGAGCAGTTTGCGGTTGTCTGGCTTCCCTGGGAAGTCGACGAATCCGGAATTGCCGAACCGGTTTATTAAATAAAATCGCAGTGCTGGTGGCATCGGCTTCCAGCCTGTGATCGTCCACCTTTTCCTCCACAGGTTGGAAGGCTATGCCGTGTTTGGTTTTGCTTCCGCGTGGAGTGGATGCCATTTTGTTTTTGAATTAGATCAGATGCTAAAAATCCAGATTGTTCCTGTTACCGAATATCAGCAGAACTGTTCGATCGTTTACGACGACCAAGCCAAAGTGGCGGTCGTGGTTGATCCGGGCGGTGAAGTTGAAAAGATCGCTGCCGCGGTTGAGAGGTTGGGCGTGAAGGTGGAAGCGGTCTGGCTGACTCACGGGCATCTCGATCACGCTGGTGGCGCCGAAGCAGCGAAGAAACAATTCGATGTCCAGATCATCGGTCCCCATCAAGACGACAAGATGTTGCTGGATAACATTGAAACGATGGCTGCGGGCTATGGTTTGAGTGGAATGTTTAACGCCAGTCCCGATCGATGGTTGAGCGAAGGCGAAACGCTAACGGTCGGTTCGTTGGAGTTTGAAGTGCGTCACTGTCCGGGGCACGCGCCGGGGCATGTGGTGTTTGTTAACCACGCCAATAAATTCATCTTGATGGGGGATGTGCTGTTTCGGGGGTCGATCGGTCGAACCGATTTGCCGGGAGGCAGTCATCAGCAACTTCTCGATAGCATCGCCAGCAAGTTGATGACTCTGGATGATGACTACGAGTTTATTTGTGGGCACTCTGAGCCATCGACGATTGGAGCGGAAAGGAAATCCAATCCGTTTTTGCAATCGCTGTAGATTATTGAAGGTTTTTGCTCGTTACGCGTTTGATCACAGGCGAATCCCTATGGGTGCCATGCTCACGCGAAGCATGAGCATGCTTCGCCCCTGCAAGCGTTCGCTTT
>CAZDZX010000146.1:0-10155 GCA_964510005.1 uncultured Pirellulaceae bacterium
CCGATTTACGCAACTTCCTTGGGGCTGCTGACCGACTTGTACCAGCTCACCATGGCCTATGGCTATTGGCAATCGGGCCGGGCCGACCAGCAGGCCGTGTTTCACTGGTTCTTTCGCAACAACCCGTTCGAGGGTGGGTTTGTGGTGACCGCTGGGTTGTCGCTGGTGCTGGATTACATTCGCGATTTCCAGTTCCAGAGCGATGACATCGAGTATCTCAAAACGCTCGTCGGCGAGGACGGCGAAGCCTTGTTTGATGATGCCTTTTTGGATTATCTAGCAAACCTGAAATTGAGCGTTGATGTCGACGCGATGCCTGAAGGAACGGTGGCGTTCCCGCATCAACCGCTGCTGCGGATCCGGGGGCCAATCCTGCAGTGCCAGTTACTGGAAACAGCCCTGCTGAATCTGCTGAACTTTCAAACCCTGTTGGCCACCAAATCGGCTCGCATCTGTCGCGCCGCCGGTGATGACTCTGTGCTGGAGTTTGGCTTGCGACGGGCTCAGGGCATTGATGGCGGGCTTTCGGCCAGTCGGGCCGCGTACATCGGTGGCTGTGCCGCAACATCAAACGTGTTGGCCGGCAAGATCTATGGGATCCCCGTCAAAGGAACCCATGCTCACAGTTGGATCATGTCCTTTGACAACGAACTGGAAGCCTTTCGCACTTACGCCGATGCGATGCCCAACAACTGTGTGTTTCTGGTTGATACTTTCGATACGCTGGAGGGCGTTCGCAAGGCCGTTGAAATTGGAAAGTACTTGCGTGAAAAAGGTCATTCCCTGTTGGGAATCCGACTGGATTCGGGCGATCTCGCTTGGTTAAGCATCGAGGCCCGAAAGATATTGGACGACGGTGGTTTCGCGGACGCCAAGATCGTTGCCAGTAACGATTTGGATGAGCATTTGATTGAGAGCCTGAAGCATCAGGGAGCGGAGATCAAAGTCTGGGGCGTCGGCACTCGTTTGGCGACGGCCTTTGACCAACCGGCTTTGGGTGGAGTCTACAAACTGGCGGCCTTAGAGGTCGATGGGCAGTGGGTTCCAAAAGTTAAGCTTTCGGAACAGTTGATTAAAACCTCAACGCCTGGCATTTTGCAGGTCCGTCGGTTTTCGCAGCGAGGGGAAGCGAAGGCGGACATGGTTTACAACGAACTTCAGGGGCCATCGAGCTTGATCGTGGATCCGTTGGACAACACCCGTCGCAGAAAGATGGAAGCGGATCTGGATTTCGAAGATTTGCTGGTTCCTCAAATTAAAAATGGGAAACCGATTCACGAATCTGAAACGCTGGCAACGATTCGCGCGCGGGTTCAATGCGAGCTATCAAAATTCCATAGTGGAATTCTGAGGCTGAACCATCCGCATCGCTATCCCGTCGGTCTGGAAGCGAACTTGCACGATCTCAAATCGACTCTAGTGCTTCGGGCCAGAGGGTTGGATCAAGGGGCATCGGTATGACGTTTTCTTACGAGTACGCCCGCCCTGCCCTGACGGTTGACTGCGTTGTTTTTGGGTTGGACGACGAAGACTTGAAAGTTCTGCTGATCGAAAGGGCCCTCAAGCCGTTTGAGGGGAAATGGGCGTTGCCAGGCGGATTTGTGCGGGTTGATGAAACCGTCGACGACGCAGCCCGCCGCGAACTGGCTGAAGAAACCGGCCTAGAAAAAGTCTTCCTAGAGCAGCTTTACACCGTCGGCGATTTGGATCGCGACCCGCGGGAACGCGTGGTCACGGTAGCCTACTACGCTTTGGTTCGACTATCGGAGCATCGCGTCAAAGCCGCCACCGATGCCCGAGAGGCCCTGTGGTTTTCGCTGGATGATTTGCCGAAACTGGCGTTTGATCACGATCAGATTCTGGAAATGGCATCTCAGCGACTTCGCGGGAAGGTTCGTTACCAACCGATTGGTTTCGAGCTGTTGCCCAAGCGGTTTACGCTTCGCCAGTTACAGCAGCTTTACGAAATCGTGCTTGACCGTGAATTGGACAAGCGGAACTTTCGCAAAAAAATCCTTGGCATGGGGATTCTTGTGGAACTGGACGAAGTCGAAAAAGATGTCGCGCATCGCGCGGCACGACTCTATCGATTCGACAAAGCGTCCTACCGGCGAATGGAAAAGCAAGGTTTCAATTTTGAAATTTAAGGCAGGCGTGCAAACATGAAAGCACTTATTTTGGTTGATTTGCAAAACGACTTCATGCCCGGCGGTCCGCTCGCCGTTCCCGACGGAAATGCAGTTGTCCCAGTGGCGCTTCGCCTGATTCCGGAATTCGAATTTGTGGTTGCGACTCAGGACTTTCATCCGGCCAATCACGGCAGTTTTGCCAGCACGCACCCGGGTGTCAGTATCGGCGACTCATTTGAACTCAATGGCTTGAATCAAATTGCTTGGCCTGAACACTGCATCCAAGGAACTCACGGCGCCCAGTTGGTTGACGAACTGAGCGATCAGAAGATCGACCAGATTGTTCAAAAGGGAACCGACGTCGAAATCGACAGCTACAGCGGTTTCTTTGACAACGGACGTCGCAAGGCAACGGAACTGTCCGAACTTTTAAAAAGCCAGCGTGTCACACAGGTCGACATCATGGGATTGGCGACAGACTACTGTGTGAAATTTACGGCTCTTGATGCGGCGGATTTGGGATTCAAAACGCGACTCATTCTAGAGGGATGTCGCGGTGTCGAGTTGAACGGCGGCGATACTGAAAAAGCAATCAAAGACATGAAAGCCGCGGGTGTTGAAATCGTGGTTTGAAACAGTTTGTAGGAAAAGAAAATGAACGAAAAAAGTAAAAAA
The DNA here is from genome assembly GCA_964510005.1 of uncultured Pirellulaceae bacterium. GTDB lineage: Bacteria > Planctomycetota > Planctomycetia > Pirellulales > Pirellulaceae > Mariniblastus. The sequence continues at coordinate 2,805 of CAZDZX010000146.1, forward strand.
CGAATTAGTAAATTTCTCAGCTTGGTGCTCCGTCACCAACCCGAGACCATTGGAATTGAGTTGGATCCAAACGGATGGGTCGAAGTGGAAACCCTTTTGACCGCGATGGAGAATAGCAAACACCGACAAAACGTATCGCTGGCTCAATTGGAAGAAGTCGTCAGCTCGAACGACAAGCAGCGTTTCGAGTTTGATGATGCTCGCCATCGCATTCGGGCTCGACAGGGCCACAGTGTCGAAATTGATTTAGGCTTAAGCCCTTCGGTGCCGCCTGAATACCTGATGCATGGATCGTCGACCGATTCGATTCCGTTGATTCGCCAGTCGGGCCTAAAAAAGATGAATCGCCATGACGTCCATTTGCATGTCGACGATAGTCTTGCGGTCGACGTGGGCGGGCGACATGGAAAACCTGTGTTGCTAAAGATCCGTGCCCGCGAGATGCATAAGAAAGGCTATCAGTTTTTTGTCACGGCCAACGATGTTTGGCTGACCGACAACGTGCCACCCGAGTTTATCCAATTCCCTGAACCCGATTCTGCGAGGAAGCCATGAACAGGTCCCAACGAGCAACGATCGCCAAAGAGACGCTAAAGATTGTCGATTCAGGAAAATACACTTCGCTGTCGGGAAAGAGAGTCTTTATCCGCGACGAAGTCCAAGACTGCATTGCCGGCACGAAGCTCTATCGTCCGGCAGACTTTGATGATGTCGCCGATCAATTCGCGAAAAACCGCCCTGAGTCGGGATTTCAAACGAAATTCGAAGTCGTGAATGCAACGACGTTTGCTGCGGCCCATCGATTGACCACCGAAGCCGCTGATGTTGGCGCGGGGAATTTCCCTAACGCCGGCGTGGCCTGTTTGAATTTTGCGTCGGCAAAAAATCCGGGCGGCGGCTTCCTGAGCGGATCACAGGCTCAGGAGGAGTGCCTTGCCCGTGCTTCGGCGCTCTACGATTCGATCAATCCCATGCAACCGTACTACGAAGCGAATCGAAATTGTGGCTCATCGTTCTATACCGAGCACATGATTTTCTCGCCAGCGGTGCCTGTTTTTCGAAACGACGCGGATGAACTGATTGATGATCCTTGGTGCACATCGATCATCACTTCTCCCTCCGTCAATCGGCGTCCGCTGGACAACCGTAGCCCCGAGTTGTCAAAAATTCCCGGGGTAATGCGGGAGCGAATATCAAACGTTTTGATGGTTGCTGCCATCAATGGATGTCGCAGCATCGTGTTGGGCGCGTGGGGGTGCGGAGTGTTTCGCAATGAACCCCAAGACATGGCGAATTGGTTTGGAGAACATCTGACCCAAGACGGGCTGTTTGCCGACACGTTCGAGAACGTGGTGTTTGCCGTGCTGGATTCAACCAAACAAGAGCGCTTTGTCACTCCATTCAAAGCGCGCTTCGATAGATGTCGTGCCCGTTCTGCGTAAGCAGGTGCGGGACGGCCGAATGGCATGGTATTGTTGACACTTTTTAAGGGCTGTGAAACATCTGAGGTCGTGCAGAAACTGCTCCTAACTGCTTGCATCGCTGGCAGACCGGATCGATCTTGCAGGCGAGTCACCCCGCACTCCACATTCCGCCTAAAGGCTAGTACTTCTCAATCGAGATTTAGGCTTTGCAGTTTTTTCGAGCGACGAAGCGCCAGTCGTTTGTTGGAGCCTGTCTAATTTTTAGCCCGGAGGGCGGCACATTCATTGCCGTTGGCGTAAGCCAACGGTTTCGGGAAAAGTGTTTCTTAAAGCCCAGCGGGCGACACAACGAGGGTTTGGATGCGAGCAATCCGGAATTGCGAACCCCATTCTTCTGTCGTTTGTGTCGGCCACTGGCCTGAGCCGAAGGGCATTTGGCTTGCAACACTAAGCCAAGTAAGTCGTCTTAATGTCCAACTCGTTGGAGCAGTATTGAACTAAAGGCGGTGCTGCAAACTCAATACCATGTTGACATCGGCGATTTGGTTGAAATACGAGAGCCAAGTCTGCCTTGACTAAGCCCGCCTAACTCGGTCAGCCCCAGCGAATTTCGCTGCCCCAGATTTGCTTTGTCCAAAACGCTCGCGCGAACCATGCCTTCAGTCAGTTGTAGCATCGCCAAGCCCTGCTCGTCTGGTGTTGCCTGATCTTCGCATTTTATCTCAGTTTCAGCCCCTGATTATTGAAACAAACTCGCTATTTCTGGTAAACTCTCTCGTTAAGTCGTATGTTGAAGCACAGGGTGTTTAGATACTGGCGGCTTTGCGGTACAAGACTCGATACACTCGACTAATTAAGCGTGGTTGGAGCGGATTGTTAATCCGGTTCAAGTTCAGGGTTCAAGACAAGCTCTGTGCTACCCATCCGCTCAGGGAGAGACTGCGTTGGAAAACGAGGACTTGTTTGTAGTAGGCGTTGGGGCGTCGGCCGGAGGCTTGGAGTCTTTGGAGTTGATGTTTGACGCAATGCCGAAGGACTGCGGTTTCGCATTCGTCATTGTTCAACACTTGTCGCCGGACTTCAAAAGTCTGATGGGCGAACTGTTGGCACGTCATACCAACATGGCGATTTATCGTGTTGAAAACGGGATGACCGTGCAGCCCAATTCGCTGTATCTGATTCCGCCGAATCAAGACATGATTGTTTCTGGCGGCAGGCTGCTGCTGACTGAAAGGGCTGCGGCACAAACGCTCTCGCTGCCGATCGATCGGTTCTTCCGCTCGTTGGCCAGCGACTTTGGCCACCAGAGTGTGGCGATTGTACTTTCGGGAACCGGCAGCGATGGCTCTCGCGGCGTTCCTGCGATTCACGAAGCCGGCGGATTGGTGATTGTTCAATCTCCCGAAAGCGCGAAATTCGACGGCATGCCCGGCAGCGCCATCGAGACTCAAATGGTTGACGTGATCGTCAAACCGGAAGAGATCGCCGACGTGCTGATGGACTATTCGACCCATCGCAATCGCGACGCGTTTCGAAACAAAGCCTCGGCGTCGGCTTCCAGTTTGGAACTTATTTTTCAAGCTCTTCATCGGCGGCACCATATCGATTTCAGTCACTACAAGCCCACGACGATTGGGCGGCGGGTCAAGCGCCGGATCGAGATGGACAATACCATCGACGACATGGCCAAATACGCTCAGCGACTCGACGACGATGTTGAGGAACTGGATCAGCTTTATCGGGACTTGCTGATCGGAGTCACCAAATTTTTCCGCGACGTGGGGCCTTTTGAAACCCTTGCCAACGATGTGCTTCCCAAGATGATGTCCGAACTGCCGCCCGGCAGCGAGTTTCGGGTGTGGATTGCGGCCTGCGCGACAGGGGAAGAAGCCTACAGCATCGCGATTCTCGTTGATGAATGTATGCGAGAGTTGAAACTGGATTTGGAGGTCAAGATTTTTGCCACCGATATCCACAAGAAATCAATTCGACGAGCGAATCATGGGACCTATCCGGTGGAAAGCCTACAGGAGATGACGCCTGAACGTCGGCAGCGTTACTTTACCGAAGTCGAGGAGGGCTATCTGATTTCGCCAAAGATCCGCAAGATGGTTGTGTTCGCGCCGCAGAACCTCATCAAGGATCCGCCTTTCACGCGACTCAGTTTGGTGACCTGCCGAAACTTCTTGATCTATCTGCTGCCATCCTCTCAGAAGAAAGTGATTTCTTTGTTTCACTTTGGATTGCGATCCGGCGGGGTCATGATGCTGGGTTCTAGCGAAAGTCCCGGAGCGCTAACCGACGATTTCGAAACGATCCACGAAAAGCACCGCATCTTTCGCAAGAAAGATGACTCCAATTCTGTGCCGGGGCTGTACGGACTCAGTTTGCGACCTCAGGAGACGCGTTTCGCGGAGCGCCCCAAACAGCAGTTCTCTCCCGAAAGCAGAGAGAAGCTTGCGAATATGGAAGAGCTGCTGGGACAGTTTATGCCGGCAGCGATTGTGATTGACCAAAACAAACGAGTTTTGCAGCTCTACGGTGGCGCCGGAAAATACCTCTCGCTAACCGATGGCAACGTTTCCACAAACTTGCTCGATCTGGTCGATGACGATCTGAAACTGGCCGTTGTCGGTGCGATCCAACGAGTCAACAAGCAGGGCGAACCGGTTTGCTACGATAGCTTGCAGCTGAAAACACCTGACGGGCCTCAGTCGATTAAATTGACCGTCGCCCCCATCGGAGCCGAGCGGAAATCGGGTCAGTTCGTCATTTCCCTCGAGCCGCTCAGCGATGGCTTGGCCGTCAAGGATTTTGACACGACGCTGCGGATCAAACTGGATGACGTTTCCAAAGCCCAGCTGGGCAACCTCGAACGCGAATTGCGTCACACGAAAGAGAACTTGCAAGCCTCCGTCGAGGAGATGGAAACCAGCAACGAAGAACTTCAGGCAACCAACGAAGAGTTGATCGCGTCCAACGAAGAACTTCAATCGACCAACGAAGAACTGCACAGTGTCAACGAAGAGTTGTTTACCGTAAATTCCGAGTATCAACGAAAGATTCTGGAATTGACCGAAATGACCAATGACTTTGAAAACCTGCTCACCAGCACCGAAGTCCACACGTTGTTCCTTGATGAAGATCTGTGCGTCCGCAAATTCACGCCCCGAATTGCAGAAGTCTTTCACCTGCTGCCGCATGATTTGGGGCGCGACATCAGTGCATTTGTGCACAGCATTAACTGCGAAGACTTGAATGAGAAAGCGAAAAAGGTGCTTGAGTCTGGCGAGGTCTGGGAGGAGCACGTCCAAGACAGCAAAGACCAACAATTTTTGATGCGAGTCCTGCCGTACCGAGCTCATGAAGAAACCGCTGGCGTCGTGCTGACGCTGATTGACATTTCTTCGTTGGTGGAAGCCCAGGGTGCTGCTGTTGAAGAACGAGAGCGATTCGAGCGGGCGATCAAAGCCAATCGTGATGGCACTTGGGACTGGCCGGACCTGAGTAGTGAACAGATGTGGTGGTCGCCAACTTGTTATACCTTGTTGGGATTCGAAGCCGATACGTTCCCATCACTTCATTCGGAATGGCTGAAACGGATCCATCCCGATGATCGTGCCAAAATTGTTGCCACCACGCTGCCCAGCCAAGACCGCTGCTACGTGGAAGTTCATCAGGTGTTTGAGTATCGCATGAAGCATCGCTCTGGCGAGTATCGTTGGTACTGTCACCGCGCGATCGTGGACTATGACGAATCGGGGAAGGCGGTTCGCATGACGGGGTCGGTCGCCGATATTCAGGATCGTAAAAAAGCTGAACTGTTTGCCAACGAAGGAATTCGGCTGCGCGACAATTTTCTGTCGATGCTGTCCCATGAACTTCGCAATCCGATGGGTGCCGTGTTGAATGCCGTCGAAAGCTTGGAAGCGGAACATGAAAAAGGACAAGAATCCCACCCGCAGGAGACGCGGGTGATCGGTCGTCAGACGCGCCACATGGCAAGGCTGTTGGATGACCTTTTGGATGTGGCCCGGTTCGGACGTGGCGAAATCGAGTTTCGCAAAGAAGTCGTTGATCTTTCTGAATTGGCCGATGCCGCCATTGAGGCCACGGGATACGAATTGGAATCGAAGCAACAAAAATTAACCTGCTCGATCCCCAGCAGTCCCCTCCGGGTCTTAGGGGATCCCGCTAGGCTGACTCAAGCTCAAATTAATTTGATCGTCAATGCTTCCAAATTTTCCGATCCTGAACAGGAGATCAAGTATTCCATTCGCTTGGAGGGCGAAGAAGCCGTCATTTCCGTTGCGGATTTTGGCTTAGGAATTCCCGACAAGATCCTCGATTCGATATTCGATCTGTTCGTGCAGTCCGAAGAAACGCTGGATCGATCCAAGGGTGGCATGGGAGTCGGGCTGTCATTGGCCCGGACGATCGTGGAGGCCCATCAAGGTTTGATTTCGGTCGCCAGCGACGGTCCCGGGCAGGGCAGTACCTTCGAAATTCGACTCCCGACAACCACGCTGCCCTCGGAAAGCAAAAAAAATAAAGACGTAAAGGTCCAAGGCGGATGCAAGGTGCTGTTGGTGGAAGACAATCGTGATGCGCTGAACATGCTGGCAAAATCATTTCGCCGTCGGGGTTTTGAAGTCGCCACGGCGGAAGATGGACTCGATGCGCTGGTCCGATTCGACGAATTCGTGCCCGAAGTTGCAGTCATCGACATTGGGCTACCAAAAATGAACGGTTACGAAGTCGCCAAGAAGATTCGCTCCAACCAATTGTGGGATGGGAAGCTGCTTGTTGCGCTGACCGGTTATGGTCAGAATTCGGAACGGGATGCGATTCTCAACGCCGGCTTCGATCATCACCTTGTTAAACCGCTTAACTTTTCGGTGCTGAACGACCTTATTTACAAGCATATCGAATCCCGTGGTGGCTGACGGTACAGTTTGCTCATTTCGAGCTTGACTGGGGATTTCTAGAGATAGATACTAAATTTTGATTCGTGACGGATTGCGATTTTATTACTTGAGAGGTTTGGACTGCAGGACGCAGATTCGCCCAACTCTTCAGGTGGAGCGAGAGAATGCTTGTACTGAGTCGTAAGAAAGACCAAAAAGTTCTCCTTCCCGGTTTAGGAGTCACTATTCAGGTTATCCGCTGCAATGAGTCGTCAGTGCGACTGGGATTCGATGCACCTCCTGAGATTCGAATCATCCGAGATGAATTGGATGAAGAGGAAGGCCATGTTTACGATGGCAACGCGATCTCGCGGATGTTTGATGCCTCAATCAATGAATTGCCGGTTGCCTCTCAGCATCAGATGCGAAATAAGCTCAATCTGCTTAGTATTGCGCTTGAGTTGCTGAAAGAGGAGATTGACGCGGGCGAGTTCGACAGCGTGGAAAACGCTTTCAGTAAACTGGTTTCGATGTTGTCCGGATCCCGTCCCTCAACCCCAGAACCGAAAATCCTCGAAAGCGATAAAGAAACGGTTTTGGTGGTTGAAGATCAAGAAAATGAGCGCGAGATGCTGGCGGGTATCCTGCGCATGAATGGATACAACGTTGTCACCGCAGGAGACGGTATCGAGGCCCTCGAATATCTTGAAGACAACTCACCTCCGACGTTTGTTCTGGTCGATATGCAAATGCCCCGCTGTGACGGCGCGGAAGTGGTTCGACAGATTCGCGAAACCTCGCGACTGTCTGACATTCGCTTGTATGTTGTCAGTGGCTCCGACCAAGAGCAGTACGATCTCAAGGACGACATCGATGGCTGGCATATTAAGCCCCTGGATCCCAGTCGCTTGATCGACACGATGCACAATTCGGACATGGCGGGTTGATTTCCCAAGGCTTGGAATACACAGCGGCGTTCGAGAGGTCCGGCTGGCGATTAGATAACCATTTGTGGGTGCC